>NCHM01000129.1 GCA_002257205.1 Rhizobiales bacterium 24-66-13 | reverse complement strand
CAGGCCGGCGGCGCTGTCGAACAGCACATGGCGCGCCCCGGTGCGGCGGGCCTCCAGCGCGGCGATGCAGCGCGTGCCGTTGCCGCAGGCACCGGATTCCGAGCCGTCGGAATTGAGGATGCGCACGAAACCCATGGAGCCGGAGGCGCGCGGCGGATAAAGCACCATCGCCTGGTCGAACGGCAGCGCATCGGCACGGGCGAGCGCACGCGCGGCGGCGGGGGACACCTCCACCGGATTGGCCCGCAGATCCAGCACGAGAATCTCGTTGCCGAGGCCGTTCATCTTCACAAAGGGGCGATTGGCGAGGCTCGTCATGGGTCCACACACGCATCCGGGAGATGCAGGTCTTATATGGCCTCAGGCGGGGGATGCGCCACCCCGTTGCGGAGCACGACGGCTTTTGTGGGGCGCACATGGGCAGAAAGTCACCCGGCGCAGCCGGCCGCGCCTGCCGCTGCGGCCGGCTAGAGCCTGATCCGATCAGCTTGAAACAACCCGATCGGATCAGGCTCTAAACATTTGTGAGAGAACGCGTTATCCGATCCGCTTGCGATGCAAGCTGATCGGCGCGTGCTCTAGAGCCTGATCCGATCAGGTTGAACCAACCTGATCGGTGAATCAGTCTCTAAACGTTTGTGAGAGAACGCGTTATCCGATCCGCTTGCGATGCAAGCTGATCGGCGCGTGCTCTAGGCGCCCCGCGCGAACATGATAAAAGAGGGCCGGCGGCATCCGCCTTTAGCCCGAATCGGGTGGTAGAGGCTGCGCATGTCGGCAAGGAGATTTCAGGCGATGGGCGGTGTGAACGTGGTTCGTGGAACACGGGCGGCGTTGCTGGCCATGGGCGTGGCGAGCGGCCTTTTCGCGCTGGGCGCGCCCATCCTGGGCGGTGCCGCGCTGGCGCAGGGCGCGGCGCCTTCAGGACAGACGGGAAGCCCCGCCCAGGCCCCCAATCCCGCGCCGGAGGGCGGCGCACCGTCCACCACCCAGGCGCTGCCGGGTCCGGCCTCCCCTCTGTCGCCGCCCGCCGGTGTCGATCCCCGGTCGGTACAGACCCAGCCGCTGACCGCGCCTTCGGTTCAGGCCTTCACCGGCGAGGAAACCCAGCTCGCGACCATTCCCGTCCTGACCAAGAGCGGCAGTGCGAGCTGGGATGCCGGCTTCGATACCATCGTGGCGACGCTCAAGGACATCACGGCGGAAATGAACCGCATGGGGCTGAAACGCACCGGCGACGTGTTCATCGTCTATAATTCCAGCGACGACGCCGGCTTCGAGTTCGAAGCCCAGGTGCCGTTCACCGGCGCCACCACGCAAAAGCCACAGGGCGATGTGAAGCTCGGTGCCTCATTCGCCGGCAAGGCCTTCAAATTCACCCACAAGGGCTCGTTCGCCGATATGGACGACACCTATGAGGCCATCGCCAATTTTCTCGACGACAAAAACATCGCCGCGCAGGATCTCTATATCGAGCAATACCGCACGGACCCGCAGGTGACGGCGCCGGATTCGCTGGTTGTGGACATCTTCGTACCGGTTCGCTGAACCAGACACTTCCCAGCGGGCCGCGAATCCTTTTCACTAGAGGACGTTGTGTTGTCTTTCGGTGAACCGCCGATCGCGGCGTCGCCGAAGTGACGATGAGGAGGCGCCCCATGCCCCGGCTCTTCACCGCGCTCGAGATTCCGAGCCAGATTGGAGATGGCCTGTCCCTCATGCGGGGGGGCCTCTCCGGCGCCCGATGGATGGACCCCGAAAACTACCACGTCACCCTGCGCTTCATCGGCGATGTGGACGATGCCAAGGCCCGCGACATCGCCTTGATGCTTGGGCAGGTGCGCCGCCGCGCGTTCGAGATGAGCCTCGGCGGGCTCGACCAGTTCGGCGGCCATAAGCCACGGGTGATCTATGCCAGCGTGCGGCCCAACCCCGCCCTGCTGGAGCTTCAGGCAGAGCATGAGCGCATCATGCAGCGCCTCGGCCTGCCGGCGGAACGCAATTACAAGCCGCATGTCACGCTGGCCCGACTGCGCGATACATCCAGCCGCCAAGTGGCCGATTATCTCGCCACGCGCGGTTTCTTCCGCAGCGAAAGCTTTCTCGCGAGCCGGTTCGTGCTGTTCTCCTCGCGCGATTCGGTCGGCGGCGGCCCCTATGTGGAAGAGGCGGCCTATCCGCTCTCGGGCGGCGCGGCGCTGCGTCTTGCGATGCCCGAGGGACATCCCATATCCTTTGCATGAGTGATACCGAACGCGCCCGCTTCCGCTTCGATTGGAGCGCGCTGCCCTTCGCGGAACGGCTGAAGGCGGCGAAGGACGAGGCTCTCGTCCAGAAAAGCTTCTGGCAGAAGCTGAAACGCACTGCCGCGCACGTGCCGTTCGCGGAAGACGCGGTGGCGGCCTATTACGCCGCCTTCGACCATGACACCCCGGTGCGCGTGCGCGCGACCCTGCTGGGCGCCCTCGCCTATTTCGTCCTGCCGCTGGATGCCATTCCCGACATTCTGCCGGTGATCGGCTTTTCCGATGATGCGGCGGTGATGTTCCTGGCGTTCCAGGCCCTGACCTCCAATATCACGCCGGCCCACCAGGCGGCGGCAAAGGAGATCATCGCGCGGCTGCGCACGCAGGGCGAGCACGAACCCGAAGCGCCGCCCACATCCGGCGCACCCGGCCCAGCAGGCGCCTGAAGGCCCGGCGCGGCACCCTTTTCCGAAGACACTCCAACGCAAAAACGCCGCTGCACGGGCAGCGGCGTTTTTATCTGGCGATGGCGCTTGCGTTCACGCTTGACGTTGCGCGGCGTGCCTCAGAACCGGACCTGAAGCCCGCCGCGCAGCGACTGGTCGGTGCCGACGGTGGAGAAATTGCCGTCATAGGCCGCGAACAGGGACATCTTGTCGGTGGCCGAGAGCGAGAGCCGCGCGCCCACCGGCAGCACCCAGGCATCCTGGTTGAAGCCCTGCACCTGGATCGGCGTATAGCCGGGCAGCTGAACCATGGGATTGGCGCTGTCCACCACCACGTCGCGGGCGATGCCGGTCTCGATTTCGCCCGTCAGCCAGCCCGCCCAGCCGAATTGGCGCAGATCCACCTTCTGCTGCATGGTCACGGTGAATTCCGGCCGCAGCAAGGTGTAGTCGCTGCCGCTCCAGGCGGCATTGAGGCTGGGATAGAAGCTGCTCTCGGTATAGCTGTCCACATTGACGTTCAGCAGCGTCAGGGCGGCGCGGGGAATGAAGCTCATCGTCCCCATCTCGACGCTGGTGGAGGCGGCGAGCCGGCCGGCGATGCGCAGGTCGTTGAAATTGGCGTTGGTGGCCGCAAGGCCGCCGCCGACCCAATAGGTCTGGTTCGCCTCGTCATCGCCGCGCCCGACCAGCACCGAGCCGTTCAGCACCACCCGGCCGATTTCGTAGGACGCATAGGCACCGAGCGAATAGGCGTTGGAGGTATAGTTCGGGCTCGCGCTGCCGGAGGCGTTGGCGTTGTTCTGGCTGTAGGTGCCCATGAGGCCGACCACCAGGTTTTTCGCCACTTCCCCGTCCACGCCCAGCATCACGCCGCCGCCGTCCGCCTGGATGGTGGGCACGCCGCCGTCGGCATAAAGGCGGGTGCGCGAGCCATAGGCATTGGCCCACAGGGCCATGCCGTCGGCGCGCGAGCCCTGGCTGATGGGGCCGATGCCGGTGAGGAAGCCGGTCACATTCTGCCCGCCGTCGGTATTGGCGGCGACCGCCGGTCCGGAGAGGCTGGGCTTGGCGCCCGGCGCGCTCGGGGCGGCATCCTGGAACTGGGCCGCCCGCCGCTCCAGCACATCCAGGCTGCGCACGGTATCGGCGGCGGCAAGGCGGGTGGTGGCATCCACCTGGAACGGGCTGATGGTGGCGACATTCACCCCACTGGCCGAATATTGCGCGCCGACGCCCATGCGGGTGTCGCCGGCGCTGATGGACCCGAACGTGCCCTGCACGGTGGAGGCGGCGAGGATGTTGTAGATGCCGTTCGCGCCGCCGGTGGAGGGCTGGATGGTGACGCTGCCGCCTGTGATATTGGCGATATTGGTCACGATCAGCTGATCGCTCAGCCCGGCTCCGTTGGTCTCGATCTGGAGCACGCCGCCATTGGCGACATAATTGCCGACCATCAAGGTGCCGACGCTGTTGCCCGGCGCGATCACGCCGCCCGCGCCGCCGACCGTGCCGTTGACGAAGCCGGTGCCCTGGAGCACCGACCCGCCGCCGAGGCTGACCGCACCGACCAGGGTTCCGTTCACGCGCACCGTGTTGAAGCCGGTCACGGAAACGTTGCCCAGCATCTGCCCCGAGGATTGCAGGGTGAAGCTGTTGCCATAGCCCGAGGCGAGCAAGGCGAAGAGCGAGACGCTGGTGTCCGCTGCAAGGCTGCCGCCCACGGTGGCGCTGTTGCCGGAACCGGCAAGGCTGATCTGCCCGGCCATGCCGCCGTTCATCACGAAGCTGTTGGCGGCGCCGGAAACCTGCACCTGGCCGGAGACCGTGCCGCCGGAATTCACCTGCGCCTGGTTCTGCGTGCCGGCCATTTCGAGCGCCACATTGGTGGCCTGGGGAATGGTGAAGGTGGGCGTCTTGGTGCCGGCGGCATTCTGCTGGGCGATATAATTCTGGAGATAGGCGTTCGCGGACGTGACCGTGCCGGAGATGACGAGGCCGTTGCCGGAGCCGGAGACCGAGATGCGGCCGTCGACCTCGCCGGTGGCGCCGATCTGCGCCATGCCGCCGGTTCCGCTCAGGGCCAGCGCCTGATCGCTCGCCGTATTGGCGATGAAGGGCGCGACGCCGTTCTGGTAGCCGAACGCCGCGGACGGCACCATCGAGACCGCGGGCGAGGTGATGGTCCCGGCGATGGAGGCCCGGTTGCCCTGGCCGGCCAGGGACACAAGGCCGGTGACGCCGCCGTCGAGGGTCAGCGTGTTGCTCGATCCGTTGAGGGCAATGGTGCCGAGCACCGCGCCGGTGGATTGAACATGGGTGGCGTTCTGCGTGCCGTTCACCAGCACCGCGTAGGAATCGCCGCCATAGGTGTTGATGGTGCCGCCGATGTTGGCCTTATTGTTCGAGCCGGCCATGGAGATGGCGGCGGAATTATCGCCCCACAATTCCAGGATGGCGCCGGAGGTCAGGTTCAGCGTCGCATCGCCCTGGAGCGCGACACCGGAAATATTGCTGCCGAACACCGCAAGGCTCGGGCGCGGCACCGTGATCGCGCTGACGGAGCCGGTGGGATTGGCCTGGTTCTGATAATAGATCGTCGGATCGACGTACCAGGACCCGATCGTGCTGCCGGACGGGCCGAGGGTGAGCGTCTGGCCCTTCACGTCGAGCGAGGAGGTGCGCACATTGTCGCCGGTACACACCGTGCTGGTGGCGGAGACCTTGGTCGGGCTGGCGCCGAAGCTGCAGCTGCCTTGCGTGGTGGTGGCGAGCACCACATTGCGATCCAGCGCCCACACCAGCGGCACCGAGGTATAGTCGCCGATCTGGTAGCCATAGGGCGCGAACCAGTCCTGCGCGCCGAAGAAGGGGAACCAATAGGCGGCGTTCGACTGATAGCCGAGGAAGTTGATGGCATAAGCGAAGTCGGTCGCCGTATTGTAGAACAGCGATGACGTATAGCCCGCGATCAGGCCGCTATGGCCAATCAATTCGCCGCCGGTGCCGAAGCTCGGCATCTGGTAGAGGGCGAGGCCGTAATAAGACGGGATCGAGCCCACCGAGCCGGGATAGATGAAATCGGTACGCTGTTCCTGCATGCTGGCGCTCAGCAGGCCATTGTCGTTGGTGGCGATCTCGCGCACCCATTTCAGCTCGTCCGAGGGCGTGGAGAGCATCGCTCCCGCGGCCCAGGGAACCTGCGGATCGACGAAGCTCATGTTGTAGACGCTGCCGGCCGGCACCGTATAAGGCGCCTGGGTCACCAGATATTGGTTGGAGCCGGCGTAATTGGCGGTGGTGAACTGGTCGGTATAGGGGAAGGCGGAATCTTTCATCCCCATGGGGGTGAAGACCAGATCCTGCGCCAGCTTCTCCATCGCGGTGCCGGTCACGCTCTGGGCGATGATGCCGAGCAGGACGAAATTGGTGTTCGCATAGGCCATCTGGCCGACCGCGCCGGGGGTTTGGGTGCCGGCGTTGATGCTCTGCACGACCGCCTGGATCAGCTGTTCGGGGGTATAATTGGCGCTGCCATAGGGGCCGTTCGGGCTGTTGAAATTGGCCCATTCCTGAAGGATCGTCTGCCCCGGAACATGCAGCGAGGGCGAGATCAGATATTCCGGCAGGCCGCTGGTCATGCTCATCACATTGCGCACGGTGATGACGTTGCCGTTGGGAATATTCAGGCCAGCAACATAAGTATTGATCGGCGCATCGAGGTTGATCAACCCCTGGTCGGCAAGGCGCATCACCACGGTGCCGGTGATGGTCTTGGAGGCGCTGCCGATGCGGAACTGGGTATCGGCGGTGATCGGCCGCGTGTGCTGCACGTCGGCATAGCCGGCGGTGCCGACCCAGGACTTGCTGCCGCCGTTCCAGCTCACCGCGATCGAGATGCCCTCGATATTGTTCTGAGAATAAACCGAATCAAGAAAGCCCTGGAGCACCGGCGCGAGCTGCGCCGACTGAAGGTCGGTCTGCCCCGCGAAGGCCGGCGAGACGACCAGCGCTCCGCACGCGACACCCGCCGCCAGGCGGCGCAATTGCCGCGACACATACCCAGTTCCCGCGCACTGAATCCTCATGGCCCCGCCTCCATGGTGAACAATGGATAGAAATTTCTCAGTCAGCAATTACAGGTTGTATCGCGACATTGACATGACAAGAATCCGAAAAGGCGCGTCAGTCGGGCGCCATTTCCAACGCTTTTTCTTCGCCTCGGACAATCTTTAGCCGGCCCGTATCCATATGCACATGTAGATCGGCCACGTCGAAATAAGCATCGTCATGCGTAATGGCGATGACGGTGACGCCCTTTTCCTTCAGCAAAGGGAGGATGACGCGATAAAACTTCTCGCGAAAATAGGGATCTTGGTCGGCTGCCCATTCATCGAAGATGCATATGGGCCGCGCTTCGAGAATGGCGGCGATCATCGCAAGGCGCTTGCGTTGCCCGCCGGAGAGCTTGGTGGTGCTGAAGCGGTTGTTCTCCAGCCGCGACTTGTGCTGCATCTCCAGCAGTTCAAACAGGTCCGACACCAGCACCGGGTCTGGCGCGGGCTGCCCGTAGAGTTCGGCGAACAGGTGATTGTCGGAAAAGATCACCGAGAACAGGTTGCGATAATCCTGGATGTTGAACGGGCCGATGGTCGCGCGGTCCACCCGGATCGTCCCGCCCTGGTTGGGATAGAGCCCGATCAGCATGCGCACGAAGGTGGTCTTTCCGGAGCCGTTGCCGCCGGTGATGAAAATGGTCTGCCCGCGCCGGATGGTCAGGTCGATCGGACCCACCGTGAACGGCCGGTCGCCGCCCGCCGGAGCATGGGCGAAGCTCGCCCCGTCGAGCACGATGGTCTTGAAATCCACCAGGCTGGTGGCCCCGCCGTTCTTGTGCCCGTTGATGCGCCCGAGCCGCTCCTGAAGCCGCATGATATTTTCGGCGGCGGAATTGGCATTGGTGAAGATGGGAATGGAGCCCACCACGTTAGACACCGGGCCGATCATGAACAGGCTGGCCGTGGTGGTCATCACCACCACCTGCGTATAGGCCTCGCTCACCGCCGGCACCACGAACACCATCACGCCGGTTAGCAGGAAGAAGGTGACCTGCGAGAACACGAAGTCGGTGGCATAGGTGGTCTGCGTGCGGATGCGCAGGCGCGTCACCCGGTGCGAGATCGCCTCGATGCGCTGGGCGATGGCATGGGCCCGCGCATCGCTCATCTTCACTTCCTTGAAGCCCTCCAGCATGTCGCTCATGCTTTCGATCAGGAGGTTTTCCTGTTCGAAGGATTCGCGCAGCTCCGCCTTCACCTGGGTGTTGCGCGAGATGTGTACCAGCGCCCCGATGATGGTGCAGGCGGCCGAGAGGATGAACGCGGTCCACGACAGGAATGCCATGTAGATCATGGTGAAAATCACCAGGATCGCGCTCTGGATGCCGATCACCAGATTGGGCGCGGCCTGCGAGAGAATCAGGGTTTCGCGCGTGAGGCAGGAATAGATTTCCGCCCGGCCCACATCCTCCAGTTCGAGGAATTCGGCGCGGCGCGCGCGGGCGATCAGGCGCACGCGCATGCGGTCCACCAATTGCTCCACCCGGTGGCACACTTCCACCATCAGGCTGCGCTGGGTGTAGACGAACACCAGGATGGTGATGCCGAACAGCAGCAGATTGACGAGATTGCCTTCCTTGTCCTGCACATGGCTGGCGGCAAGGTTGATGATGGCGAGGATGCCGGCATTGGACAGGCCGGATAGGGCCGCGAGGATCAGGAAGCGCGCGCTCCCCACCCCCGCCTCCTTCTGGAACAGCCGCAGAACCTTCATGACCCGCCTTCCCGCACCCGCGTTTGCCTGCTCCGGCGGTGCTCACCGCCGGTGCATTTCCCTCATTGCGCCAGCAGCAGGCGGTCGAGATCGTCCAGGCTGAGGTCGCCATAGGTGAAGTCGGACGGAGTTGCCTCCGAACCGCCGCGACCGAGGCAATGGGCGAGCACGGCGCGCACCTGCGCCAGGAAGCGCGCGGACAGCGCCTGCGCGTCGGCGGCCGAGAAAGCACCGCCGTCCATCTCCAGGTTCACGCTGAGTTTCCCGTCCTCCACCGCGGTGAGGATTTCGATCGCATGGGGCCGCAGGGTCTGCGGTGCCAGCGCCGCGCCGGGCGTGTTCCAGTCGATGGTGAACGCCCCCGCCCGGCCGCCGCCGGACAGCACGCCGAGATAATTGAAGCCCACCTGCGGCTTCAGGATCGCAAGGCCGACGTCCCCGGCGAACTGGCGCAGCAGGGGATAGCTCCAGCCCTGGTCCGGGGTGCGGCGAGCGCTTTCCTTCACCCCCCGGATGGTGGACGCGAGATCGCCGCCCACATGCACTTTCAAGGGATGGAACACCGTGAACCAGCCGACCGTGCGGCTCACATCCGGCAGGTCCTCGCCGAACAAATCGGCGAAGGGATAGTCGCGGCCGTGGCCTTCCACGCTCACCAGC
>NCHM01000128.1 GCA_002257205.1 Rhizobiales bacterium 24-66-13 | reverse complement strand
GGAAATCGTCGCCGGCTTCTGGATGTGGCAGGTCAAGGACATGGCGGAAGCGGTGGCCTGGGTGAAGCGCTGCCCCAATCCCATGCCCGGCCCGAGCGAAATCGAAATCCGCCCGGTGTTCGAGTTCGCCGATTTCGGCGAGGCGCTGACACCGGACCTCGTTGCCCTGCACACGCAAAATCAGGAGCAGATCACCGGGCGCTGAATCGCGCGGCGCCGCACAGGTGCTGTGTGTGCGCGACATTAAAGGCGGGCCAGGCCATGGTGCCCTGCCCGCCTGTTTAAAGCTTAGCGTGCCACCCGCAGCGCGCGGCTCAGCCGCTGCATTTGGGCAGAAGGGCGTTCACGTCGCGCACCAGATCCGGCATCACCTGCTCGGCCTTGCGCTTGCCGGTCACGAGGCTCTCGGTATGGCTCTTGATCACCTCGATGATCTTGAGCGAATTGTCGCCGGGGAAGGACGCCCATTCGGTCAGCACCGGCAATTGCTGGATGCTGGTCATGTGATTGGGGTTCTTGGCATAAAACGCGCCGAGCAGGTCCGGCTGCCGCACCGCGATTTCATTGCCCGGCATATAGCCGGTGTAATTGGCCATCAGCGTCTGGCCGAGCGGGCCGGTGACGAACTTCACGAATTCCCAGGCGGCCTTCTGGTGCTCGGCATCCTTGGAAAACACCATGGCCACATTGCCGCCGGCGGGCAATTTGCCGTCCGCCGCCGCGAGCGGGAAGGCGAGCGTCTTGAACGCGAACTTGCCGGCGATCTGGCGATCCGCCGCCGCCACATAGGAGGTCGAGTCGGCGAGGATGGCGATGCTGCCGGCGACGAAGGATTGCCGCGCCTGGCCGAGCGCGAGGTTGGGCATGCCCGAGGCGCCGAAGGATTCCAGCGTCTTCAGCGCCCACATGCCCTTGTCGTCATTAAAGGCGATGCTGCATCCGTTGGGCTGGAGCATGTGGCCGCCCTTGCTGGTGACCAGCGATTGGAACAGCCAGTTCCCGGTTTGCTCCCATTGATAATAAAGCCCCGTGACCGGCGTGCCGGCCTTGGCCTCGACCGCTTTTCCGGCGGCGATCAGTTCCGGCCAGGTCTTGGGGAGCGCCGCGACATCGATGCCCGCCTTTGCCAGCAGGTCGGCATTCACATAGAGCACCGGAGTGGAGACGGCGAAGGTGAGGCCATAGAGCTTGCCCTTCCATTTGCCGAGTTCCGCCAGCGTCGGATAATAGCCGAGCTTGGCGAGCCCGCCGTCCTGTTCGGCATAGGCATCCAGCGGCACGCCGAGGCCGCGATCCACGAACAGGCCGATCTGGTTGATGCCGTTGAACGCCACGTCCGGCAGCCGCCCGGTGATCTGGTCGCGCAGGATCTGCTGCGCGGCTTCCTCATAGCCCGCCACGGGGTTGCGGAATTTCACCTTGATGTCGGGATGCGCCTCGGTGAAGCGCTTGGCCAGTTCCTGCTGAAGGGCATTGAAGGTGCCGGGGGTGGTGTAGAGCACGTCCAGCGTCACTTCCGCCTGGGCGCAGGCCGTGCCCGCCAGCAGGAGGGTGGCGACGCCCGCGCTTATCCGGCCGAGCCGGGTGGTCAGTCGTTCGAACATGGGGGATCTCCGCGTGAGGGTCATTTCATGGTCGTCACGGCAAGGCCGTCGATAAACCGGCGTTGCGCGATCAGGAAGGCGAGTAGGAGCGGCGCGACGATGATCGCCGCACCCGCCATGAGCGGGCCGAGGAACTGGCCCGCCTCATCGTCCCGGAACAGGAGAATGCCGAGCGCGGGCGTGGAGATGTCCGCGCTGCGCACCGCGATCAGCGGCCAGAACAGATCGTTCCAGTGGGCGACCACCGAGAAGATGCCGAACGCGGCCAGAGCCGGTGCGCTCATGGGCACCATGATGCGCCAGATGATCTCGAATTCGCCGAGCCCGTCGAGCCGCGCCGCGTGGATCACATCGTCCGGTATGGCGCGGAAGAACTGCCGCAGCAGGAAGATGCCGAAGGCGGAAATCGCCCAGGGCAGGATCAGCGCCGCATAGGTGTCCAGAAGCCCGAACACGTAGAGCAGCACGAAATGGGGGATCGCCAGCGCCTGCGGCGGCACCAGCAAGCCCACCAGCACCGCCGCGAACAAGGTATCGCGACCGTGGAAACGCAGCTTCGCCAGCGCATAGGCGCAGGGCACGCAGACCAGAAGCTGCAGCGTGAAGATCGCCGCGCACACCATCAAGCCGTTCAGCAGGAAGGTGAACATGGGCGCGGCGGTAAAAGCGATGCGATAATTCTCAAAACCGTAGAATTGCGTCGGCCACAGGTGGAAATCCGCCTGGAAGATCTCCTGCGGCGGCTTGATGGAGAGGCTGATCATCCAGACGAACGGCGCCAGCGCGAAGGCCGCGGTGCAGGCGAGCAGGACATGCCGCGCGATGCGGCCGGCGCGCCCGCGTCGTCTCATTTGCGCGCTCATGTGTAATGCACCCGCCGTTCGAGGAGCTTCGCCTGGGTCAGCGTGAGCGCGACCACGATGGCGAGATAGACCACGGTCAGCGCCGCCCCATAGCCGGTGCGCAGGAAATCGAAGCTTTCGGTGTAGAGGCGATGCAGCAGCACTTCGGAGGCATAGTTCGGCCCGCCCTGGGTGAGCACGCGCACGGCGTCGAACACCTCGAACGCGCGGCTGGCGGTGAGGATCACCACGAACATGGTCACCGGCCCGAGCATGGGCAGAGTGACGAGGCGCAGGCGGTCGAACAGGCCGTCCGCGCCGTCGATGGCGGCGGCGTCGTACAGATGCTGCGGCACCGCCTTCAGGCCGGAGACGAACAGCACCATGGCAAAGCCGAACCCTTGCCAGATGCCGATGACCGCCAGCGCGAGCAGCGCCGTATGCTCGTCGCGCAGCCAGTTCACGCCGGTGATCCCGATCGCGCCGAGCGCCCGGTTCACCAGGCCGATGGTGGGATGGAGCATGGTGCCCCACACGATCGCCATCGCCGACATGGTGGACATGACGGGCAGGAAATGCGCCGCCCGGTAGAAGCCCCGCAGCCCAGGGCTCGCCTCGATGAGCAGCGCCACGCCGAGGCCGAGGCCCACCGTGCCGGGCACCACGAGCACGACATAGAGCAGCGTGTTGCCGAGCGCCTTCCAGAAAATCGGATCGCCGAACAAAGCCTGGAAATTCGCCAGCCCGATGAAATGGAAGCTGGCGCCGCCGAGCTGCCAGTCGGTGAGCGAGAACAGCACCACCGCCGCCGCCGGACCGAACAGAAGGCCGATCAGCAGCACCGCTGCGGGCGAGACCGCGAGCCAGCCGACCCGCGCCTCGCTCTGCCCGGCACCCGGACGCGCGCTCTTCTCCGCGCGGACGAGATGGGGCGCGGCGGTGCTCATGCCGCCACCCGCGCAAGTGCGGCACGGCGCCGGCCCTGGCTGTCGAACTGCATCAGGCGGGCATGTTCAACGCGCACGCAAACCGGATCCCCGGCCCGTGCGCGTGGCGCGTCGGGATGGGTGCGCACGACGATGGCGCCCGCCCCATGCGTGAGCGTCACATTCAAGAAGATGTCGGAGCCGAGATTTTCGGTGCTGGCGACGCTTCCACCGAGCGTGCCGGCGCCCGGCCCGGCGATCGCGGCGTCCTCCGGGCGGAAGGCGAGCTGGGTCGTCTCGGCATGCAGGCCGCCCGGCTCGGCGCCGCCGAGCGCGGCCCAATGGGCGCGCGAGACCACATTGATCTTCGGGCTGCCGATCATCTCGGCCACCCGCAGATCCTGCGGATCGCGATACAGCGCCTCGGGCGGGGCGACCTGGAGCAATTCGCCGCCCATCATCACCGCGACCCGGTCGGACATGGTCATGGCCTCGGCCTGGTCGTGGGTGACATAGATGAAGGTGACGCCGAGCCGGCGATGCAGCGCCGTGATCTCGGCCCGCATCTGCACCCGCAGCTTGGCGTCGAGGTTGGACAGCGGCTCGTCCATCAGGAACACCGCCGGGTGGCGCACCATGGCCCGGCCGAGCGCGACGCGCTGGCGCTGGCCACCGGAAAGCTGGCCCGGCTTGCGATGGAGCAGATGGGCAACGTCCAGCATGGCGGCGGCCTGCTCGACCTCCGCGCGGATCGCCCGCTCGATGCCCCGTCGGCGGGGAAAGGCGCGGCCGACCAAAGGCAGCCGCTCGGCGAAGCTCAGGCGGCGGGTGCGCAGCGGCAGCGCGATATTGTCGAACACGCTGAGATGGGGATAGAGCGCATAGGATTGGAACACCATGGCGACGTCGCGCTCCTTCGGGCGCCGGTCGTCCACGCACGTGCCGCCGACGCGCACCTCCCCGCCGTCCTGCGCCTCCAGCCCGGCGATGATCCGCAGCAGGGTGGATTTCCCGCAGCCGGAGGGACCGACGAGGGTGAGGAATTCGCCGTCGCGGATGGTCAGCGACACCCCGTTCACCACCCGGGTGTCGCCATAGCGCTTCTCGATGGCGTGCAATTCGATGTCAGCCATGCCCGCCCCCTGCCGCCTGGAGCGGCCGCCCGTCCATGTCGCCAGCCGCAAGGCCGAGATGGGTGAGGATGGTGGGCGCGATGTCGATCACGCAGGCGGCGTGCCCGCGCGCCACGTCGGCGCCGAACCCGCGCCCGGAAATCATCAGGAACGGCGCCTGCTCCGCCGCGCCGAGCCCGCCATGCTGGCCGGCGCCGATCACATCCGCCTTCTTCTCCCCCGCCCGCCGGGCGGCAAGGCTGCTGCCGGGGATGCCGAAGGCGTTCGGCGCATCGCTCGCCCGCAGGGAGACCGCGAAGGCGAGGCCATTGTCCCCCGCCTGGCCGATTTCGGCGAGCTTATCCCGCGCGATCACCGTGCCGGCCCAGTCGCAGGCCGCGAGGAAACGAGCGAGCGCCGGCGCGCGCGCCTCAGCGTCCACATGCAGATAGATCAGCACCGACGTGCCGTTGGAGGCGACCACCACCTCGTCGGACTCCGTCGCGTCCTTCAGCCCGGCGGCGACCAGTTCCGCCTCCACATCCACCACGCCGGCGACGCTCTGGTGGCCGTGGTCCGATCCCACCAGGAACAGCACCTCCTCGCGATCGGGCAGGCCCGCCACCGCGTCCATGACGCGCCCGGCGGTGCGATCGGCTTCTGCAAGGATCGCCAGATGCGCCGGGGAGCCGAGCGCCAGCGCATGCTGGCTCGCATCGGGCTCGCCGAGCCAGAGCACCGCCAGCGCGGGCGGCGTGGGGGCCAGTACCGCCTCGGCGATGAAGCGTTCGGCCATCGCCCGGTCGCCGGCGACATCCAGCGCCACGCGCAGGGCGTGCGCATCGTCCATCGGCACCCGGCCGGGGCCGAACGAACCTGCGCGATGATAGACATGGCCGTGCCCGTCGGGATCATGGGCATAGGCCGCGCCCGGCGAGACGTTGGAGAACACCACCGCGCCGCCGTGGTCCTTCACCCGCTCGGCCAGGGTCGGCATGGCGAGCGAGCGCCCGGTCACGCGCCGCTTGTGCTGGAGGAAATCGGGATGCCCCGCATCGTGCCGCACCAGCCGGCCGCCTTCCAGCAGCGCCATGGTGTTGCCCTGGAGCCCGTGGCGCGCCGGATAACAGCCGGTGGCAAGGCTGGCGGAAACCACGCGCGTGCAGGAGGGAAACACCGTGCGATAGGCGTCGAACCGTTCGGCGCCGCCAGCGAATGCGGCGAGGCGCGGCGTGGTCCGCGGCGAGAGGAGGTCGCGGCGCAGACCGTCGAGAATGAGCAGGATGGCGCGGCGCATGTTCAGGCCGCCACGTCGTTGAGCAGCACGGAAAACACGTCGTAATTGCGCAGCTGGAGCCGCCCCGCCCGGTCCGCTTTCAGGGGATGGGAGAGGATGAACGGCACCACCTGTTCCTCCAGCCCGCCGTGGGAGCGCAGGCGCGCGCCGGAAAGCTGGGACAGATCGTGATCGCGCGCATGGGCGCCGAGCGCGATGCCCTTGCCGGCGATCACCGCGATATCGCCCTCGCGATCCTCCGGCAGATCGAACCGCAAGCAGGCTTCGGCGCGCGGCGCGGCAAGGGCGATGCCCGGCATCTGGCGGATCGCGTCCAGCACCGCTTCGGGCTCGACGTTCGGCTGTTGCAGATGCACCCGCACGAAGCCGCCGAGCGCGCCGTGATGGCGCACGAACGGATCGGTGATCGGACAGATGACGCGGGTCGCGCCCGCCCCGAACAGCGCGTCCAGCCGGTCGCCGAGATAGATCACGTTCGGCGTGCCGTCGGCCGCCGCCATGTCGCTCATGCCATGGTCGGCGACGATGCCGAGCCGGGCGCCGAGGGCGAGGATGCGCGCGAGGCGATCATCCACCGCCTGCATGAAGGCGAGCGCCTCGGGCGCATCGGGGGCGTGCTTGTGCTGCACATAATCGGACAGGGACAGATAGCTCAGGTCCGGCCGGCGCGTCTCCAGCAGGCGGATGCCGGCATCGAGCACATAGAGCGAAAGATCGGCGCTGTACTGGTCCGGCGCGCCGCGCCCCACCAGGGCGGCGAGATCGCTGATGCCGTTCTCGTCCGCGCGCGCCGCATCGGCCTTCTCGGCGGAAAAGGCGATGCCGGCGAGGCCGTGGCCCAGCGCCTTGCGCAGCTTGTCCTTCGCGGTGACGGCGACGACCTTCGCCCCCGCCTGCGAAAAGGCGGCGAGCAGGGTCGGCGCGCGCATGGGCGTCGCGTCCACCATCATGACGTCCGCGCCGGTCGCGCGATCGAGATAGAAATTACCGGAAACCCCGTGCACCGCCGGCGGCACGCCGCAGACGATGGAGACATTGTTGGGATTGGTGAAGGTCGGCATCGCCGCCAGCGCCAGGGCGGAAAAGCCCTCGCGGCACATGCGCTCCAGGGTCGGCACGACGCCCGCGGCGCGCGCCGCCGCCACATAGGCCGGGTCGCAGCCATCGAAGCACACCACCACGGTCGGCTGCGCCGGCCAGGCATAGGCGCGCCCGTTCACGCTGACACTGCGGCCCGGCGTCCCCTCGGACGCGACCCGCGCGGCCGCCTGCTCTGTTTCACCCATCACTCGATCCATCCTTGGAAATCGCACCCCGGCGCACGGCCGCGATGCGCGCGACCATCACCCCTGGCGGGCGCGATGCAAAAGCTGTTTTCGTCGGCTGGAGGGATATCAAAACGTCACAACACATTTGTGACGATAAAGGAACATATGTACCAATAGGGGAAAGTACGGGTGCGCTGCTGCCACCTGCCCCCGCGCGCCCGGGGCGTTTTCGCGAACCGGAGACCGGTTCGCGTGATGAAAACGCGCGGGACACAACAAGACCGAGCGTTTCCGCGATTCCCTGAATCGGGGAAACGCTCTAGCAAGGACATCCCGCGCGGACGGCCGAGACGAGGACAATGCGGTGAACCAGACTCAGACAGCGCCGGCGGGTGACAGCGAGAACGGGGAGGCCGGCGCCGACGCCGCGCTCATCGCCCGCATCTGCTGGTATTATTTCAAGGAAGGGCAGACCCAGGACGCCATCGCCCAGCGCCTGAAGATCACCCGCAAGCGGGTGAACCGCATCCTCGGCGAGGCGCGCGAGAGCGGCTTCGTCCAGATCACCATCACCGATCCCGTGGGCGCCTGCGTGGAGCTGGAAGCGCTGCTGGTGGCGCGGTTCGGCCTCACCCGCGCGAT
This sequence comes from Rhizobiales bacterium 24-66-13, assembly GCA_002257205.1. Taxonomy (GTDB): domain Bacteria; phylum Pseudomonadota; class Alphaproteobacteria; order Rhizobiales; family Xanthobacteraceae; genus NCEH01. The sequence continues at coordinate 1,495 of NCHM01000128.1, read as the reverse complement.
CGTCGTGCCCGCGCCCATGGCGGACACGGACGTGCGCGCCTTCATCGGGGCGGCGGCGGGGCGCTATGTGTCGCAAGCGCTGCCGCCGGGCGGCGCGCTCGGCATCAATTGGGGCGGCACCATCAATGCCGCAGCGCAAAACCTGAAGCGCCGCTCGGGCGATGGCAGCCGCGTGGTGCTGCTGTGCGGCGGGCTGGCGCAGAGCACCTATATCAACCCGTTCGACAATGCCGCCATGATCGCGCGCGCGCTCGACGCCACCTGCTATTACGTCACCGCCCCCATGTTCGCCGAAACCGCCGCGCTGCGCGACGCGCTGGTCGCCAGCGAGCCGGTGCGCTCGGTGCTCGCCATGGCGCGCGATCTCGATGTGGCGCTGCTAAGCGCCATCGACCTGTCGGACCAGTCGAAGGCGCTGGAATATGGCGTCATCTCACCCGAAACGCGCCGCGCGCTGCTGGAGGCCGGGGCGGTGGGCGATATCTGCGGCCATTACCTCACGGCGGAGGGCGCGACAGTCACCCACCCGCTGACGGCGCGCATCGTCAATCCGACGCTGGCTGACCTGCTTCTGATCAAGGAGCGCGTGCTTGCAGCCGGCGGGGTGCAGAAAGTCGCGATCATCCGCGCCGCCCTGCGCGCCGGCCTGTGCCACGTGCTGATCACCGACGAGGACGCGGCCGGGGCCTTGCTGGGTTAGGGCTGGATGAGAACATTTTCGAGCGAAGTGGATACCGGTTCGCGTGAAGACAATGCGACAACGCAATGAGCTAGAGCATTTCATTGTTTCCGTGAAACAATGAAATGCTCTAGCGGCTCTCGCCGCTCGCGACCGCCTGGCGGTACCCGGCCCAATGGCGGGCGCGGAACGGTTCGGAAATGATGATGTCCAGGGACTGGCCCACCGTTTCCTCTGCCCCAAAGCCGAAGATATGGAGCAAAGCTGCGGTACCGACGGTCATTCGGCCGGTGTCTTCTTCCGCCGCGTGGTCCTGGCCGAGACCGAGTGCACCTCCGGCCGGGGCGAAGCTGCGATCTGCTCTGAGGCTTTGACGCTCGCGTTCGCGGACGAAAGAGAAAAGATACCGGCGAGTGCAGCCCGCCGGCCGATCAGATCCGCCAGGGTATAGCGGTCAAGAACCTGCAAGAATGCGGCGACCGCTTCGCAGAGCACTTTGGTCAGGCCGCACGCCGGTGCGATGACGCATTTCGAGCAATCCACGAGGTCGAACCCCTCCTCGGTATGCCGGATGACGTCGCCGATATTCAAAGACTCTGCCGGGCGGGCGAGGCGGATGCCACCGAAGCGGCCGCGGACACTCTCCACATATCCTGCCCGCGAGAGGTCATTCACCACCTTCATGAGATGGTTCTGCGAGATGCCGTAGCCGCGCGCGGATCGTGTCCCCGGACGTGGTGTAGGTCGAGGTAGAGGTGGTCACCGGTGATGTTCGGTTAGGGTCTGGTTGCGAACCCCAACGCCAGACCGAAAGAT
>NCHM01000127.1 GCA_002257205.1 Rhizobiales bacterium 24-66-13 | reverse complement strand
TCCACGCTCTTGCCATTGATGCGGATGGCGACGATCTCATCCTTCAGCCGGCCCTCGGCCTGGGCTTTCGCGGCCTTCTGCTGGCTCTTGAGGGCGAAGGCGTCCTGGTCGGCGCGGCTGATCTGCCATTTGCGCGCGACGTTTTCGGCCGTGTCGCCCATGCCCATGTAGGCGGCATGGTTCTTTTCATAAAGGGCGGGGTTCGGCATCGGGTTGAAGCCGGTCATGGGCACGCGGCTCATGCTCTCGACCCCCGCGCACACGAACACCTCGCCGGCACCCAGCTGGATCTGTCCGGCGGCCATGTGGATCGCCTGCATGGAGGAGCCGCAGAAGCGGTTCACGGTGACACCGGCGACCGATTGCGGCAGGTCGGCGATCATGCCGATGAGGCGCGCCACGTTGAAGCCCTGTGAGCGGGCATAGCCTGCGATAACCACGTTCTGCATGGGCTCTCCTACCAGATGTCTTTTGTTGCCAAGTGTTCTTGTTCGGATATCAAGTGTTCTTGTTTAGGTGTCAGATGTTCTTGCGTATGGCATCAAATAAATCGTCGCACACATTCAATATTTGAACTGGTGCCAGGGCGTTTCGTGCGAAAGCGACCAGCGGCGGGTCTGCCCGATCATGGCGCGCCATTCATGACGCCCGATAGACGCCCGCTGACATTTGCGGCGCGCGGGCAGGGACCCGCAATGGCGCGCCCGGGCTGAGGCACCGGGACGGAGCGCGGTGCCTCAGCCAGCGATGCGCTTGGAGGCGACTTCCTGCTTCAGGGCCTCCTCGGTCTGCGCCTCGATCTCCTTCAGCTCGACGATGGTTTCCTCCAGCGCCAGGCGCTGGTCCTCAAGCATCTCCAGGCGCGTGCGCACCTGCTTCAGCAGCAGGCGGATCTGCTCGATCTGGGTCGGATCGACATCGTACAGGTCAAGGTAATCCTTGATTTCCCGCAGGCTGAAGCCGAGCCGCTTGCCGCGCAGGATCAGCGCCATTCGCGCCCGATCGCGCTTGGTATAGACGCGGATATTGCCGGCACGGCGGGGCGTGATGAGCCCCTTGTCCTCGTAGAAGCGGATGGTGCGGGCCGTGACGGCGAGATCGCGCGCCAGCTCGGTCACGGTGAAGAATGTGTCGGTTATGGCACCGGAGGCGCCGCGCTTAACTACCACTGTCGCACCCTTACCTATACGTCATCCAACGAACGGCAGGATACATGCTTTAACCTTGGGCGCAAGCCCCTGCCCGCGCGGCCCGGAAGACATGGGTTTGGTGGGCTTTATGCCAATATTGCGATGCGAAAGATTCGGATCGCTCATCAGGGCGATGCACAATGACTCAACCTGTGCCAGGCACCCTCTTCCAGTGGAAAAAGGTCAATCCAGCTGTCGTATCACTGTCGATCCGATCGGAATTCAATAGTTCAGAAGGAGACATCTATCTCGGAGACGTTGCACGTCTGCCACAGAAGGGGGGTTAAAGTCATTTTCGGACATCATAGGGCGATAGTCCGGTTGACGCTGCCAGCCGAATAGGCATCTTTGTTGACGTATAGGGCATCGCAAGCACTGATACGTGCGCCGCACAAAGACGGGATGCCTCTCGGAAACGCAACCTTAGGGGGCATCATGTCCAAACGACACGCTATCGCCTGCACCGGTACCGCCGCCTTGATGATGCCGGCCTTGTTGCTGGGGGGCGCTTCAACCGCCTCGGCGGGCGGGTTCGGCCTGCGCGAGCAAAGCGCCTATTATCAGGGCACATCGTTCGCCGGTAACGCCGCGGGCGGGGCGGGCCTTGCCTCCATGTATTGGAACCCGGCGGCCATGGGCTTTGCCCCCGGCCTCTCGGTGGAAGGCAATGTCACCTATATCGCCCCCCATGCCTCGATCGACGTGATCGGCGCCCGCAGCGCGCTCGGCACCAATCTGGGAAATGTGGGCGTCGGCGATATCGTCGACAATGGCACGCTCCCCACCAGCTATATCAGCTATGCGTGGGATCGCTGGGCGGTGGGCCTCGCCGTGACCTCGCCCTACGGCCTCATCACCGACGCGCCGTGCAACTGGTCCGGCCGCTATTATGGCTGCTACAGCCGCATCTTCGACATGAACGCCACCACATCGGTGGCCTATAGGGTCAACGACTGGCTGACCCTCGGTGGCGGTGTCGTGATCAATTACATCGACGCCAAGCTGAACCAGGCGCAGATCCTCACCGGCGCGCCGTCCTATCTTCAGGGTTCCGCCGAAGTGAACGGCGACGATTTCGGCGTCGGCTTCACCCTCGGCGCCCTGTTTACCTTGCGCCCCGGCACCACGCTCGGCATCGGCTATCGCTCGGCCGTCGACCAGAATCTCAGCGGCTCCGTCACCTCGTCTCTGCCCATCGGCACGATCGCCGGTCAGGCGCCCGCGACCGCCGGCCTGAACCTGCCGGACCAGATCACCGCCAGCTTGCGCTCGCAGCTCGATCCGCGCTGGACCGTGCTCGGAACGGTTGAATGGACCAATTGGTCCAACCTTCAGCAATTGGTCATCCAGCCGAACAGCGCGGTCCCCTCTGCTCCCTCGATCCTGTCGCTGCATTGGCAGGACGGATGGTTCTTCTCCGGCGGCCTTGAATATCAGTGGGACCCCAAGCTGACCCTACGCGCCGGTCTTGCTTATGAAATTTCCCCTGTCACCGACGAATACCGCACCCCGCGCCTGCCGGACAGCAATCGCCTTTGGCTCTCCGGCGGCTTGACGTATGCGTGGACGGATAATCTCAGCATTGATCTCGCCTATACTCACATCTTCGGTGACAGCGGCCCGATCAACCTGTCCCCGCTTGATACAGCCAATCTCACCCGTGGCGTGCTGGTCGCCGAAGTGAATAACGCCTATGTGGATATCGTGTCGGTCGGCGTGCGCTACCGCTTCGACTCTGTGCCGGTGAAGACCGCCCTCATCACCAAGTGAGGTGAGCGGGGCGCAGCCGGGAAAGCGCATCAGGCTTCGCTTTCCCGGCGCAATTGCGCCCCATGATGCGCGCGGTGGCACCCTCAGGCGCCCCGCAAGCAAGAGAGGCCGGCGCCGTGTCACACGGCGAAGTGCGCCTCCATCGAGAGGGGAAACAGAGATGCTTGATCGCAATCAGGACGCAGGCATCGCGGCAGCGCCGGTGAACGACCTGCTGGACGTCAGCGTGGCCGAGCATGGGGCGCGCCCGGCCATGAATTTCATGGGCCGCAAATGGACCTATGCCCAGCTGGGCGCGATGGTCGATGCCGCCGCCGCCGGGCTCCAGCGCCTCGGCGTGCGCAAGGAGACGCGGGTCGGCCTGTGCCTGCCCAATACGCCGTATTCGGTGATCTTCTATTACGCGATCCTGCGCGCCGGCGGCATCGTGGTGAATTTCAGCCCGCTTTATGTGGAGCGGGAGCTGGCTAACCAGATCCGCGATTCCGGCACCACGATCATGGTGGTCCCGGACCTGAAGGTGATCCACTCCCGCGTCGCCGCCGTTGCCGCGGAAACCGGTCTGAAGTCGATCATCGTCTGTCCGTTCGCACAGGTTCTGCCCTGGTTGAAGGGGCTGCTGTTTCCGCTGCTGCGGCGCAAGGACCTGGCGGAATTTTCCCGCGAGGATGGCCGCCATATCCGCTATCAGGACCTAGTGCGCGATGTCGGCCGGCCGGCGCCGATCTCGGTCGATCCGCTGCGCGATGTTGCGGTGCTGCAATATACCGGCGGCACCACGGGCATTCCCAAAGGTGCCATGCTGACCCATGCGAATGTCGTCGCCAATGCGCGTCAGGTGATGGCGCACGTGAATTGCCTGGAAGTCGGCGGCGAGCGGGTGCTCGGCGTGCTGCCGCTGTTCCACGTGTTTGCCATGACCACGGTGATGAACATTCCCATCGCCGCCGGGTCGGAAATCATCCTTGTGCCGCGCTTCCATCTCGGCGACCTGCTGGCCACCATCGCCGCGCAGAAGCCGACCCTGTTTCCCGGCGTGCCGACCATCTACACCGCGATCAATAATGCGCCGGACCTCGCCAAATATGACTTATCCTCGCTGCGGCTGTGCATTTCCGGTGGTGCGCCCTTGCCGGGCGAGGTGCGCCACCGCTTCGAGGAGCTGAGCGGCTGCAAGCTGGTGGAGGGCTATGGGCTGAGCGAGACCGCACCGGTGCTCACCGCCAATCCGCCGCTCGGCGTCATCAAGGACGGGTCGGTCGGCACCGCGGTTCCCGGCACGCAGATCGAGATTCGCGATCTCGCCGATCCCACCCGCTTGGTTCCACTGGGAGAAAAGGGCGAGGTCTGCGCACGCGGCCCGCAGGTGATGGCAGGCTATTGGAACCGGCCGGAGGAAACCGCCCACGCGTTCGTGGACGGCGCGTTCCGCACCGGCGATGTCGGCTATCTGGATGCCGACGGCTATCTGTTCCTGGTGGACCGCATCAAGGATGTGATCCTGTGCGGCGGCTATAATGTCTATCCGCGGATGATCGAGGAAGCGCTCTATCTGCACCCGGCGGTGGCGGAATGCGTGGTGATCGGCGTGCCGGACAAATATCGCGGCCAGAGCCCCAAGGCCTTCGTGACCCTGCGCGCGGAGGCGCACGCGACGCCCGAAGAATTGCTCGTCTTCCTGGCCAAGCAAGTTTCGAAGATCGAAATGCCGAAGGACGTTGAAATCCGCGACACACTGCCCAAGACCCTGGTGGGCAAGCTTTCCAAGAAGGAGCTGGTGGAAGAGGAACGGCGCAAGCACGCCCAGGCCTGAGTGCGCAGGCCAGAGTGCTCAGGCCCGAGCGCGGATGGCGCCGCGCGCTGCGCCGAAATGCTCCACGGGGCGGCGGCGCGGTGGGGTAGGATGCTGCGGGAACACCCCACGGCCAGCGGCGTTGCGGAAGCGAGAGGCATAGCGCCGCCGAGGGAAGGACGCCGCAGATGGACACCGCATATGGGCTTTGAAACACGCGTGGCGCGCGGGGTGGCTGTGGGCTGCCTCGTTGCCACCGGCTTCCTGGTCGCCTGGCTGGTGTCCGATCTCATCCTGCTGATCTTTGCGGCAGTGCTGATCGCGGTCGCGCTGCATGCCCTGGCCGAGCCGATCGCGCGCGCCACCCGGCTGCCGCAACGGGGCGCGCTCGCGGTGGCCGCGCTTCTGGTCGCCATAGTCATCGGGCTCACGCTCTATCTCTTTGGCAGCCTCATCCGTGCTCAGGTGATTGAACTGGTGCAGCGCCTGCCCGAGGCCTGGGCAGAGTTCCGGGACCGCTTCGGATTGCAGGGCCTGACCGACGATCTGATTCGCCGCGCGGAAAATGCGGTGCCGTCGGGCACGACGGTGCTGACCGCGCTGCGCGGCTTCACCAGCAATGTCGCCAACGTTTTCCTCGGCCTGTTCCTGGTGGTGGTCGGCGGCATTTATCTCGCCATCCAGCCGCATCTGTACCGCCGGGGCATTCTCCTCGTGTTCCCGGAAGACTGGCGGCTGCAGGTCGACACCGCGCTGGACCGGGCGAATCTCGGCCTGCGCAATTTCCTTAAGGCGCAGCTCCTGGCGATGATTCTGGTGGGCGTGCTGAGTGGCGTCGGCCTGTCGATCATCGGCATACCTTCAGCGTTCGCGCTCGGCCTGTTCACCGGGCTCGCGGAATTTGTTCCCATGATCGGTCCGGTTGTGTCGGCGGTGCCGGCGTTGCTGCTCGCCTTCACCGTGGGCTATGAGGAGGCGGCCTGGACGCTCGCTCTGTTCGTGGTGGTGCAGCAACTGGAAGGCAATGTCATTTCCCCGCTGTTGCAGCAGGAGATGGTTTCCATCCCCCCGGCGGTCAGCCTGTTCGCGGTGGTGGCGTTCGGCACATTGCTCGGACCGCTCGGCGTGCTGCTGGCGACGCCGCTGACGGTGGTGGTGTTCGCGGTCTGGCGGCGCGAGGCGCTTGCCGGTCCGGCGGGGCAGGGCGCGGCCGTGGAAGAGGTTTCTGGGCAAGAAGGTTCCGGAAACGGCACGCCGCCGGCCTGAGGGCGCTGGTGCGAAGGCCGTGCACGGCGGGCGCAAGCAGCTTGAGCGTGACCATAAGGCGCGTTTGAAACCCGCGCGCATCGGATTGTTTGCGGTGGCGTGGGCGCCGTGTATGTTCGCGCGCCCGTTCTCGACCATGCCCCGCCAGCGCCGCAGCGCCGGTGCGCGGCATGATCCAACCTCTTTACGCGGTACGCATTCCGGCGAGGGGATCTTGTGCCCATTCCCGGTCGTGCCAGGGAAAATGCGCGCATGGCTCGCGATATGCTGGATGCGACCCCGATCCAATCCCGCGACGCGTTGGTCGCCTGGATCGAACAGGGGAACAAGCCGGAATCCGCCTTCCGGCTCGGCACCGAGCACGAGAAGATCCCCTTCACCCTCGGCCGGCATGAACCCGTTCCCTATCAAGGAGAAGCGGGTATCAGGGCGGTTCTGGAGGGTATGGGGAAACTCTCCGGCTGGGAGCCGATCCTGGAGGGCGAAACCTTGATCGGCCTTTCCGACCCTGCCGGCGGCGGCGCCATCTCGCTGGAGCCGGGCGGACAGTTCGAGCTGTCCGGCGCGCCGCTCCTGACGATTCACGAGACCTGCTCGGAGATCAACACGCACCTGACGCAGGTCCGCCAGGTGGCCGAGCCCCTCGGCATCGGCTTTCTCGGCATCGGCATGAGCCCGAAATGGACCCGCGCCGAGACCCCGGTGATGCCCAAGGGCCGTTACAAGATCATGGCCAATTACATGCCGAAGGTCGGCACGCTCGGCCTCGACATGATGTTCCGCACCTGCACCGTCCAGGTGAATTTGGATTATTCCTCGGAAGCGGACATGGTGCGCAAGCTGCGGGCGAGCCTCGCGCTCCAGCCCATCGCCACCGCCTTGTTCGCCAATTCCCCCTTTACCGAAGGCAAGCTGAACGGCTTTCTCTCGTTCCGCTCACAGATCTGGCGCGACACCGACAACCAGCGCGCCGGCATGCTGCCCTTCGCCTTCGAAACCGGTATGGGGTTCGAGCGTTACGTCGACTATGCGCTTGATGTGCCGATGTATTTCGTCAAGCGCGGCGATGCCTACATCGATGTTGCCGGCTCCTCCTTCCGCGATCTTCTCGCCGGGCGCCATCCCGCGCTGCCGGGCGAGACCGCGACCTTGTCGGATTGGGTCAATCACCTCTCCACCATCTTCCCCGAAGTGCGGCTGAAGCGCTTTCTGGAGATGCGCGGGGCGGATGCGGGGCCGTGGGCGGAACTATGCGCCCTCCCGGCGCTGTGGGCCGGTGTGCTGTATGATTCCGTCAGCCTCGATGCCGCGCTCGACCTGGTGAAGAATTGGACCGAGGCCGAGCGGCAGGCGCTGCGCGACGACGTGCCCCGCCTCGCGCTCGATGCCAGCATCGCCGGCCGCAAGGTGCGCGATATCGCCGCCGACATGGTGGCCCTCTCCGAGGCCGGCCTGAAGCGGCGGCGGCATCTCGACAGCCAGGGCCGCGACGAGACGCGCTTCCTCGCCCCGCTGAAGGAGGTGCTCGCCAGCGGCAAGACCCCGGCGGAAAAGCTGCGCGACCTCTATCTCGGCCCCTGGAACGAATCGGTGGAGCCGGCCTTCACGGCGCTCGCTTACTGAGCCGACCGACCCGGGTACGGCGGTACATATGTGCCTCGCGCATGGCGGCCATGCGCGGGCGGGTGGTTCGCGCAGCGTCCGGGTGGGGTCTAACGGACCATCTCCCGGAGTTTGGAATTCAATGGCCGCGCCTCCGCCTCCCGCCGCCCCGACCGTGTTCGGCCCCGTGGAGGCGACGCTTTATGCCGCGACCGTGCTGCTCTGGGGCACCGGCTGGCTACCCCTGCGCCTGCAATTGGGCGTCGTCGCGCCGGAGGTCTCCGGCATGCTGCGCTTCCTCGTCGCCGGGGCGATCATGTTCCTGGCGGTGGGCTTTTCCGGCGGCCGGCTCGCCTTCAGGCCGCGCGATCATCTGCTGTTCGCCGGGCTCGGCGCGTGCCTGTTCTCGCTGAACTTCCTGACCTTCTATTATGCCGGCTACCATCTGAAATCCGGCGTGATGTCGGTGGTGTTCTCGCTCGCCTCGGTGTGCATCCCGGTTCTGTCGGCGGCGATATTCGGCACCCGCCTGACCGCGCGCATCCTGGTGGGCACCTTGCTCGGCGTGGGCGGCATTGCTTTGGTGTTCGAGCCGAGCCTTGTGGAAACCGGCTTCGACGGGCCGGTTCTCATCGCGCTCGCGCTCGCGATCGCCGGCACGGTGCTGTTCTCGCTCGGCAGTCTGTTGACCGGCGTGGTCTCGCGGCACGGCCTGCCGCTGTTTTCCGCCACCGCCTGGGGCATGGCCTATGGGTGCCTGGTGTTCTTTCTGGCGACGCTGGTCTCCGGCGCGCCGGTCCAGGTGGAATGGACGCCGCGCTATCTCGGCGCGCTCGCCTATCTGATCGTCGGGCCGACCCTGCTCGGCTTCGCCATCTATCTGCAATTGATTCGCCGCATTGGCGCGAGCCGCGCGGGCTATGGCACGGTGCTGTTTCCGCTGGTGGCGCTCGTCATCTCCACCGTGTTCGAGGGCTATCACTGGACGCTGGAAGCCGGCCTCGGCGTCGCCCTGGTGCTCGCGGGCAATGTGGTGGTGCTGACCAAGGGCCGCGCGGCGGCGCGCTGAGGTTATTCGGCGGCGTCGGACTCGGTGACATTGTCCAGCCCCTGGATGATGTGGAGCGCGAGCGCGTCGGCGAGCGTGTTCGGCTCGTGGCGATTGCGCAGCAAGGCGATGTCACAGGGCGGAAGGGGCGGGTAGCCGTCCGCCGGCCCGAGCACGCGCATGCCCGGCCGCAAAGCCGATTCGGGAAAGACGCTGATCGCGAGGCCCGCCAGGACGGCGGCGGAGACGGCACCGGCATTGGGGCTGGTATAGAGCACGCGATGGGCGCGCCCGCAGGCGGCAAGACGCGTCACCGCCGCGTCCCGCCATACGCAGGTGGGGCGGCCGAGGGCGAGCGGCACCGGGGTTTCGAGATGGGCGGCATGCCGCGCGGAGCCGACCCAGAGCAGTCGCTCGCGGCGGATCACCTGCGAATCGCGGGCCGAGGTCTCAGTATAAGTGATGATGGCGAGATCGAGCGTGCCGGCCTTGATGCGCTCCACCAGTTCGCAGCTCGGCTCGCAGATGACGGTGAGTTCCACCGAAGGATGCGTGCGCGAGAAGCGGGCCATGATTTCCGGCAGGTAGCGATCCGCATAATCGTCCGGCACGCCCAGGCAGACGCGGCCCGACAGCGTGGCATCGGCGAAGCTCGCGACCGCTTCCAGATTGAGCTTCACGATGCGCCGGGCATAGTCCAGCAGGCGCTGGCCGTCCTCCGTCAGGCGCGAGGCCCGTCCATCGCGGGCGAACACCGGGCGCCCGACCCGCTCTTCCAGCCGCTTCATCTGCATGGACACGGCCGACTGAGTCTTGTGAACCACCTCGGCCGCGCGGGTGAAGCTGCCGGTCTCGGCGATGGCGACGAAGGTCCGCAGCTGATCGGTGTCGATCAAGATGGTCATGGGCGATCTCGATGTATCAGCAGAAATGATATTTCAGATGAATAACATTCGCTAGCGTGATTTTACGTACCGTCGCACAAGCA
>NCHM01000126.1 GCA_002257205.1 Rhizobiales bacterium 24-66-13 | reverse complement strand
GTGCCCGGCGCGCCGCGCTGCACCGCCGCCGAGGGAATGACGGTGACGCCGGTGAGCGTATCCACCAGCAGGTCCACGTTCACGAACTGGCTCGGAAACAGCGCCTCGTCCGCATTGTCGAACTGCGCCTTCAGCTTCACCGTGCCGGTGGTCACGTCCACCTGATTGTCGATCGTCACCAGCTTGCCCGTGGCGAGGGCGGCGCGGCGGTTGCGGTCATAGACCACCACCGGCAGGTCGGCGCCGGAATTCAGCCGCTTGAGCACCTGGGGGACCTTGTCCTCGGGCAGGGAGAACAGCACGGTGATCGGCTTGATCTGGGTGATCACGGCGATGCCGGTGGAATCGCCCGCCTGGACGTAATTCCCGCGATCCACCAGCCGCAGGCCCACGCGGCCGGTGACCGGCGCGGTGATGTGGCAATATTCGAGGTTCAGCTCGGCGGTGCGTACCTGCGCCTCGTCCATCTCCACCGTGCCCTGAAACTGCTGCACCAGTGCCTGCTGGGTATCGACCTGCTGCTGGGAGGCGGCATTCTTGGCCACCAGCTGGGTGTAGCGATTGAGGTCCAGCTGGGCATTCTTCAATTGCGCCTGGTCGCGGGCCAGCTGGCCCTTGGCCTGTTTCAGCGCCGCCTCATAGGGGCGCGGATCGACCTCGGCGAGCGGGGCGCCGGCCTCGATCTCCTGGCCTTCCGTGAAGAACAGATTGATCAGCCGGCCGCTGATCTGGGTCTTCACCGTGACGGTGGTGAGCGGCGTGACCGTGCCGAGCGCGGTGAGCGTCACCGGCATGCTGCCGGTCTGCGCCAGCGCGGTCGCGACCGGCACCGGCAGACCGGCGATGCCGCCGCGCCCGCCGGGATGCGGCGTCTCCTGCGGCCGGATCAGGAACCCCGCCCCCACCAGCGCCAGCAGGGCCAGGAAGATGAGGAACGACCAGGGAAACCGGCGCCGGCGCTTCGGCGCCGCCTCGGATGCGAGAGAGATGGGTTCGCCGCGCAAATCGCGCAACGGGCGTGGGTCGTTCATCGAAACACCAATTCGCTTGGGAAGGCCGCGCGCTCGCGCCCGGCATCATCACCGTGATTGTGGTTGGGGCGAGGCGCCGCGCTCGCCCTCGTCGGGAGGTACCCAGCTCGCGAGCCGCGCGCGGCCTTCCGCCGACATCTCGCCGGCGGCAGCGATGATCACACCATGCAGCGCGCGCCACAGGGCGCGCCGCGCCTCCCGCAGCTGCGTCAAGGCGGTGTCGGCGGCGGCGCTGTCGAACGGCTCCGCCGCCAAGGCGGCGCGCACCTTGTCCTGCGCCACCCGCGAGGCCGTCTGCGCGGCATCGATCACGCCAAGGGCGCCCTGGAACCGGGTCCTGAGCGCCTGCGCATCCGCCGCCGGCAAAGCCGCCGCCAGCCGGTCGATGCGCGCGGCCGGGCTGCGGTCGAGCGCCACCGGCGCGGGCACCGCCGTGCGTTCGCGCGCCTCCTGGATCGCCACGGCGACCGCAAGGCCGACGAAGAACAGGTTCAGGGCGAGGGAGGCCACCAGCAGCAGCCGCCTCGGCTGGGACGTGCCCATGCGGATCGCGCCCCCGGTCATAACGCGCTTTCCTCCGGCGGGCCGGGCTCGAACACGATCGTGCTCAGGTCGGCGATGACCTGCGGACGGGCGCCGTCCCCCATCGCCGCGTCGAGCGGGCCGGGATCGACCACGTTCAATCCGGCGAGGAAGCCCAGGGCCGCCATGCCCGCCAGCGCGGCGATGCTCGGCCAGGCGGGCCGCAGATCCAGCGCCAGCAGCCAGGACGGCAGCCATCGCACCGGCGCCCGCGCGTCCTGCTTTGGCAGCGGCAGGGCGGCAAGGTGCGCCACGACCCGCCGACCGGCCGCGAGATCCTGCGCCACTGGCCCGCCCGAGAGCGCGCGAGCGAAGCGTGCGTCGAGGGCGGCATCATTGGCCAGCAGGCCGGCCGCCGATGGATCGCGCGCCATCAATTCCCGCGCCCGCCTTTGCGCCGGCTCGGGCCAGAGCGAAACATCGGCCCCGTGTGCGACGAGCAGATGCTCGAATTCGTCATGGGTCATTTTTCATTCCTCCCCAGGCTGCGGACCGAGACGGGCGCGCAGCGCGCGCCGGGCACGGACCAGCAACGTCTCGACGCCGGAAACCGAGGCATCGAGAACTTCCGCGGTACGGGCATTGGATAGCCCTTCCCAATATGTAAGCAGCACCGCCGCCCTTTGCCGCTGCGGCAGATCGGCGATGGCACGGGCGAGCGCGCGGTCCTCGTGCCCACGGGCGAGGCGGGCGAGGGCGTCGGGTGCCGGATCGGCGATGTTCCCCGCATCCTCCAGCGGCGCGAAGTCCCGGCGGCGGCGGTGGTTGAGGCACAGATTGACGACGATGCGATAGAACCAGGTGCCGAACGCGGCGGTCGGCTGCCAGCGCGGCGCCGCCCGCCAGACCCGCAGAAAGGCATCCTGGGCGATATCCTCGGCATCGGCGGAATTGCCGAGGAACCGGCGTGCGAGGGCGACCGCGCGCACCGCATAGCGCTCGGTAAGCGTGCGGAACGCGGCCGCATCCCCTTGGGCGACGCGCGCCATGAGGTCTTCGTCGCTCGCTTCGCCCATCCGGGTACTCGAACCTGCCCCCGCTCGCCGCAGCATGCCACCATGATGCATGTCTCCTCAATCCGACGGCCAAAAAGCGGCAGCCCCCGTGGCCTTGCGGCCCGTCCGGGCGCGGGACCTGTCAGTTTCAACACGGGGCGGGCCCAAACCCTGCGCGGGCCGCGCGCCCTGCGCTGTCCCGCCGCGCCCTGCACCGACATGCCGCACCCCGCCCCGCGCGCTGTTCACGGCTGCGCGAGGTGCGACACGCGTGCGCAGGGTTCTCCGACATGGCGTGTTCAAAGGCCGTAACGGACGAAGGGAATTGGGCTGATGCCGCGTCTCGTGTGGGTCGTAACGCCGGCCGTTCTGGTCGCCGGCGCGCTTGCTTGGCACTATGGTTTCGCCGCGCCCGCCTCGCCTGAGGCCCATGCCAAGAAGGCCCCGCCGCCCATTCCCGTACTCGCGGCGACGGTTCGCGAGGCGAACTTTCCGGTCTATGCCACCGGCCTCGGCACCGTTCAGGCGTTCAATTCGGTGACCGTGAAGGTGCGCGTCGACGGCGAGCTGGACAAGGTCACCTTCAGCGAGGGGCAGGATGTGAAGGCCGGCGACGTGCTGGCGCAGATCGACCCCCGCCCGTTCCAGGCCACCCTCGCCCAGGCCCAGGCCGCCAAGGCCAAGGACCAGGCCCAGCTCACCAATGCCAAGCTCGACCAGGATCGCTTCAAGCAGCTGGTGAGCAAGAATGCGGTCTCCCAGCAGCAGCTCGACACCCAGAATGCCCTCGTCGCCCAATTTGAAGCGGCGATCCAGGGCGATGATGCCGCCATCGACAGCGCCAATGTGCAGCTCGGCTATACCACAGTGCGCGCGCCGATTTCCGGCCGCACCGGCGTCCGGCTGGTGGACGAGGGCAATATCGTCCACGCGGCCGACACCACCGGGCTGGTGGTGATCACCCAGCTGAAGCCGATCTCGGTGATCATCTCCCTGCCGCAAGACCGGTTCGACGATGTCGTGGCCGCCATGGGGCGCGGCCCGGTCTCGGTCCTCGCCTTCCAGCGCGACGGCGTGACCCAGCTCGGCGCCGGCACCGTGGCGCTGATCGACAACCAGATCGACCAGAGCACCGGCACCATCCGCATCAAGGCCACCTTCCCGAACGCGGATCTCAAGCTCTGGCCTGGTGCGTTCGTGAACGCGCAGGTGCTGGTGAACACCCGGAAAGACGCCATCCTCGTGCCCGCGCAGGTGGTGCAGCGCGGGCCGGACGGCTTCTATGTCTATGTGGTGCGCGACGACTACACCGTGGAAAAGCGCGCCGTCACCGTCGGGCCGAGCCGTGCGGGGCAGATGGTGGTCGAAACCGGGCTCAGCGCCAGCGAGCGCGTGGTGGTGGACGGCCAATACAAGCTCACGCCCGGCGCCCATGTCAGCGTGAGCGCGGCGCCCGACGCCAAGCCGCAGGCCGCCCCGCTCGCCACCGCCAGCGCCGAGAAGCGGGCATGAGTATTTCCGCCCCGTTCATCCGGCGCCCCATCGCCACCTCGCTGCTGATGCTGGCGCTGGTGCTGATCGGCGCCGTCGCTTATCCCCTGCTGCCGGTGGCGCCGCTGCCGCAGGTGGACTTTCCCACCATCCAGGTCTCCGCCAGCCTGCCCGGCGCCAGCCCCGAGACCATGGCCTCATCAGTCTCGACGCCGCTGGAGCGCCAGTTCGCGCAGATCGCCGGCGTCACCCAGATGACCTCGACCAGTGCGCTCGGCGTCGCCTCGATCACCATTCAGTTCGATCTCAACCGCGCCATCGACGCCGCCGCGCAGGACGTGCAGGCCGCCATCACCGCAGCCAGCGGCCAATTGCCCAAGAACCTGCCCACCCCGCCCACCTATCGCAAGGTGAACCCGGCGGATGCGCCGATTCTGATCCTCGCGGTGCAGTCGGATCTTTATCCGCTCACCAAGCTGGACGATTACGCCGACACCATCCTCGCCCAGCAGATCAGCCAGATTCCCGGCATCGCCCAGGTCGCCATCACCGGCGAGCAGAAGCCGGCGGTGCGGGTGCAGGTGGACCCGGCGAAGATCGCCTCGCTCGGCATGAGCCTGGAGGACGTGCGCGCGATCCTCGCTGCCGCGACGGTGGATTCCCCCAAGGGTTCGTTCGACGGCACGGCCCAGAGCTTCACCATCTATGCCGACGACCAATTGCTCGCCTCCTCGCCGTGGAACGACGTGGTCCTCGCCTATAAGAACGGCGCCCCGGTGCGCATCCGCGATATCGGCCGCGCGGTGGACGGACCGGAGAACGTGCGCCTCGCCTCCTGGCAGAACGGCAAGCGCGGCATCCAGCTGATCGTGTTCAAGCAGCCCGGCGCCAACGTGATCCAGACCGTGGACCGCGTGCACGCCATGATCCCGCGCCTCGAAGCCGCCCTGCCCCCCGGCATCGACGTGCTGGTGATCTCCGATCGCACCCAGACCATCCGCGCCTCCGTGGACGACGTGCAATTCACCATGCTGCTGACCATCGGCCTGGTGGTGGCGGTGATCTTCGCGTTCCTGCGCAATGTGTGGGCGACCATCATCCCGAGCGTGACCGTGCCCATGGCGCTGATCGGCACCTTCGCGGTGATGTATGCGCTCGGCTATTCCATCGACAATCTCTCGCTCATGGGCCTCACCATCGCGGTCGGCTTCGTGGTGGACGATGCCATCGTGATGCTGGAGAACATCTATCGCCATATCGAGGAGGGCATGGCGCCGTTCGAGGCGGCGCTGAAGGGCTCGGCGGAAATCGGCTTCACCATCATCTCGATCTCGCTGTCGCTGGTGGCGGTGTTCATCCCGGTGCTGCTGATGGGCGGCATCGTCGGCCGGCTGCTGCGGGAATTCGCGGTGACGGTGACCATCACCATCCTGGTGTCGGTGGTGGTCTCGCTCACGCTGACGCCCATGATGTGCTCGCTGTTCCTGAAGAATGATCACGATGTGAAGCACGGGCGCGTGTACATGGCCTTCGAACGCTTCTTCGACGGCCTGCTCGCCGCCTATGACCACGGCCTGAAATTCGTGCTGCGCCACCAGTTCGCGACCCTGATGACCTTGTTCTGCACCATGGCCGCCACCGGCTATCTCTATGCGGTGATTCCCAAGGGCTTCTTCCCCCAGCAGGATACCGGCTTCATCCAGGGCTTCTCAGAGGCGGCGCAGGACATCTCCTTCTCCGCCATGTCGCAGAAGCAGATGGCGCTTCTCGCCGTGGTGGGCCGCGACCCCGCCGTCCAAAGCGTGGCCGGCTCGGTGGGCGCGACGGGGGGATCGCAGACTGTGAATACCGGCCGCGTCTGGATCACCCTGAAGCCGCGCGACCAGCGCGACGCCAGCGCCAGCGAGGTGATCGCGCGGCTGCGTCCGCAACTGGCCAAGGTCGAGGGCATCGCCTTGTTCCTCCAGGCCTCGCAGGACATCAATGTGGGCGGGCGCCCGTCCCGCACGCAATATCAATACACCTTGCAGGACGCGAACCTCGCCGAGCTGAACGCATGGGCGCCGAAGATGCTGGCGACCCTGCGCGGCCTGCCGGAACTCCAGGATGTCGCCACCGACCAGCAGACCAATGCGCCCACCGTCTCGCTGAAGATCGACCGCGACACCGCCGCCCGCTTCGGCATCCAGCCGCAGGTGATCGACGACACGCTCTATGATGCCTTCGGCCAGCGGCAGGTGGCGCAATATTTCACCCAGCTCTCGCAATATCACGTCATTCTGGAGATCGACCCCAAGCTCCAGGTGGATACCGGCGCGCTCGACAAGCTCTATGTGAAGTCCCCGCGCACCGGCGACGAGATCCCGCTCTCCGCCTTCGTGAAGGTGGATACCTCAAAAAGCGCGTCGCTCTCGATCTCGCACCAGGGCCAGTTCCCGGCCGTCACCTTGAGCTTCAACCTCAGCCCCGGCACCGCGCTCGGCCAGGCGGTGGACGCGATCAAACAGGCGGAACTGAAGATCAACAAGCCGCTGACGCTGATCGGCACGTTCCAAGGAACGGCACAGGCGTTCCAGGATTCGCTGCGCACCCAGCCCTATCTGATCCTCGCCGCCGTGATCGCGGTCTACATCATCCTCGGCGTGCTCTATGAGAGCTACATCCACCCGCTGACGATCCTCTCCACTTTGCCTTCGGCGGGCCTTGGGGCCTTGCTGATCCTGTATGTCTCGGGGTTCGACCTGAGCGTGATCGCGCTCATCGGCATCCTGCTGCTGATCGGCATCGTGAAGAAGAACGCCATCATGATGATCGACTTCGCGCTCGCCAAGGAGCGCGAAGAGGGCATGGCGCCGGAACAGTCCATCTATCAGGCGTGCCTCACCCGGTTCCGCCCGATCATGATGACCACCATGGCCGCGCTGCTCGGCGGCCTGCCGCTGATGCTCGGCACCGGCACCGGCTCGGAATTGCGGCGGCCGCTCGGCTTCGCCATCGTGGGCGGGCTGCTGGTGAGCCAGATCCTCACCCTCTACACGACCCCGGTGGTCTATCTCTATATGAACCGCCTACAGCTCTGGCTGGGGAAGGGGCGGCGGGAACGCGCCGCCGCCAAGCGCGCGGAGGCTCACGCCCCCGCCCCCTCCCCGGTTCCAGAACACAGCGCCGACGCCCCGGCAACCTAGAGGCGGATCCGAGCCCATGGAATCGCGGGGGCGATTCCAATGGGCTTGGTGACTCCGTTTCTGTTGGGAGAGGTGTCTCGCAGGCGACAGATGGGATCCATGTGTCGCGGGCGAACCCCCTGGGGCGTCTGGCGGAGGCGGGGCTTCTTGCGGGGGAGAAGCCCCGCCGTCTGCCAGCACGAACCCAATGTCACGCGCCTGTGATGTGCATGCATAACGCGCGCCGCTGCCGCGGCGCCCGCCGCCGCGCGCAGGGCGGAAAACGGCATGAAGCCGCCATTCCCCCGCGTCGGGCTGCGACGGCGTGACCGCCGCCGCCGTGCATATTTAATTTTGCATTCAGAAACGCTGATATTTTGCGCATTTACTGCCTAGAAAACATTCTTCCTCCCACGGAGACGGGTTGTTAGCGTCTGCACAATCACCCCCGGCGAATTGCTGCGGGGCAGCATTCGCTTGGGACCGATGATGACCGAACCCCTGCCGGCGCCGCTTGCCGAGAGCCTGTTGCAGCCGCTGCCCGACGTCGGCGGCCCGGCACAGGCCCTTTTGAGCGTGTCCGGCCTCACCAAGACCTTTGCCGGGCGCGGCAAGCTGTTCGGCGGGCGCGCAGGGGCGGTGCAGGCGGTGAGTGCCGTGTCGTTCGATGTGCGCAAGGGCGAGACGCTCGGCATCGTGGGCGAATCGGGCTGCGGCAAGTCCACCTTGTCGAAGCTCATCATGGGCCTGCTGGAGCCCACCGCCGGGGAGATCGTGTTCGACGGCGAGGCGCTGGGGCGGGACGCGGCGGGGCTGCGGCGCTATCGCCGGCAGGTGCAGATGGTGTTCCAGGACAGTTTCTCGTCCCTGAACCCGCGCCTGACCATCGAGGAATCCATCGCTTTTCCGCCCATGGTGCACGGCATGGCGCGCAAGGCGGCGATCGGGATTGCCCGCGACATGCTGGCCGCCGTGGGGCTCCAGCCGGCGCAATATGCCACCCGCTTCCCGCATGAGCTGTCCGGCGGCCAGCGCCAAAGGGTGAACATCGCGCGCGCCCTTGCCCTGCGGCCCCGGCTCGTGGTGCTGGACGAGCCGGTCTCCGCCCTCGACAAATCGGTGGAAGCGCAGGTGCTGAACCTGCTGATGGACCTGAAAGCCGAATTCGGCCTCACCTACATCTTCATCAGCCATGATCTGAATGTTGTTCAGTATATCTCCGACCGGGTCCTGGTGATGTATCTCGGCCGCGTGGTCGAACTCGGCGCCGCCGAGGCCATTTTCGCCGGCGCCGCCCATCCCTACACCTCCGCTTTGCTGGCGAGCCGCCCCTCGGTGGCCGGGCGCACCCGCGAAGCGCCGCCTTTGGTGGGCGACCCGCCGAGCCCGGTGAACCCGCCTGCGGGATGCGCCTTCCACCCGCGCTGCGCGTTGTCCGAAGCGGTATGCGCCACCACGCGGCCGGCGCTGCTGCCGGTCGCCGTTCCCGATCGCCAAGCGGAGCATCTGGCCGCCTGCCTCATCAACCAGCCGGGCAGCGGCCACAGCCGCGCGCCGAAGGCCGCCTGACATGAGCGCCCTCCAATCCCAGCCCCAACCCCAGCCTCTGGTGAAGGTGCGCGATCTCAACGTCGCCTTCGTCTCGAAGGAAGCCACCCTCCATGCGGTGAACGGGGTCAATTTCGACCTCGCGCCGAAGGAGACGCTCTGCATCCTCGGCGAGAGCGGCTCCGGCAAGTCGGTCACGCTGCGCTCGCTCATGCGCCTGCATCCGCCCAAGCGCACCCGCATCACCGGCACCATAGAAGTGGACGGCACCGACATCGTCGCCGCCTCCGAGCGCGAGCTGTCCTCCATTCGCGGCCGCCTGGTCTCCATGATCTTCCAGGAGCCCATGACGGCGCTGGACCCGGTGTTCACCATCGGCAAGCAGATCACCGAAACCATCCGCCGGCATGAGGGCGTGAGCCATCAGGAAGC
>NCHM01000125.1 GCA_002257205.1 Rhizobiales bacterium 24-66-13 | reverse complement strand
GGATTTTCACGCCTTTACCTCGGTGCGCACTGGCTTTCCGACGTGCTCGGAGGCCTGGCATTCGGGTCTGCATGGCTGGCGCTGCTCGGGCTGTCCTATCTGCGGCGGAAAGTAGAGCGCGTTGAGCCGGGCGGCCTGCTGGCCGTCGGATGTGCGGCGGTTGTCCTCGCCGGTGGCTTCAACATCTACCGCAACCACGCAACGGACAGCGATCGCTATGCCGTCAAAAGCGTGCTGCCGACGATGGCCGCCGCCGAATGGTGGGCATCGGGTTGGCAGCAATTGCCAGGTAGGCGGATCGATCTTACCGGCGAGGTGGAGGAGCCGCTGACCTTCCAGTGGACCGGTAGCCTGCGGGACCTGCAAGACGCCTTGCTGCGGGATGGGTGGCACACATCAGCGGCCTGGGAGCTCTTGAGCGCCCTAAGCTGGCTTACCCCATCGGCGGACCCCGCCAATCTTCCGGTTGTTCCTCTCTTCGCCAGCGGGCGTCTTCCCAGCCTCACTCTCATTCGACCCAATAGCGTTGGTACACCCACCGCGTCGCGTCTCGTGCTCCGACTGTGGGCCGTCGACCTCGAGCTCACAAATGGACAGACCGCTCCGCTCTGGATCGGATCGGTCGTCGAGGAACGCCTCTATCGTCCCTTTTCGCTCGTCTCGGTGGCCTCGACGCAGACTGACGTCAATGCGCCGCGACAAGTCCTGGCAGGGTCTCTCGGTGGGGGACGTCTCGTTTTGCGGGCTGTCGAAATGACCGATGCTGATTGGGATGGGCAAGTCCTGTTGGCTCGCCAAGGCGAGGCACCAAAGACAATTTCCGATTGATCGTAGCGCGTCTGCTCAACCGTCGTTCAATTCGGGGCAGAATGCATCCAGTCGGCGTTGGCGCCGTCGCGTGAACGGCGGCCACACGGAACAGCGCCTCGATCAGAGGACATTCCGGCAGTGTGCCGCTAGCGCATCGCACAACCACGTTCTTGAGCATCCACTCCATACACCTCAAATCGGCGATCTTCGCGTGCACGTTGGGGAAGTGCGTGGCGGTGAAGGTCGCCCAGTTTGGCCTCGACGTTCTATGAGCATCAGCATGCACAACCTGCCGTACCGCCCTGGCAACTCTGAGACGCCTCACGTCCTTCGTCACACCTTCGCCAGCGGAGCTGGCGCCTTCGGGTTTTCCGAGCTTACGATCGCGGGGCTACTTGGCCATTCCGCTCGCGGCGTCACGTAAGGCTACGTTCATTTGGACGCTGCGCTTGAGCTTCAGGTGGGTGTCAGCTTGGTAGGGTCTAGTTGCGCCGGCAACAATCCTATGGAAAGACAGCCGAGGCGGCACATGGTTCAGCGTTACTCGAAATTCATGATCGTACTGCATTGGCTGACGGCGATTTGCGTGGTGGTCGCCTGGTTCCTCGGCGAAGGCGGACCACAGATTCTGAAGAACCCTCCAACAGTACACTTCGCGTTCGGTCTCGCCGTGCTGGTGCTCGTGGTGCCGCGGCTCATCGCGCGGCTGGCCGGCGGTGCTCCTCGGCTCGACCCACGCAGCGCTCCCCTGCTGCAGCTTGCCGCCAAGGCCGGCCATGCCGTGCTCTATGCGTTTTTGATCGCCATGCCGCTTTCGGGATGGTACGCCGCCTCGGCGCTAGGCATCCCAGTTACCGTGTTCGGAGTGACCCTGCCGGCCCTGACGGCACCGGTCCAGCAACCTCCGGGTATCGTCGCGGACCTCCACAGCAACGGCGGAACCGTGTTTCTCGTTATCGCCGGTCTCCACGGTCTCATGGCGCTGTACCATCACTTCGTCCTGAAGGACGATACCCTTCGCCGCATGACGCCGGCTTGAATCCTGCTCCATCATCGTCCGCGAGAGGTCGGCGGAAAGCCGGCTGTCGCTCCAGTGCGTGGCCGCAAGCTTTTCAACGTTTCGCCGATACCTGCGGTGGTAGGTGATGCACCGGCAAGTCGTCATCGACGGTACCCACGACCGCACTACGGCAATGGACGGCCACTTTTTCCGAAGGCAACTCGTCCGGCCATTGGAGAATGGCCTCGAAGCCATCCTTCCTCTCGATCGCGGGCGAACGGAGCGTCAGGCTTCCATCCGTCTGGTCCATGATGGAGCGGACGATGGACAGGCCGAGGCCCGTTCCCTTGGCCGATGTGGAGCCGCGCCTGAAGGGCTCAGCGATCCGCGCCAGCGTTGCTCCGGGGACAACCGGCCCCGCATTGATCACGCGAACCTGTCGGCCCGGCCCGGCGATAACCTCGACCAAGCCATCCGGCGCACCATGGATCAGGGCGTTCTGGATCAGGTTGCGCACGGCGATGGCGAAGGCATCAAGGTTGATCCGGCCGACGAGGGCCAGTCCTTGCGCAACCTGCAATCTCACCCGTGACTGCGTCCTCGATGCCACCTGGAAGTCCCGCACCACCAGACGCAGAGCCGGGAGAAGATCGGAGGCCGACTCCGCCTGCGCGAAGCCCGCATCGAGGCGCGAGAGCTGCAGCAGCTTTTCGGACAGTTGCGCCAGGCGCCTCAAGGAGAACTCGACCTCCCTCAGACGCCGGCCGGCCGGCTGGTCGCCGAGTTCGATCGCCAATTGCTGCGTCTGAGCCAAGGCTCCAGCGATCGGCGTTCGTAATTCGTGGGCGCTGCTGGCCGCAAACGCCCGCTCCGCATCTAGTGCCGCGCTAAGGCGCGTGAGCAGGCTTGCCACCGCCTCTGCGATGGGCGCGAGTTCCGCAGGCTGTCCGTCCGACGTCAAAGGCGACAAGTTCCGGCTGCCGCGCTGCGAAATGTCGTGCGTCAACCGCTCGACGGGACGCATCCCCAGCCGGATCGCGATCCAGATGCCGCCCCCGACCAGCGGTATTAGCCCGGCGAGCGGCCACAGGATTGTAGCCAGCGCTGCCCTCAAAGCCGCGCGGCGGTGCTCCGTGCGCTCGACAAGGACGATCGAGAATCCGGATCGGGGGTCCGTCTTCGAAAACAGGCGCTTGCCGTCGACATCCGAGAAGCCGGCCGAGACGAGGACCGGCGGCGAGATGTCCGGGGCGTCGTCCGTCCGCAGAACCATGGCGCCATGCTGATCGATCAGGTAGTAGGTGAAGTAGGCTTCGTCCTCGTCGCGATCGGAACCCCGCACGCGATCCAGGCCATATTTGTCACCCTCGCCGATTTCATGAACCGCCAGCGGCAGCAGACGAAGCGCACCCTGGCGCAAGGATTGGTCGAAAGCCTCGTTGATCTGAGCATACATGACCGTGCCGGCGAGGCCCGCGGCTCCGATCCAAAGCACGGCCATGGTCGCCGAAAGACCGGCGGCGAGGCGCCAGGCTATCGAAGGACGCGCCAATCTCAGCTTCCCGCCTTGTAGCCGAGGCCCCGGACGGTGCTCACGAACTCCCTGCCGAGCTTCTTGCGCAGACGGCTGACATAGACTTCGACGGCGTTGCTGTCGATTTCCGCGCCGAATTCATAGAGTGAATCCTCGATCTCGCACTTCGTGACGACGGCGCCACGATGGCGGACGAGCCGTTCCAGCACCGCCCATTCCCGCGCGGTGATCCCGGCATCCTCGCCCGCCACCGTGACCAGCCTCAGGGCCAGGTCGATCGAGACAGGGCCGATGTCGATGGCGGGGTTCGGATCGCCGGTGTAGCGGCGCGTCACGGCGGAAATCCGCGCGATCATTTCGCTGAGGTCGAACGGCTTGACCAGATAGTCGTCCGCCCCCGCGTTCAGCCCCTCGATACGGACGGCGATCTGGTCCTGTGCCGTTGCGATGATGACGGGCACCGGGTTTCGCGCGGCGCGCAATTCGCGCAACAAGGCCAGACCGTCACCGTCGGTCAGCCCGAGGTCGAGGAGGATCAGCTCATACCCGACAGTGGCCAGGGCCAATCGCGCGTCGTCGATCCGCTGCACCCAGTCGACGCCGTGGCCGTTTGACGCGATGTGATCGCGGATGGCCGTGCCCAGCACCTGGTCGTCTTCGATCAGTAATATGCGCAAGGTCTCTCCCAAGAAATTGCCTTGAGCAAATACCATCCTATGCTGACGTGAAGCTGAAGGACTATATCAGCTCTCTCCAAAATGATGTGGGTTTAGCAACGTCTATTGGCGCCGCAACAATAGCTCGAATCTTGCCATGGACGTCGAAGCGATAGCGCAATTCTTCGGGACGGCGAGCATCTGTGCGATTGGCAGTCGATGTGTACGTGTCACAAGACACATCGGATGCTGAGGTTCATCGCGGATGAACACTGTGCGCGGCCAAAGCGCGGTTCCTTAATCAGGATCAAAGATTCCCAACAAGCGTACCACCTAAGGTCAAAAACTCGAAGTCTGAGCGCTCCCGGGAGCCAAGGCTGCATCAGACGAAAAATGCCTGGCAATTCCGCCATCCCTGGATCGCCCTGTCGTCCGGGAGGAGACAATAGAATGAGCCATCCGATTGCACGCTTGGCCGCTCGCGTCGGCGCGGTCCTCCTTCTTGCGATCGGCCTCGCCGGCTGCGGTATCAACGCTGTGCCAACCCAGGATGAGCAGGTGAAAGCTGCTTGGAGCGAGGTGCTGAACCAGTATCAACGACGCGCCGATCTCGTTCCCAACCTGGTAGAAACGGTGAGGGGCTATGCTAAACAGGAGCAGACGGTGTTGACGCAGGTCACCGAGGCTCGTGCGCGCGCCACCCAAGTGACCTTGCCGGCGGACATCCTCACCAACCCGGACGCCTTCCGTCAGTTCGAACAAAACCAAGCATCTCTTGGCGGGGCCTTGGGACGCCTTTTGGCTATCAGCGAGCAATACCCCGATCTCAAGTCGAACCAAAATTTCCTAGCGCTTCAATCGCAGCTCGAGGGCACGGAGAACCGCATCGCCGTCGCGCGGCGCGACTATATCGGCACGGTGCAAACCTACAACACGACCTTGCGCACCATTCCCAGCCGATGGATCGCAGCTATCCTTTATCCGAACGCCAAGGTGAGAGAAACCTTTACGATCGATGAAAAGGCGCAAGAAGTGCCGCAAGTCAAACTATGATCCACCCCCGCATGCATCCGCAGGTCGCATGGCAAGCACTTCTCGCAGGGCTGGTCTATGTATTGCTTGCCACCGCGCTCTACGCAGCGCCGGTTTTTCCACCCCTCACCGGTCGCGTCGTGGATGACGCAGGTATCCTTTCAGCTGAAACGCAGCAAAAGCTGACACAAATGCTGGCTCAGCATGAGGCGCAGACCGGGAACCAGATTGTCATTGCAACGATCAAATCACTTCAAGGCTATTCCATCGACGACTTTGGCTATCAGTTGGGCCGCGCCTGGGGGATCGGACAAAAGGGTCAGAACAACGGTGCATTGCTGTTGGTAGCGCCGAACGAACGCAATGTGCGGGTTGAAGTCGGCTACGGCCTGGAGGGTCGGCTCACCGATGCACAGAGCAGGCTGATCATCGAGAATCTCATCCTGCCCGAATTTCGGAAGGGCGATTTCAACACCGGCGTTCTTGTCGGGGCAACGACGCTTCTGCGTGTTCTGGGCGGCGATGCGTCTGCCCTGCCCCAGCAAACCGAGCAACGAAAGAGCCAAGACGAAGACGGTAGTGGAGGCGGAAGCGTCATCGCCATTATCGTCATCATGTTCATCTTCGGCCGTTTCTTCTGGCCTCTGCTGTTCCTTGGCGGATTCCGCGGACGGCACGGGGGGCCCGGGCGTGGCGGCTTCTCGCGCGGCGGGTTTTCCGGCGGCGGAGGCTCGTTTGGTGGCGGGGGAGCATCAGGACGCTGGTGATGAAGATGAAATGCATGTCCGACGACGACAGCCGACGCCTACACGAGCTTATGACGACCGTTGAACGGCGCACTGGCGCACACTTCGCGTTGGTGGTCACTCCGCTCAGCGATCGGTATTTGCTTTTTCCGCTGATATGGGCGGCTGCAGCCGCCCTTGCAGTCGGAGGCCTATTGGCGATCTTCTGGCCGCTATTGCCACTCCCCATCGGCTTTCTGATCCAGGCGGGGACGTTCGCGAGCTCGGCTCTGATCTTTGATTGGTTGCCTCTACGTTTGTTGCTCGTGCCTGGCCGGATCAAGCGCGAGCACTGTGTCGGCTTGGCCCGTCGTGAGTTTGCGGCACGGATCCTGGCCGACCACGAACATCGTCCCGGCATGCTGCTCTTCGTGTCCTTGGGCGAACGCCATGTTGAGATTTTGGCCGACAACGCCCTCCACACATGCGTCGGCGAAGCCGCCTGGAACAGGGCCATTGCCACCTTCATGACAGCGCCGAAGCCCGGCAATTCGATTGCGGATGGCCTCATCGGCAGTATAGAAGCCTGCGCCGCCACACTGGAAATGCACTATCCACGGGCGTAGATGGCGAGCCGCGAATGTTGAGTGAAATGCATGATCAAGCTCTGGAAGCACGCACGAACAGACATTGCTCGTAGCTTCATGTCGAGGCCCGCCGGTTTGAATGAGACCGACTTGGATCGCTAGATCAGAGATCCGACATCTTGGACCATGATTGCGCCTGTCACGGCCGGATACCGGCCCTATAGCGGGCGAGCAGAAGCGCGATGGCACAGGAGGCCAACCGCGCGGCCGTCGTGCCTGCACGGCTGGTCAGGATGATCGGGACACGCGCGCCCAGCACGATGCCGGCGACTTCGGCCTCGGCAAGATATTCAAGCTGCTTCGCCAGCATGTTTCCGGCCTCGAGGTCAGGCACAAGGAGGATGTCTGCTTGGCCCGCGACGGGAGTGATGATGCCCTTCGTCGTTGCCGCATCGATGGAAACGGCATTGTCGAACGCGAGCGGGCCGTCGAGGAGCGCGCCGGTGATCTGGCCGCGGTCCGCCATCTTGCAGAGAGCTGCGGCGTCGAGTGTCGATGGAATCTTCCACGACACCGTCTCGACGGCCGACAGGACGGCTACCTTCGGCGTCGCGAGTCCCAGGGCATGAGCCAAGTCGATCGCGTTCTGCACGATGTCGCGCTTGTCGTCGAGATTGGGATTGATATTGATCGCCGCGTCGGTGATGAAGAGCGGGCGTGGATAGCGTGGCGCGTCGATCGCGAACACATGGCTGACCCGCCGCGCGGTCCGCAGTCCATGATCGCGATCCACTACGGCGCCCATGAGTTCATCGGTGTGCAGCGCCCCCTTCATCAAGGCCCCGACCTTGCCGGCACGCGCCATCGCGACCGCCTGTGCCGCCGCAGCATCGCTGTGCTCCGTTGGGACGATTTCAAAGGGGGACAGATCGAGCGCAGCTTGCTGAGCAGCGGCCCGAATCTTTGCCTCAGGTCCGACCAGGATGGGGACGATCAGCTTCTGTTGAGCAGCCTCGATCGCGCCGAGTAGTGATGTCGTATCGACGGGATGCACCACAGCCGTGCGAATTGGCTCAAGACCTTGGACCAATTTCATGAGATGGCGATGCCAACGCCCTTTCTCGACGAACTCTACCTCTGGCAGAATCGTGCGCTGGCGAGAGATTTTCTCCGTTGGCGCGATCACATCTGCAATTCCACTGATGACGATCTCACCGAGCTGATTGACCGCCTTGCAGTCGAGAAGGACGCGATGCCCGTCTTCAATCTTTTCGGCGACCCGCACGGTCACCGTGATGGTGTCGCCGAGACCAACTGGGCGATGGAAACGAAGAGTCTGGCCAAAATAGACGGTGCCTGGGCCTGGCAGCTCGGTGCCGAGAATGGTCGAGATAAGGGCACCGCCCCACATGCCGTGTGCTACGATCTTGTGAAACAGATCGCTCTTGGCGAACGCTTCATCGACATGAGTGGGATTGACGTCCCCCGACATGACGGCAAAGAGCTCGACGTCCTTTCGGACGAGCGTATGGACGATGCTGGCGGTGTCACCGATCCGAATCTCGTCGAACGTCCGGTTTTCGATCGTGCCCGTTTGGTTCATTCCGGCCTCTGAGGTTCTCTACCCGTATTGGAACCAAGCCGAACGGTCCGGGACCTCTGCGCCCTAGCAGCCATGTCGGTGGTGCTGGGGATGGTTGTCGTCGCGCTGGTTATCGATCGCTTGGCCCGAAGCAGCCATCCCGGTCAGATACTTTTCGGGATCGGCCTCGAACGCCTCACGGTTTTCGCGGGACTCGAAATAGTAGGCGCGCTCCCGATAGACCGAAGATATCGACGAACTGCCGCTGACAGACTGCCGGCTTACGGGATCAAGAACCGACCGCGGACCGGCTCCAGCGTCGGATGGTGGGCCGTCTTGCCCGCTTCCGTGGCTGTGGCGTGCCGATCGGCCCATTCCGCGGCCGCCCATGCGGGTCATGAAGAAGAATGCGCCAATTGCAAGTGCGATCCAGATCCAGTTCTGGGAGATCCAATCCATGTCTGCCTCCTGTCGACTGAGGCACTGAGGAAAGCTGAAATCGCAGTGAGAGCTTTGCCGCAGGTTAAAGATCGCCACTTGCGCCGTGCGAAGCGCCGAAGGAAATCGCAGCGCGCGCCGTGAGGGATTGCAAGCCCGCGGTCTTGCGTTTGTCTTGGCGCTCCCGATCAGTGATGTAGTCTTGCATCATAGTGAGCCTGTTCGTATGGCCGGCGTCGACCCGTCCAGCGCCATCGGGCCCCGCAATCGGCCATATGCGCTGGCCCTGTACTATTGTGGAGTTGATATTCTTCCGAGTGGAAATGCATCCGTTCCATTTGAACGACTCGCTGCGGTTTCACCTCTCTGACCGGCGTAGTCACAAATGGCAGCGCCTCGTTCATCGACATGACCGACGCGCTCGATCGATCACTTCACAGTCGCTATTACTGATGCCGTTCTTCGAATTCCACCTTGATGTCCTGCGCCCGGTCCCGCAGGCGAATTGTCAGGCTGATCCGAAACGGTCCATTGCCCTGCATTTCAAAGTAGTTGCCGTAGCTTTCGGTGCCCGCGATCTCCATCGGATTGAGGTTCTTCTGGCTCCCAGCAAGTCCGATTTCGGAGACGCGGGCCGAGACGTCGGCGCCGGTGAGACGGCGTCCACTCCTGACGTCGAAGAGTGCAACAACGATATGGAATTGCCCGCGGGCCATCGGCTGCCCGCCATGCATGGAATTCTCCGTGTGGCCTTGCGGATGACCGCGGACTAATTCCGCCGGCAGGATTCCCATATAGATCTGGACCTCGCCGACGACTCTGCTGTCGCCGCTAGGGGCCGCCATTGCTGTGTGGACCAATCCGGAAAGCAGGATCAGACCCAG
>NCHM01000124.1 GCA_002257205.1 Rhizobiales bacterium 24-66-13 | reverse complement strand
TCCTCGCCGAGGGCGGCTTCGCCTTGCGGTCGGTGACGCCGGTGGACCAGTTCCGCTATTCGCCCCATGTGGAACTGGTGGGCGTGTTCTCCCGGTAGGACGGATTTCGGGCGTCGCCGAAGTTTGGGCCGAACGTTCGCCCGAATTGGCGGCTTGGTCCGGCGCCAAGCGGCGGAGAAGCGCCAGTAAACCGCTGTTCGTCCGCGCTAAGCCATTGTTTCACGTGAAACATTTTCCGCCGATCTGGGGGCGAGGGCCGCTTTGCGGCACGATCAATTGTTCCAATGCTCCTGCCACAGCCGCTCGCCGATGAGGCAGGAGACGCGAGCCGGCTGCACCACCTTGATGAGCGGAAGGCGGGGCGCGGGCGGTTCGATCCCCGCCACCTCCAGCACCAGCTTGGTCTTGATCGCGCGGGCGAATTCGCCCTGTTCCCGCACCGGAATGACGAACGCGCCGGGGCCGCCGATCACGCAATCCTCATAATATAAATCGAGGTCGGCGATATCGAGGATCGAGTTTCCGGCCCGTTTCAGCAGCAATGGCAAGCCGTTAATGGTGATGCCACGGGCCACCACCTGGTCGCGCGCCTGTTCCACCGGCCCTCCCTGGTTGTTCACCCCGTCCCCGGAGACATCGATTACCTTGCGCAGAGGGCGAAAACCGCCGTCCTTGAAGAGATCCGCGGCGAACAGCAGGCCGCTGGAAATGGAGGTGCGGTAGACCCGGCGCAGCGGTGCCGCGCGAATCTCCTCGGACACCATGCGCGCGCTCGCCGGCCCGTCGATCACCTGCCACGGCAGGATCAATTTCTGCTCGTGCTCGCCCGCCCATTCCATATAGCTGAGGGCGATCCGGCCGTTGGGGCCGAGCCGCAGGGCATCCAGGAATTCAGCGGAGACAAGGGCTGACGCATAACCCTCGCGCTGAAGCGCCTGCTCGTCTGGGTCCATGGAGAAGGACACGTCCACCGCCAGCACCAGCTGGACATCGACCGGCAGATCCGCCGCGGCAGCCGGTATCGGGGCCAGCATCAGCAGGCTCAGGACTGCAAGCCAAAGGGCCGGGGCGCGGGGCGGGCGCACGATCCGCTGTGTCATGGCGCCTCCGGGAGGTGTCAGCCGCGACGAACGATCGACGCATGCTGCCACCTTCTCCGGCGGTGCAAAAGAGGCGAGCCGCCGCTTTTATGGGGCGGCGGCTTTCTGGACCCTCAGCTTTCCAGGTGCTCGGTCTCGACGATCTCGATGCCGAAGCCGGCCAGTCCCACATAGGTGCGGGCCTTTGAGGCCAGCAGGCGAATGGAGACGATGCCGAGATCGCGCAGGATCTGCGCGCCAAGGCCGACCTCGCGCCAGTGGCGATCGCGCTCGAGCTCGCTCGGGGTCTTCTCGCCGGGACCCATGGCGGTGGGGGGAACGCCGGCCGTGCCGTCGCGCAGATAGACCAGCACGCCCCGGCCCTCCGTCTTGATGCGCTCCAGCGCCTTCTGGATCACCTTCGCCCCCATGAAGGCATCGGCCACCGGGTCGGCGCGATGCAGGCGCACCAACACTTTCTCACCATCGCCGATGCGGCCGTGGACGAGCGCGAGATGGTTCACGGAATCGAACGGGGTGATGAAGGAGAAGCCCTGCAATTCGCCGACGCTGGTGGGCACCGGGAATTCGGCCGAGCGGGTGACCAGCTTTTCGCGCGCCTGCCGATAGGCGATGAGGTCGGCGACGGAAATGCGGTGGAGGCCGTGCTTTTCGGCGAACGCCGTCACCTGGGGCCCGCGCTGAACCGTGCCGTCGTCATTCACCAATTCGGCGATCACGCCAATGGGCGGCAGGCCGGCGAGGCGGCACAGATCCACCGCCGCTTCGGTGTGGCCCGAGCGCATCAGCACGCCGCCATCCTTGGCGATCAGCGGGAAGACATGGCCGGGCCGCACGAAATCGCCCGCGCCCATGTTGGGATTGGCGAGTGCGCGCACGGTGTTGGTGCGCTCCTCCGCCGAAATGCCGGTGGTGGTGCCGTGCCGCACGTCGATGGACACCGTGAAAGCGGTGCCCATGGGGGCATCATTGTTCGCCACCATGGGTTCCAGGCGCAGGCGCTTGGCCTCGGAAGCCGGCACCGGGGTGCAGACGATTCCGGAGGTGTTGCGGATCACGAAGGCCATCTTCTCGGGCGTGGCGAGGGAGGCGGCGAGGATGAGGTCGCCCTCGTTCTCGCGGTCGTCGTCGTCGGTGACCACGACCATTTCGCCACGGGCGATGGCTTCGATGGCAAGCTGAACGCGGGATTGAACGGTATCGGTCACGGGCAAACCTCGGATGCGGGGCGCGGTCAGGCCGAGAAAGTCGTTGGGCGTGACGGCGTGGCCCGTGGCCTCGGCGATCCGCTCGGCGGTTTCGCGGGAGATCCACGCGCGCGCATCATTGCACAGCGCCGTCACGCTGGCGGGCGAAAGCCCGACCTGCTTGGCAAAGGCGCTGCGCTTGGTCCCGGTGCTTTCGAGCCATTCCGCGAGCTTCATGCCGGGACGCTAGCAGCAGTTTTTTTCAGTGACAATGAAATTCCTAAAAATTCATTGTGACTGAAATCAGGGCTGGGGGAAGGGCCATGCGGGCGGCGCGCCCACCTGTCCGCGATGGCGCAGCAGATGGTCCGCCAGCACGCACGACATCATGGCTTCCCCGACCGGCACGGCGCGGATGCCGACGCAGGGGTCATGCCGACCCTTGGTGACGAGGTCGGTTTCCGCGCCGAACTTGTCCACGGTGCGGCGTGGGGTGAGGATGGAGGAGGTGGGCTTCACCGCGAACCGCGCGACAATGGGCGCGCCGGTGGAAATACCGCCGAGGATGCCGCCGGCATGGTTCGAGAGAAAGGCGGGATGCCCCTCATTGCCGAGGCGCATTTCGTCGGCATTCTCTTCCCCGGTGAGGCGGGCGGCGTGGAAGCCCTCGCCGATCTCCACGCCCTTGACCGCATTGATGCCCATGAAGGCGGCGGCAAGATCGGCGTCGAGCTTGGCATAGAGCGGCGCGCCGAGGCCGGCCGGCACGCCTTCCGCCACCACTTCCACCACCGCGCCGACGGACGAGCCGCGCTTGCGGATGGCGTCGAGATAGTCGGTCCACAGGGGCACGGTGCCGGCATCGGGGCAGAAGAAGGGATTTTCATTCACGTGCGCCCAATCCCAGCGGGCGCGGTCGATCTCGATCTCGCCGATGCGCACGAGCGCGGCGCGCACATTCGTCTGCGGCAGCACCTTGGCCGCGAGCGCGCCGGCCGCCACCCGCGTCGCGGTCTCGCGCGCCGAGGAGCGTCCGCCGCCGCGATGGTCCCGAATCCCATATTTGATGTCGTAGGTGAAATCCGCATGGCCCGGCCGGTAGCTGCCGGCGATGTCGGAATAATCCTTCGAGCGTTGGTCCATATTCTCGATCAGCATGGCGACCGGCGTGCCGGTGGTGACGAGCCCGCCCTCGGGATGGTCCAGCGTGCCGGAGATGATCCGCACCTGGTCCGGCTCACGCCGCTGGGTGGTGAAGCGCGACTGGCCGGGCCGCCGCCGATCGAGCGCGGCCTGGATGTCCTCCAGCGCGAAGCGAAGACCCGGCGGGCAGCCGTCCACCACGCAGCCGATGGCGGCGCCGTGGCTCTCGCCGAAGGTCGTGACCCGGAACATATGGCCGAACGTATTGAAGGACATGGCCTGCCTGTGTGATGTGCTGAGGTTGTCTAGGTCGGTCCAGGAAAAAGCACAATGTCTGCGGCGGGCCGGCCGGCTGCGTGCCCGCCGCGATAAAGCCGCGCGGCTTCGCGAAAATACCACACGGCCTCGCCCATTGCGGCGCGGCTGTGCTATGGAGAGGCGGACGGAAGGGTCCGATTTTCCCGCCATGCCCATCATCGAAATTTTGATAGTCCTTTTCCTCGTTCTCCTGAACGCTGTTCTTGCTGCCGCGGAACTGTCCATCGTCTCGGCCCGCCCGGCCCGGCTGCGCCACAAGGCGGACAATGGCCACAAGGGCGCCAAGGCAGCGCTCGCCCTCGGGGCGGAGCCCGGCCGCTTCCTGTCCACGGTCCAGATCGGCATCACGCTGATCGGCATTCTGGCGGGTGCCTTCTCCGGCGCAAGCCTCGGCGCCTATCTCGGGCAGGTTCTGGAGGGCGCGGGCGTTGCCGTGCGGCTCGCCGAACCGATCGGCTATGCCGTGGCGGTCGCGGGCATCACCTATATCTCGCTCGTGGTGGGCGAGCTGATCCCCAAGCGGCTCGCGCTCCAGAATCCCGAGCGCCTCGCCTGCATCGTCGCGCCCATGATGGTCGGCCTCGCCAAGGTCGGCGCGCCGGTGGTGTGGGTGCTCGACGTCTCCACCCGCGGCGTGCTCCGGCTGCTCGGCAATTCCGGTGGCCAGGAAGGCGGCGTCACGGACGAGGAAATCCGCGCCATCATCAACGAGGCCGAGACAGCCGGCGTGATCGAGCCCGCCGAGCGGCGCATGATCTCCGGCGTCATGCGCCTTGCGGACCGCCCCGTCACTGCGATCATGACGCCGCGGCCCGACGTGGAATGGGTGGATATTTCCGGCAGCGCGGAGGACGTGCGCGACATCATCCTGTCCACCCCGCACAGCCGCCTGCCGGCCTGCGACAAGTCTCCCGAGGAGACGGTGGGCGTGATCCAGGCGAAGCGCCTGCTCGACGCCTATCTGAAGGGCGAAACGCCCGACCCGCGCACCTTCGTGCAGCCGGTCACCTTCCTGGTGGAGACTGTGGGCGCGCTGGAGGCCATGCGCACCTTGCGCGGTGCCGAGGTGCCCATGGGCATCGTGGTCGACGAATATGGCGACATGGTCGGCGTGGTGACGGGCTATGATCTGTTGGCGGCCATCACCGGGTCGATCTCCGACGACAACCAGCACGACGAACCCCATGTGGTGGAGCGCCAGGACGGCTCATTCCTGATTTCCGGCGATGCGCCCGTGGACGAGTTGCGCGAAGTGCTGCAGCTGAATTTCCCGGTCGACCGCGGCTTTCACACGGTGGCCGGTTTCGCGCTGTCGCAGATCAAGGAATTGCCGCAGGTGGGCGCGGTGTTCGATTCGCTTGGCTGGCGCTTCGAGATCGTCGACATGGACGGGCGGCGGATCGACAAGCTGCTTGTCTCGCGTCCCCCGGTGCTGCACCGGCAGAAGACCGCCGGCGCAGCGCACTGATCCGCGCCGGTTGATCTGCGCCGGGCGGGGCCTCGTCGACCCGCCCGCTGTCCAACTCGGCGTTATTCGGCGACGCGGAAGGCGCCGCCCGCAAGCACATAGACCGCGCCCTGGCGCACGGGCAGGAGCGCCGCTTCTTCCTGCGGCATGCCCGCCTTCGTGTGAAGCAGGGCGCGAATGACGCCGCCGTGGGTCACCACGACCGCATCCTCATCCTTCAGGCGGTCCAGCGCGGTGCTGGCGCGCACGCACAGCATTTCATAGCTTTCCCCCTCAGGCGGCACGAAGGTCCAGGGCGCCCGCTCCCGCGCGCGCACCGCAAGGCTGTCGCGCCGCTTCAGTTCGGGCCAGGTGCTGCCCTCCCAGCGCCCGAACGACAGTTCGGCGAGATGGGGATCCAGATGATAACCAGCGGCCGGCAGGTCGAGCGTGGTGCGCAGGATGCGCATGGTCTCCACCGCCCGCATCAGCGGGCTGGAAACGAAGGTCAGCGGCGCCACGTCGCCCGCCAGCTGATGCAATACCCGGCCGACCTGCGCAGACTGCGCCCGGCCGAGACTGTTTAGCGGAATATCGCGCCGCCCCTGAAGCCGGCCGGCGACATTCCAATCGGTTTCCCCGTGGCGGACCAGGAACAGGCGCGCCATCTCATCGGCCCGGTAGGGTAAGAGTGTGAATGTACCATTGGCCGATCGGCGGATAGGTGACGCGGATCTGCGCGGTCCCCGTGCCGGTGCCGGTGACGATGGTCCCGGGAATGCGCTGGCCCTCGCACACCATGTAGCCGTAATCGGTTCCGGTCACGATGAACGTGCCCGGGCGGATCGACAGGCGAACGCCGGGCGATGCGCTGATCACCTCGATCGCCGGAGGGCCGATATTGAGGCAGGCCTGGTTGGCGGTGCCCGCCGCGAACAGGATTCCACCGCTGCCGCCGCCGGTGAAATAATTGGTGACATAGGCATCGGGATCATTGTCCGGGCCAGCCAGCGCGGGGGCGCTTGCCGCGGCGAGGGCGAGGCAAAGGGCTGCCGCCGCCCATCCAAATGCCTTCATCAGCCCCCTTTTCGCCCGCCCCTGCATCGCCCCCTCCTTCGTGCGCC
Source organism: Rhizobiales bacterium 24-66-13 (assembly GCA_002257205.1). Lineage (GTDB taxonomy): Bacteria > Pseudomonadota > Alphaproteobacteria > Rhizobiales > Xanthobacteraceae > NCEH01. The sequence goes on along the minus strand of NCHM01000124.1, from coordinate 2,948 downwards.
GCCTCCGGCGCGCTTCCCCAGCCGGGACGCGCGTGGCTCAGCGGGCCGGGATCATGACCTGGTGATCGTACCACGCCCCGATCGGCGGATAGGTCACGCGCAGCACCACGGGACCACCAACGCGCGGCCCCTTGCGGGAGACGCGGACGACGTTGCCGACCATGGGCCGGCCGTAGCACAGCGTCGAGCCGGCATCGGTGCCGGTTATCGTGAAGGCACCGGGCGTGACCGAAATCCTGGCTCCCGCTGGGGCGCTGATCACCTGGATCTGCGGCCGGCCGGCGGGCTGGCAGAGGAGGTCCGCCGTGCCCGCGCCGAACAGGATGCCCGGAGCGGCGCCGATCACATAGGCCGGCGGGCTGCCCGCGGGCGCACCCTCGCTCGGCGGGTTGACGTAATCGGGGAAGATCGCCCCGCCGGGTCCGAACAGGCGGTCGCGCAGCGGATAGGCGTTAAAATCGGGTGGGGCGCCGCCAGAGCCCACCGGCACCTGAATCTGCATCTGGGTCTGCGCCCCGGCGGTTCCGCCGCCAGCGAGCAGGGCAAGGCCCAGGAAGAGTGCACGGGTGTGGATCTTGGCGGAGCGAATCATCAGCGTCTCCTCATTCCCGCACAAGCGCGAGGTCCGGCGCGTCGGGATGCTTCATGCCAACGATATGATAACCGGCGTCCACATGGTGTATCTCGCCGGTGACACCGCGCGACAGATCGGAGATGAGATACACGCCGGCATCGCCCACCTCGTCCGTGGTGACGGTGCGGCGGAGCGGCGAATTCAGCTCGTTCCACTTCAGGATATAACGGAAATCGCCGATTCCCGAGGCCGCCAGGGTCTTGATGGGGCCGGCGGAAATGGCGTTCACACGGATGTTCTTTGGCCCAAGGTCAGCGGCGAGATAGCGCACCGAGGCTTCGAGCGCGGCCTTGGCGACGCCCATGACATTGTAGTGCGGCATCCATTTTTCCGCACCGTAATAGGTCAGCGTCACCAACGAGCCGCCGTTCGTCATCAGCTTCTCGGCCCGCTGGGCGATGGCGGTGAACGAATAGCAGGAGATGAACATGGTCTTGGCGAAATTGTCCGCCGTCGTGTCCACGTAGCGGCCGTCCAGCTCGTCCTTGTTGGAAAAGGCGATGCAATGGACCAGGAAGTCGATGCTGCCGAACAGCTTTTGCGTTTCGGCGAAGACCGCGTCGAGGGTGGCGGGCTCGGTGACGTCGCAATGACCGACCAGATGGGCACCCAGTTCCGCCGCCAGCGGCTCCACGCGCTTCTTCAGCGCCTCGCCCTGGTAGGTGAGGGCGATCTCGGCGCCCTGGGCGCGGGCGGACTTGGCGATGCCGTAGGCGATCGACCGATTGTTAGCGACGCCGAGAATCAGCCCGCGCTTGCCTTTCATGAGACCGCTCGCGTTGCTGTCGCTCGACATTCCACCACTCCTCACTCGTTGTCCTGTAACAGGCGGCCTCCTATGGCACGCGGGCGATGGGGGTTCAAGCGAAGGCGAAACGACGAGCTTCCGCGAGAACGCGCTTGCCTCCCTGCCAAAGCGCATGCTAGAGGCAGCGCCCTGGTTCGGAGTGTAGCGCAGTCCGGTAGCGCACCACGTTCGGGACGTGGGGGTCGCAGGTTCAAATCCTGCCACTCCGACCAGGGAAATCAAAGGCCGGTGAGTTTCTGTCCCCAAGCCTGGGACAGATACAGGGACAGAAACCTAAAGCGAGATCACCTTGCGCTCCGGCTTGGCCGCAGGTGCCTTGCCCGTCGCAGCGGCTGCGGCGCCGGCCTGGTGGTCCGGATGGTGGTGCCCGTAGGTGCTTTGCAATTGCTCAACCGTCATCCCGAGATAGCCGGCGGCCTCCCACAGGTCCGCTCCGTTGAGCATCATCCATGTCGCGCAGGTGTGCCGCAGGATGTGCGGCGTAACGCTCGAATCAATTCCGGCATCCGCAACGACGGCAGCGAAGGCTTTGCGAATCGTCCCGATCTGGCGGCCGTTAAATTCCACCACGGCCTGTTTGGTCGGACTGATTTCGTGCCACCGGCGGATGTGGGCAAGGAGTCTGCCTGGGAGGCGAATCGACGGGCGCCGCTTGTTGGTGAGCTTTTCCCCATCCCCGCGCCGGTAGAAGACGCCGCGCTCAAGGTCGATCCAGGCGCGGCCCTCTCCCGGATTAAAGCCGGCGGCGCAGATGGCACCCGCCCGCGTCCCGGTGTATAATCCGATCAGAATGAACCGGGCCACATGCCAACGGCTCTTCCGGCCCGTTGGGGCGCCCTTCTGGGTCTCCCGGTAGCGGATCGCCGCCCATAGCAGCCTTGCCGCCTCAGAGCGTGTCAGCCACCTCTCGCGCGGCGGCGACTTGTCCGGCAACACGACCTCAATCACCTCGGAGCACAGCCCCTCTTTGCGATGGTGGTTGATGGCGGCCCGCAGGTCTTCCAGCTCACGGCGCGCCCCGGCTGCTGTGACAAATCGCGCGGGCTTTCCCGTAGCGTCCGGCCGGGCGGCTTTGATCGTCTGCCGCGTGCGCCACTCGACATAATCTCGGCAGGCGCGCCCGTTGACCTCGGATAGGGTCTTCTCCCCCCAAAACTCAGACAGCTTCACCACCCGCTGCTTTACCTCACTTTCGCGCGCCTGTTGCGGCGCCACGTCGATCAGGTAAATGTTGAGCACATCCGCGATATCTATTTCAGAGGGATGACGGCCGCGCTGGCGGGGGATTTGGTATTTTGCAGTGATGTACGCAGCGAGCTTGCGCTCGGCTTCCGCGCGGTCTCCAGGAGCGCAGCCAGTGCTGCTTTTCGCCGTTCCGTCTCGAATGACCCAGACTGATTGCTTGCGGACGAGGCCCGTGCGGGGGTCTGTCTCTGCGGGCTGGAGCCACAGGCGGGCTCCTTTGGCTGGACGCGGCATTGCCCCATCATCTCCTCGATCGCTTTG
>NCHM01000745.1 GCA_002257205.1 Rhizobiales bacterium 24-66-13 | reverse complement strand
CAGCGCATGGGCGCCGGAGAGCGCCATCAGCCCGGCATTGCAGAAATCGATCTGCCGCTCGCTGGGGCTCGCGTCCTTCTCTTCGCGGATCGCCAGCAACTCCCCGCCATGCGTGATCAGCCGGCCGTAGCCGGTGGGATCGGCGGCATAGAAACCGAGCGCCACGACGGCGGCCCCGCTCGCCAGTGGCGCGCGCAGGGCCAGCAGGGTCTGGGAGCGCACCAGCGGCGTGTCGGCATAGAGAACCAGCACGTCGTCCACCGGCTGCGCCAGCGCCGCGCGGGCGGCGAGCACGGCATGGGCCGTGCCGAGCCGCTCTTCCTGGAGAAACACCTGGGCATGGGGGGCGATGCGATGGGCTTCCTCGGCCACATCGGCACGGCCGGGACCGACCACCACGGCGATGCGCGTCGCTCCGGCGCCCCGGGTCGCCTCCAGCACATGGTGCAGCATGGTGCGGCCGGCGATCTTATGGAGCACCTTGGGCAGGCGCGACGCCATGCGCGTGCCTTCGCCGGCAGCCAGAATCACGACAAGAAGACTGCGTTCGCTCATGGAAATCCTCACGCCACGACCAACGCGGCCCTTCTAGAGCGAAAACCACGCCCTTGTCGCCATCCGATGTCGGCGAGGCACCGGGATCCCCGCCTGTAACCGAATATGGGTGAAGCCTTCCTTCACGCGCAACGGATGGCGAAGCCGGAGCGGGGCTCGGTTGCGCGGGGCAAGACGCCGCTCCAAGAAGACGCTCCGGGCTGCAAACGGCCGCCGGGGGAGTTGTCTCGCGGCGGGGATGATGCCATCTGGCAGGGACACCATCGCAGGACGCGCCCATGGATACCGCCACCGACCGCAGCTTCCGTCCCGGACCGCGCGCCATGAACTGGCTGATCGCGATCGGCATGGGCGCCACCGGCTGGGCGATCTATGTGCGCTATCTGATCATCGAACCATCCACCGTGGGCCTCGCCTGCGATGCCGGGCTCGCCACCTTCCAGTGCAAGCTGCGCGCGGCCACCATCGCCCTGTTCGGCTGGTCGGTGTTCGGCGGCATCGCCCTTGCCGCCGCTTTGGTGCAGCTCTGGCGGCCGCGCCTCGTCACCTTCGC
>NCHM01000123.1 GCA_002257205.1 Rhizobiales bacterium 24-66-13 | reverse complement strand
CCCGCGTCGGGATGGGAGATGATGGCGAAGGTGCGCCGGTGCGCAAAATCGGGAGCGTCGGCGGAAGGCGCCGTGACATGGGCGGTGGGATCGAGCATGCGCGCCTTATAATCCGAAAAGCCGGCGCGAGAAACGGTCTCGCGTGCTGCTCCTTCACCATGGGCGATGTGTGGCTAGAGGGGCGGGGGAAACGGGTGCCGATCCGTCCCGCGCCGACGGTTATGCGCCATGCCATGGTCGCGAGCGGCGGCTATGATCGTGCCAGCGCCGGAAAGAACCGCGCGGAGGGGGACGGAGCATGGCGGGCGTGGGGAGGAAGCGGCACGGCGGCGCGGGTTTTTCCGCGGCGGCGGGCCTTGTGCGGACGGGCATCGCGGCGGCGATGGTCGCAGGGCTCGCGTTTCCGGCCCAGGCGCTGCTGGCGCCGCACTATTACGAGCAGGCGCGGCGCGAGGCGGCGAGCGTCATCGTGATTGCGGTCCGTGCCGTGACGTCGCCTTCAGAGGGGTTTGGCACCTGCCGCGTCACGGGGCAGGTGAAGGCGGTGGAGCGGGGCGCGGCCCATGCGGTGGGGCAGGATATCACCCTCGCCGTTCCCTGCCGCAAGGCGGGGGCGCAGCCACCCTTGGGCGGCACGATCTATCAGGATGTGGATGCGCTGCGCGCGACGCCGTTCGGCCGCGCCTATCTCGATGCGCAGGGCGCGCTGGCCCTGTCGCAATACGAAATGCTGAAAACCTGGCCCTGAGCCGCGCCGGGACGCTTCACGAAGCTGCGTGCGCGCGAAAACCGCTCAGTCGCCCTGGCCGGGCTCGGGGGAGAACAATTCTTCCTTGCCGGGCTTGCCGTCCCATTCCTTGGCGTCCGGCGGGGCGTCGCGCTTCAAGGTGATGTTGGGCCAGCTCTTGGCGTAATCGGCGTTCAGCGACAGCCATTTCTCAAGACCCGGCTCGGTGTCGGGCTTGATCGCCTCGGCCGGGCATTCCGGCTCGCACACCCCGCAATCGATGCATTCATCGGGGTGGATCACCAGCATGTTCTCGCCCTCGTAGAAACAGTCCACCGGGCACACGGAGACGCAATCCATGTACTTACAGCGGATGCAGTTCTCGGTGACGACATAGGTCATGGCTTATCCCTTTCGCGCGCCGGACTACTCCAGCCCGGCGCAGCGCGCAAGCGAGGCGAACCCCGCACACACGCTTTTTACTTTGTCAGGATGTTATTTCGTCAAATAGCTCACGCGCGGATGTAGCATCTCCGCGCTGATCGATAAAGGCGCGGACGCGCAGCACCCGCACGCCGTGATCGAGGGCGATGGTGACCACCTGCCCTTCGCGCACCGAATAGCCCGCGCTCAGCACGCGGGCGCTATCCACACGGACATGGCCGGAGCGGATGAGGCCGGCCGCGTCGCTGCGCGCGCGCACCACCCTTGCGTTCCACAGCCAGCGGTCCAGCCGCTGGCGCTGGGGCGCGCCGGCTTCGGGAAACTCCCCGCGCGGCGCGTCCTCGTCGTGAAAATCGTCCTTGGCCACTCAGCCGCCTTTCTTGTCCGCCTCCATGCGCGCCTTCAAGGCGGCAAGCGCGGCGAACGGGCTGTCGGGATCGGCGGGCTTCTCGCGGCGCCGGTCCGAATGCACCTGCACCCGCTCCGGGCGCGGCCCGCGCGGGGCCTCGCCTTCACGCGGCGGACCGCGGAACGGGCGGTCGTTGCGCGGCGGGCGCTGGCCCTGCCGTTCACCCTGGCGCTCGCTGTGCGGCTCGCCGGCAGTGCTCTCGGCGCCGGGCGCGGCGGCGGTCACGTCCGGGCCGCCTTCGCGCGGACGGTCGAAGCGGCGGTTCGGCGGACGGCCCTCACGACGCTCGCCCTCGCGGCGTTCGCCGCCGGAGCGCTGGCCGTGTCCTTCGCGTTGGCCTTGGCCTTCACGCTGACCTTGGCCCTCGCGCTGGCCGTGCTGGGGCCGCTCGCGGCGGGGGGCGCCCGGCGGACGGCCGGGGCGCCACACTTCGATCAGCTCCGGCTCGCCGGTGATCTCGGCAACCGCCGCTTCCACGGCTTCCCCGGTGATTTCGGCGGTGGCCTCGGCCCCGGTGGCCGCATCCTCGCCGACCGGAAGCTCGCTGGTGGCGAGCGCGTCGACGAGCGGCGCCGTCTCCACGGCGGGGCTCGCCTCGGCTTCGACGGCGTCTTCGGCAGGGGCGTCGATCATCTCGACTTCGGCCACCTCGGCGGCTTCGGCCTTGATCGCTTCGGCCTCAATGGCTTCGGCTTCGGGCGCCGCAGCCTCGACACCCTCGGCGGTCACCTCCACCGGCGCATCGGCCGGTTCGGCGGCTTCAGCCTCGGCGGCGGGCGCGCCGTCGTCGGGTCCGAACAGAAGATCGGCCTCGATGGCGCCTTCCGGTGCCGGCGCCAGCTCCTGGGCCGGCGCGGCGGCGGCGACCGGGACCTCGGCCTCGACCGGCGGGGCTTCGCGCTTTTCCATGCGATAGCCGAGCGAGCGCAGGATCGAGGCGAAATCCTCCCCCGAGCAGCCGGCCAGCGAGGTCATGCCGACGGTCACGGTGAAGCCGCGCCCGTCCACGGCGCCGGCGGGCTTGGGGCCGGGCGAATTGGGCCGCCAGGCGAGCGCCGGGCGAATCAGATCGGCGAGGCGTTCCAGAATGTCCACGCGCACGGCCCGCTCGCCGCACACGCGGAAGCCCACCGCGCGATACAGGCTCTTGTGGATCTCGTGATCCACGGGAATGGAGGTGCGGCCCGAAGCGGCGAGATGGGGCAGCTCATCCAGCCCCTTCTGGGCAAGGCCGCCATGCTTCAAGGCGAACAATTCCGCCGCCAGTGCGCGGGGCGCCGGCTTCAGCAGGCCGGGCAGATAGATGTGATGGGCGCCGAACCGCACGCCATAGCCGCGCAGCGTGGCGCGGGCGGCCTGGTCGAGGGTCTTCATCTCCTCGGCGACGCGGCTGCGCTCCAGCACGCCGAGCGCCTCGACGATCTGAAACGCGATGCCGCGCCCGATGCCGGTGATGTCCTCCGCCTCGCCGAGCTTCAGCAGCGGGCCGAGCAGCTTTTCCACATGGGCCTTGAGCCACAGGGTCAGGCGGGCTTCCACCTGCTCGCGGGACGGGCCCGTCAGATGCTCGTCGGCGATGATCTTGAAGCGGGGCTTGAGCACCTCTTCGCCGGGGATCAGCTTGGCGATCGGCTCGCCGGTCCAGCGGATGGTGCCGTCGGCGGTGAGCACGAAGGCTTCATCCACCGCCTGACCGACCCGCGTCGCGCGTGCCTCGATCTCTCCCGCTAGCGCCTTCTGGGCGGCGGCGCGCAAGGCCTTCGCTTCCTCTCCCCCGGCGGCGGGGTCGGGCGCGAACTGGAATCCCTGGAGGTGGCCGATCACATGGCCCTCCACTTTAACATCGCCGGTCTTGCTGATCTCAGTCTCGAGCATCGTATTCTCTCGCAGGCGTCGCATGAGCACGCTGGTCCGCCGATCCACGAACCGCTGAGCCAGCCGTTCGTGCAGTGCGTCGGAAAGCTTGTCTTCGACCCCTCTTGTGACGCCTTGCCAGTGCTCCGGATCCGTGAGCCAGTCGGGGCGGTTGGCGACGAAGGTGAGTGTCCGCACCTGGGCGATCCGTCTCGACAGCGTGTCGATGTCTCCTTCCGCGCGATCGGTCAAGGCGATTTGACGCGCGAACCACTCATCAGGGAGTCGTCCCCCGTTTCCGACATGGCCGAAAATGGTCGAAACCAGCTCCGCATGGGCGCCCGGAGAGATCTTGCGATAGTCCGGCACCTGGCATGCGTCCCAGAGCCGCGCGATGGCGGCAGCATTGGTTGCGCGTGCCGCTACGTCCGCGTCGCGGCTCATGATTTCGAGCACTTGCACATCGTCCGCCGTCGGCGCGCGGGTCAATCCCTCCTCGCGTGGCGGTACCGAAAGGCTCTCCATCAAGGATTTGAGAGAGGTGAAATCCGGCACCGCGTTGCGCCATTGCAACACTTTTGCCGTGTCAAAAACATGACTTTCCAGCCGCTCCACCAATTCCGGCTCGAAAGGATCGCAACGTCCGGTGGTGCCGAAGGTGCCGTCGCGGGTGGCCCGGCCGGCGCGGCCGGCGATCTGCGCCATCTCCGCCGGGTTGAGGCGGCGGAATTGCCAGCCGTCGAACTTGCGGTCGGAGGCGAAAGCGACGTGGTCCACGTCGAGATTGAGGCCCATGCCGATGGCGTCGGTCGCCACCAGATAATCCACGTCGCCGCTCTGGTAGAGCTCCACCTGGGCGTTGCGGGTGCGCGGAGAAAGCGCACCCATCACCACCGCCGCGCCACCCCGTTGGCGGCGGATCAATTCGGCGATGGCATAGACCTCCTCGGCCGAGAAGGCGACGATGGCCGAGCGCGGCGGCAGGCGGGTGATCTTCTTTTCGCCGGCAAAAGACAGCGTCGAGAGGCGCGGGCGCACCGACACGGTGACGCCGGGCAGCAGCTTTTCCACCAGCGGCCGCATGGTCGCCGAGCCGAGCAGCAGGGTTTCGAACCGCCCGCGCCGGTTGAGAATGCGGTTGGTGAAGACGTGCCCGCGATCGAGGTCGCAGGCGATCTGGATCTCGTCGATGGCGACGAAGGCCACGTCGAGATCGCGCGGCATGGCCTCGATGGTGGCCACCCAATAGCGCGGATGGGGCGGCTTGATCTTTTCCTCGCCGGTGACGAGGGCGACCTGTTCGGGGCCGACCCGCTCGACGATGCGCTGATAGACCTCGCGCGCCAGCAGGCGCAGCGGCAGGCCGATGAGCCCGCTTTCATGGCCGAGCATGCGCTCGATGGCGAGATGGGTCTTTCCGGTATTGGTCGGCCCGAGCACCGCGGTCACGCCCCGCGCCCGGATCGAGCGCGGCAAGACGGCCAGCTTTGTCACATCGTCCATCAGCGCGTGGCGTCCGCAAATCTTGGAGGACTGTCTTGGGAAAGCCCTCTTGATGAAGGCTCTGTATCATATCGGGGCAGGAAGACCAGGATACTAGACCGCAGGGGAACATGGGCGGAACAAAGGCGGAGCGAATCGCTCTCCAGCCGCCGCCACCCCGATGTTCTCCTTTCAGCCCCTGTCCCAGGGCGGGACAGCGGCGCACGCCCAGGGGAACGGATGCGGCTCAAACCCGGTCCGAATCGGCAAAAGCCACGCAAGCGCCTTTTGTTCACAGGTAAGAAGGAACCGCCCCGCGCCCGCCTGTGTTATGGGGTTCGAGATGCCGCGCGGTCTTCCGCGCCGGGCGTGGGAGGGAAACATGCGTTGGGCTCAGTCGAGATTCGCCGTCGTCCTTGCCTTCGGCCTGGCATGGGTCTCGGGCTTGGCGGGGGGCATCGCCCCGGCCGCCGCACAGACCAGCAACGCACCGCTCGACGTGCGGCCGGCCCCGCAGGCTGCCTCGCCGGGCACGGCCTATGAGGCCACCGGCAGCGTGCGTCCCACGCCCGAAACCGGCGCCATCGTGCCGCGCGGCGCGCCGCAGGGCATCAGCACCGTGCCGCCGGAGCCCAATCCCTCGGTCAATCCCGGCCGCAATGCGCTCGGCTGCCCGGACATGGACCCGCTCTGCCAGAACGGCCGCTGAGGCGGGGCGGAACCTTTCTCCGCGCAAGCCTCGGCACAGGTGCGCCTTCACGCCTGCGTGCGCGCGCTTGACACGGGGATTGGGGCGTCGCTTCTAGGCGAAATGGAAAATCTGGCCGAACCAACGGCTCCGACCACGGAAACAGAAGACGCAATCGCGCGGCGCGAAGCCGATCAGCCCCATTCCCCGGTGGTGCGGTTCGGGCCCGATCGCCCGTTGCGCCTGGATGCCGGGGTCGCGCTCGATCATGTGCAGATCGCCTATCAGACCTATGGCGAGCCCAATGCCGCGCGCACCAACGCCGTGCTGGTGTGCCATGCTTTGACTGGCGACCAGCATGCCGCCAATGCCAATCCCGTCACCGGCAAGCCGGGCTGGTGGGAGACCCTGGTGGGGCCGGGCAAGCCGATCGATACCGAGCGCTTCTACGTCATCTGCGCCAATGTGCTCGGCGGCTGCATGGGCACCACCGGCCCGGCCTCGCTGAACCCGGCGACCGGCCAGCCCTATGGCCTCGATTTGCCGGTGGTGACGATCCGCGACATGGTGAACGCCCAGGCCATGCTGCTCGACCATCTTGGCATCGAGCGCCTGTTCTGCGTCGCCGGCGGCTCCATGGGCGGCATGCAGGTGCTGCAATGGGCGGCGAGCTATCCCGAGCGGGTGTTCGCGGCGCTCCCCATCGCCACCGCCGCGCGCCATTCGGCGCAGAACATCGCCTTCCACGAGGTCGGCCGCCAAGCGGTAATGGCCGATCCGGAATGGGCCGGCGGCCATTATCTCAAGCAGGGCCATACCCCCCATCGCGGGCTCGCGGTGGCGCGCATGGCCGCACACATCACCTATATGTCGGACCAGGCCCTGCATCGCAAATTCGGCCGTCGGCTCCAGAACCGGGCGCTGCCCACGTTCGGCTTCGACGCCGATTTCCAGGTGGAAAGCTATCTGCGCCACCAGGGGGAATCGTTCGTCCAGCGGTTCGATCCCAATTCCTACCTCTATGTCACGCGGGCCATGGATTATTTCGATCTCGCGGCGGATTATGATGGCGTGCTCGCCAATGCTTTCCGGGGTTCCAAGACGCGCTTCTGCGTCGCCTCCTTCACCTCCGACTGGCTGTTTCCCACCGAGGACAGCCGGGCGATCGTGCATGCGCTGAATGCCTCGGGCGCGAGCGTGTCCTTCACCGAAATCGACAGCGACAAGGGCCATGACGCCTTCCTGCTGCATGAGCCGGAATTGTTCGCCATCGCCCACGGCTTCCTCGACAGCGCCGCCAAGGCCGCCGGCCTGCCGGCCGCGCGCGGCCGATGAACGCGCCATGGCGGTGAGAGAATCATGGTGGTGAAGGATTTGGCCCCGGACGACGCGATCGTCCGCTTCTCCTCGGTGCGTGTCGACCTGATGGTGATCGCCGACATGGTGGCGCCCCGCTCGCGGGTGCTGGATGTCGGCTCGGGCGACGGGGCGCTGCTGGATCTCTTGGCCACCACCCGCGGCTGCGACGCGCGCGGCATCGAATTGTCGCGCGAGGGGGTGAATGCCGGGGTGGCGCGCGGCCTCTCGGTGGTCCAGGGCGACGCCGATGTGGACCTCGCCCATTATCCCGACGATGCGTTCGACTATGTCATCCTGTCCCAGACGCTCCAGGCCACCCGCCGCCCGCGCTGGGTGATGGAGCAGATGTTGCGCATCGGCCGGCGCGCCATCGTTTCATTCCCGAATTTCGGCCATTGGCGCTCGCGCTTCGACCTGCTGATTTACGGCCGCATGCCGATCACCGACAACATGCCCTATTCCTGGTACGACACGCCCAACATCCATTTCTGCACCATCCGCGATTTCGTGGCGCTGGTGGAGGTGCTGGACGCGCGCATGGAAAAGGCGGTGGCGCTGGATTCCTCCGGCCATCCGGTGCGCTTCAACATGCCGTGGTGGGTATGGAACCTGCTGGGCGAGCAGGCGGTGTTCCTGCTGAGCCGGAACGATTGAGGATCGCCCGGCCTGCCGGCACCCCCTGGCCGAACACCGGCTCGAGCATGGGCGCGAGGGCAGGGCGTTTAATCGCGGCCGGGCGATAGAGCTGCTTTGTCGCCTCCACCACGTGCACGCCCGCGAACGGCAGCGACAGGCGCCCGCCGGCCCGCTCCCACGCCACCGCCGTGCGCAGCAGCCAATTGTTCGAAACAGGCGGGAAATACAGCGCCTCGTCCCAGCCCGAGGGGGTGAACAGGGCTTCGCGCAGCAGCCGCACCACCTGCCCGCGCGAGAACGGGCGGCCGTTTCCGAACGGGGTGGTGTCGAGCCTCGCCCACACGCCGCGCCGGTTGGGCACCACCGCCAGCAGCCGTCCGCCCGGCGCCAGCACGCGCCAGACCTCGCGCAGCATCTCGGCCGCGTCCGGCGTCATCTCCAGCAGATGCACCGCCACCACGCGGTCGATGGAGGCATTGGGCAAGGGCAGGGCGGTCTCATCCGCGAGCGCTGCGAGGGTGGGCGCGGCGGAGGGCCAGCGCACCACGCCCTGGGCCGCCGGCATGACGGCGATGCACCGCTCCGCCTCGCCCCGGAACACCCCGAGATAGGGCGTCGCATAGCCGATGCCGAGCACCGAGAGCCCCTGCACATTGTTGAAGCGGGCGCGCACCGCCCGGCTGACCAGCCGGCGCGTCACGACGCCCAGGGGCTGGGCATAGAAACTGCGCAGGTCCACGACGTCGAGATACATGGCGCCCCTTTCGCGATGTTCCCCTTATAGCATGGCCGCAGGGCAGGGCCGCGCGGCGCCGAAGCGCTGCGACCATCCGGCCGGGTTGCCCTCGCCGGTGGGCGTGATACTCAAAAGCGGACAGGCGTGCGCGGAACTGGGCGCGCGCAGGACAATCCCCGCAGGGAGGGCGCCACCCATGTCGGTCGAAATCCGGATCATCCCCTGCCTCAGCGACAATTACGCGGTGCTGCTGCACGATCCCGCCACCGAGGCCACGGCGGTGATCGACGCGCCCGAGGCGACGCCGATCCTTGAGGCGCTGGACCGGGAGGGCTGGCACCTCACCCACATTCTCGTCACGCACCATCACGCGGACCATGTGGACGGCGTGATGGCGCTGAAGGGCCAATATGGCGCCACCGTCGTCGGCCCGAAGCGCGAAGCCGCCGGTATTCCCGGAATCGACGTGGAAGTGGTGGATGGCGATCCGGTGGCGATCGGCTCGCTCATCGGCCGCGTGATGGAAACGCCGGGCCATACCGCCGGGCATATCGTCTATCTGTTCGAGGGCGAGCGGCTGCTGTTCGCGGGCGATACGCTGTTCGTGATGGGCTGCGGCCGGCCGATCGAATGCGATGCGCCGGTGCTGTGGCACTCGCTGGTGCGCCTGCGCACCCTGCCGGACGATCTCGCGGTCTATTGCGGGCACGAATACACCGTCGCCAACGGCAGGTTCGCGCTCTCCGTGGATCCGGAGAATGGCGCGCTGCTCGGCCGCGTCGCGGAGGCGGAAGCCGCCCGCAAGGAGGGTCAGCCCACCATTCCCGCGCTGCTGGGCACCGAACTGCGGGCGCGCAAGAACGTCTTTCGCGCATGAGCGCCGGCAGGGCCGCGCTTTCGGCGGAAGAGGTGATCGCGCTGCTGGGGCTTGAGCCCCATCCCGAGGGCGGGCATTTTCGCGAGACGTTCCGCGAGATCGCGGGCGACGGCGGGCGCGGCGCCTCCACCGCCATCTATTTCCTGCTGAGAGCGGGCGAGCGCTCCCATTGGCACCGGGTCGATGCAAGCGAGGTCTGGCATTGGCATGCCGGCGCGGCGCTGATGCTGAGCATCGCCCCGCCCGGCGGCGGGGTGTGGCATCTGCGGCTCGGGGCGGATCTTGGCGCCGGTGAGCGGCCGCAGGGCGTGGTGCCGCCTAGCCATTGGCAAGCGGCGGAAAGCCTCGGCGCCTGGACCCTGGTGGGCTGCACGGTTGCGCCGGCCTTCGATTTCGCCGGCTTCGAACTGGCGCCGCCGGATTTCGAGCCCTGAGGGTTCGCGGCTCAGCCTCTCCTGCGCTGGGCTCTAGAGCGCGATCCGCCCTCTAACTTATTGAACAGAGGCGGATTCACTGCCCATATTGAAACGCCCAAGGCGATTCAATATGCGCAGATCCGGCTCTAGTCGCGCTCGAAATGGCCGGGCGTGAACACCCAGACCACCAGGCCCTTGATCTCCCATTTTGGCGGCACCCAGCGCGGGTTCAAAGGCGCGGGCGCTTCTGCCTGCGCGACTTTCTGCGCCTGCGCGACCTTCTGAGGCTTCGTCTTGGCGGGCGCGGCATCGCCCGTCTGGCCCGCCAGGGCCGGACCTGCGGCGAGGGCGAGCAGCACCGGCAGCACCACCGGCAGCGGGTTTCGGATCCTGGTTTTCATGATCGTTACTCCACTCAAAGGTCTGGCTGGATAACCTTGCGTCAACGGCGCCGGCGTGTCGCGCCCCGCCTCCCGCAAGGCTCCGCTGAAGCTGGACCACAAGAAAGTTTTGTAACTCGCCACCCGACCCCCTCTCATACCTCCAAGACTTTACGTTAGGATGGTGCGCCATTCACCTACTCCGGCCGGAGAACACGGGGACGTGTGAACGACGATCTTCGATCTCATCCCGCCGGACGTTCGGCGGGGTATGGTGCAGCCTGGGGACGCTCGATGGGTACCTCTCTTGCGCAGAAAATGGATCGGGCCTGGGCCATCCTGCGCTGGCGCTATCTCCAGTCCAGCGCTTTTCCCTATCATGAGCGCAGTTTTCTCGGCCGGATCGGAAATTGGGACGACAAGGGCATGCGCCCGCTCATCCTGGTCCAGTCGCACCGCCGCTCCGGCACGCATTTTCTGATCGACGAGATCCGCGCGCGGTTTCCGGTGGCGCGTGAATGGATGCACCTCGACGGCGATTTCTTCGCGCGCCTCATGCAGATGCCGGTGGTGGTCAAGAGCCACGACGCCTATTTCGGCGAGAAGCTGAAGGAGCGGCGGCCCTGGCATTCCTACATGCACTGGGTGGCCGCCTCCTCGCTCTACACCAATGCCAAGCATGTCTACATCGTGCGCAACCCCCGCGACGTGCTGCGCTCGCAATTCTATTTCGACCTGAAGGGTCATGAGCCGGCTTATCGCATCGATCCCGATACCAGCTTCGCGGATTATGTGAAGGCGCCTTCCGCGCGCGATCCCACCGGCAAGCTGAGCCAGATCGGCTATTGGTGCGCCCATGTGAAGGCATGGCACAGCCGGCCCGAGCCCCACGTCCTGCGTTATGAGGACCTGCTGGCTCACCCGGAAGCGGAGATGGAACGGCTCTCGGCTTATCTCGGCCTGGATTTGCAGAAGCCGCGTCGGGTGAAAAGCTCGGCCATCGGCCGCAAGACCACCGAGCGCCGCTCCAAGGAAAAGCTGGCGGTCTGGGGCGCGGACCAGGAACATCTGCTCGAAATCGAACTGGCGCGCCATGATCTGCCGGACTTCGGCTATGGCATCGCCGCCCCGCCAGCCGGGCGCCGCATTCCAGAAATGAGCGAGCGGCCCGCACGCGCCTATTCGCCCCACATCGCGCACCGCGTCCATTCCTGAGCCGGCGGCCGGTGACCCGAAGGCCGGTACGGACCGGGCGGGAAAATGGACGCGCGAACAACGGGCGCGCAAAAAGAAGGCGGCCCGGGAGCCGCCGTCTTTAGTCTCGCGGGGCCCGCGCGCGCCG
>NCHM01000122.1 GCA_002257205.1 Rhizobiales bacterium 24-66-13 | reverse complement strand
CCTCGGTTGGAGGAGTTCGAAACGAGCGAGGCTTATCGCAGCGCCAGATGGGTGGCAAGTGCGACCTTGCCCTTCAAGCGCAGAACAGCCCAAACTTACTGAGCTGCCGGTGCGACAGGTGCCATATCCCGCAAATGCCACGCGAATTTTTGTAGGATGTCGATTTTCACCACCGCGCTTGAAGCCCGTTGCGGCGACTGAAAATGCGCCACTTACCCCATCATCCGGCCTGGGTCGGCGGACCCTTACGGCTTCTTCGCGCTCACGCCCGCTTGCAGTGCAACACCGCCACGCCCGCCGACATGCCGCAGCGCGACATATATTCTTTCGCCCCATGGCCAAGGTGAAGCTGCGACAGTTTGACAGAGGAGAGGCCTCGGCGAGGTATCTGCGTCCTCAGGGGCGGGTTGCTTCTTTCACCGCAGCGACCAATTGCTTCAGCGAGAACGGCTTCGGCAGGAAGGCAAAACGCTCGCCCTCGGGGAGATTCTTGGCGAACGCCTCCTCCGCATAGCCCGAGATGAAGATGATTTTCAGATCGGGATCGCGGCGCCGCAGTTCGCGCAGGAGGCTCGGCCCATCCATCTCGGGCATCACGACATCGGACACCACCACATCGAAGCTGGTGCCGGGCTGGTCCATCGCCTCCAGGGCCTCGGCCCCGTTCGCCGCCGCCACCACGCGATAGCCGCGCGCGCTCAAGGCGCGGGAGGCGAAGGCGCGCACCGCGTCCTCGTCCTCCACCAGCAGTACCGACGCCTGTCCGGTCAGATCCGGCACCTTGGCTTCCGGTTCTGCAGGGCGCGCCTGCGTCTCCTCGATCGCCCCCTCATGGCGCGGCAGGAACACGCGGAACAGGCTGCCCTTGCCCAGTTCGCTCGCGGCCAGCACGCTGCCGCCGGTCTGCTTCACGATGCCGTAAACCGTGGAAAGCCCGAGGCCGGTGCCCTTGCCCACGTCCTTGGTGGAGAAGAACGGCTCGAAGATCTTCTCCAATATGTCCGGCGGCATGCCGGTGCCGGTGTCGCCCACTTCGACCAGCACATAATCGGCGGGCGCAAGGTTGCTGGCGTCGCCGTAGGCGGCGCAGGCCGCCGCCGGAACATTCAGGGTGCGCAATGTGACGACACCGCCCGAGGGCATGGCATCGCGCGCATTGACCGCGAGATTCACGATCACCTGCTCGAACTGGTTCACATCCACGAGAATCGGCCATAGCTCCCGCCCGTGTTCCACTTGCAGCGAGATGCTTTCGCCCATCAGGCGGCGCAGCAGCATGGAAAGGTCGGAAATCACGTCGGTGAGCTGGATCACCTGCGGCCGCAGCGTCTGCCGGCGCGAGAAGGCGAGCAGTTGGCGCACCAGCCCGGCCGCCCGATTCGCGTTCTGCTTGATCTGCATGATGTCGGGGAAGGACGGATCGCTCGGCCGGTGATTGGCCAGCAGGAGATCGCAATAGCCGAGGATGGCGGTGAGTACGTTGTTGAAATCATGCGCCACGCCGCCGGCGAGCTGCCCGATCGCCTGCATCTTCTGCGATTGGGCGAACTGCGCCTCAAGGGCACGCTGCGCGGTGGTGTCCACCACATAGATCGCCGCGCCGGCGCCCCCCGGCCCAAGATTGGCGGCATAGAGCCTCGCCGAGCGTCCCCCTTGCCCCGCGATGCCAACATCCACCGGCGCTCCGCTTGCCTGGCCGGACAGCGTCTCGCGCACGAGGCTTTCCACCGCCGGAACGTCGCGCTCGGCGACCAATTGCTCCAGCTTGGTGCCCGCGCGCATGCGGTCGCTGCCCGCGAAAAGACGGGCAAAACTGCCGTTGGCCTCGCGCACCGCGCCGGCCCCATCGACATTCGCCATGGCGAGCGGCGAGCGCGAGAAGAATGAGGCGTCGGAGCCGCCGGACATGCGCTGCGGCGGTTCCAGCGCCTGCCCTTCCGCGACGGCCGGCAGGGCCATGGCGTCGCCGCGCGGGATCACGACGGCGATGCAATCCGCTCCGGCGCGTCCGCCGATCCACACGCGGCCGGAGGCGATGGAGCCGTCCTGGCGCACGAAGTCCATGTCGATCCCGCGCGGACCGGTCTGGCCCCGCTCGACGGCGGCTTTCGCGATGGTGGTGCTTCGTGGCCCGACCAGCTCGGCAAACGGCAGCACGCCCGCGCCGAGTTCAGCCAGCCCGTAGCCCAGCCAGCGGGAGAAAGTGCCGTTCGCCAGCCGCCCGCCGGCCGAAGAAAGCAGCACCATTCCGACCGGCGCCTGCTCCCAGATTTCAGCAAGCGCGAGGGCGCCCACGGCCGGCAGCAGCGGATCCGTCGCTTGCGCCGCGGGTGGACGGGCGAGAGCGACGTTGGCGGCGCTTGCGGCCACCTGTGCAAGGGGCACCGACGGAACGGTCTCGCCGGCAAGATGCAGCACCCACAAGGCGCGCCGCGCACCGGCGAGCGGCTGCACCGAAACCACCAAGCGCCGACCCGCCGGGTTGGGATCGAAGGGGAAGATCTGCATGCCCCTGACGCCGTCGGCGGCGCTGCGCAACAGCAGGCCGACCATGGCCTGCCCACCAGGGATGCGGCCGAGAAAGCGGTCCGGCGTCGGAACTTGGCCGGCCGCGCTGCGACTGAGATTGAGATAGGCTGTGTTGACGGCGAGCACGCGCTCTCCGGCTTCCACCACGATTGCAGCATCGCTCATATTGGCCAGCAGCGCCTGCACCAGCTCGTCGCTGCGCTTGTCGGTGCCGCTCCACAGCCGCATGGTCGCGCTCACCACGGCGAAGATGCCGATGGCGGCGAGGCCCGCGAGGACCGCGGTGATGCCGCCGCTCGTGCTGCCCTCAAGCGCCGCGACGACGATGCCGCCGGCGAAAGCCGCCCCGCCGACCACCAAACGTTCACGCCCGGACGTCCTGCGGCTGAACACCCCGCTCAAAAAACCCGAGCGCGCATCGCCCGCGTCGGTGCTCATGAAGTCGTCCTTCCAAGGAGCGCAGAAACGCCCTTTGCGGCCATAAACCGCTCCGAATCCGCTAAAATTAACGCAAAGTTACGGCATTGGTTGAAATCATGCCATGATCGTCAACAATTTCTTGGTTCGCCGGTTGATGTTGTACCCTACGGGCACCCCCGGCCCGATCGCACGGCGCTGGGGTGCCGGGCTTGGGACGTGATACATCGCACGGGCAGCGAAGAGGACACACGATGTTGCAGAATTTGTTTGGGGCGCAACTCGATCTGCCCGTGCGCTTGGCCATCGCCTTGCTGGTGATCGGCGTGCTGCTGGGCCTGACCGTGTTTATCGTACGCCACCTCGGGCGCGAAGGCCGAGGCGGCGCGGCGCGCTCCCGCCAGGCGCGTCTCGCGGTTCTAGACAGCGTCACCATAGATCCGCGCCGGCGCCTGGTGTTGGTGCGGCGTGATGAGGTCGAACACCTGCTGCTGGTCGGCGGCTCCACCGATATTGTCGTGGAGCCCGCGATCTCCCGTGCTCCGGCGCGCGAGCCGGCGGTATTGCGGGAGCCGGCCATCGCCCGTGAACCTGCCCGCGAGGCCATGCCGCTGCGCGATCCGCGTGAGGCGCTGCCGCCCCGCGAACCGCGCGAAGCCCTTGCGCCGCGCGAAAGCCGAGAAGCCCTGCCGCCCCGCGAAGTGATGACGCCGCGGGAGGCTCTGCCTTCCCGCGAGACTTTGCCTCAACGCGAGGCCCCGGCTCCGCGCGACGCCCAAGTTGCCCGCGAAGCCCAAGTTGCCCGCGAAGCCCAAGTCCTGCGTGAGGCCGTTGCGCCGCGTGAATCCATTTATGCACGCGATCCCCAGTCGCCCCGTCGGCCGCTGAGTCCGCCCGTTGCAGCCAAGCCTACTCTCGAGAGCGCCACTCGGGAAACCGCCGCCGCGCCCAGCGCTCCAGCCCCTGACAAGCCGGACGAGCCCGCCACCCTGGCGGCGGCCGTTGCACGCGAGCCGACCCCGGCACCCGCCATTGCCCCGGTGCTCGAAGGCGATGCCCCCGCAGCCGAAGTCCGCCGTCCTCTCCCCGCACGGCGCACCACCGACCGGACCGCTCCTGCGATCGACACGCCGCGCCGCCCCGATGCTGGAGCACCGCGCACACCCTTCGCGAGGCCGCAGCGGCTCGAGGCGAGCATCGATCCCGCCCGCCCCGTACCGTCCGTGACTGCTTCCGTTGAGGCACCCGCTACATCCGTGGCCCCGACGGCACCGTCCACACCGGTGCAGGAGGGCGCGCTCGCGACAAAATCGCAGGCCGCATCGCCAACGGGTGTTGCGCCGCAAGTCAGCGTCGCGCCGGAAGCGCGGCGCGAAGTCGAAAATGCCGTAGCGCCCGAAGTGACGCTGGACCTGCCGCCTCCCGCATCGCCCATTGTGCCGCCCGGGGCACCGCCGGTTGCCGAGCGCGCCACGCCCGTGGCGCCGCCCGTGCTTCCGTCCGCTCCGGTTCCGGCCGCAGCCCGGGCGGAGGCTCCGGCGCCGGTGCCACGTCGCGGAACGACCTTCACGCTCGGCAAGGACATTCGCCCCACGGAAGCGCCGCGCGCGGAGCCTCGCCTCGCCGAATCCGCGCAAGGGCGCCCGACCGTGCAGCCCGTCGCCGCTCCGCCGGTTGCCCCGCCGCCGGTGATCGCGCCCGCGGCATCTGATTTCGAGACCCCGCCCGCAAGATCGGCGGAGATCATTCCCGCGCTAACCCTTGAGGATCTGCTGGGTCCGGATGCGGCGGAGATTCCGGGCGATCCTGCCGGTTCCGCGCTGCCCCCGGTGGAGGAAGCTGCGCCGGCACGGCGAGGGCTTGGGGCGCTATTCCGCACCGCCAACATGAAAGCACGGCCCGAAGGAGAGCGGCCCGAAGCACCCGATCAGGCGTCCGCCGCCGCACCCGTGGCCGAGCCGGCCGCGCTGGAAGTGATGGCCCGCCCGGCGGCGGCCCGCGTGGTGGAACCCGCCGATCTTCCCACGATCGCACCGGACCACCCTGCGCCCGACGGGGCACGCCCGCCGGTTCCGCCGGCGCCGGAGGTGCGCGCACGGCCCGTCGATCCGAGAGATCTCAAGGTGAGGATGGCGCCGCCGGCGCCCGCGATCGTCGTCGAGCCCGTCGCGTCCAATGCTCCGGCGCCCGCCGCAGTCACGGCCGCGCCGCCCGCTCCACCGCGCCGTTGGGTGCTGCCGCGCGCCACCCCACCGGCCGCGCCCCAGCCGGACGCGTTCGCCCGCGAATTGGCCAATCCGTTCGCCTTGGATTCCGGCAGTATGGTCTCCATCGACCCCGCGCTCCCGCAGCCCGTGGCGGATTCCAAGGCCCCTGCCCCGCCTAAAACGGAAGATGCGACGGAGAAGGACCCATTCGAGGATCTGGAAGCCGAAATGGCCAATCTGCTCGGCCGCGGCACCGGGCCGCGCTGATCGCGCCTGCCGGCCGCACGCATGAAAAAGCCGGGCCCTAGGCCCGGCTTTTATCTTTGTTCAACTCTGATTGCGGCATCGCGCGAACCGGCATGCCGGCCCGCGCGGACCTCAATCGTCGCGATAGACCCGCTCGCGCCGCTCGTGTCGCTCCTGGGCTTCCACCGATAGCGTGGCAATCGGCCGGGCTTCCAGGCGCTTCAGCGAAATCGGCTCGCCGGTATCCTCGCAATAGCCGTAGCTCCCGTCCTCGATTCGCCCCAGGGCGGCATCGATCTTGGAGATCAGCTTCCGCTGGCGATCGCGCGCCCGCAGTTCGATCGAACGATCCGTCTCGGAAGACGCACGGTCCGCGAGATCGGGGTGATTCTGGTTCTCGTCTTGAAGGTGCTGCAGCGTTTCACGCGCCTCCCGCAGGATATCGTCCTTCCAGGCCAACAGCTTCAGCCGGAAATATTCCCGCTGGCGGTCGTTCATGAAGGGCTCGTCCTCGCGGGGGCGATAGTCCTGGTCGATTTGGACCGACATCAGCAATGTCCTCGATACAGCGTCGCTGATCCCCACCGGGTCGCCGCGCTTATATCCACCACCTCGCCTCACGACAACCGCCATCAACGCCCACGGCGCTCGGCAAACAAACTCAAGCGGGGCCTGTCCGTTCCCCTGCTATATGTTGATACCGCCACGTAGGCGCTGCGCCCTGCGCGGCGTCAGACACAGCTCACCACCAAGCCTTGCCGATGTTGAAAGTGTAGGCGAGCGAAACCCCTGCGGTGAACTGGTTGGCGCTCTGGGTTAAAGGCGAATCGGCGGCATCTCCAACCAGCCGGCCGTAGGTGCCGAACACGCCTGCGGTGAAGCCCCTGCCGAAATCCTTGGTCAGCTGCGCGGTCGCTCCCCAGGAATACAGGCCGCTGCTGGCCTGATAGACGGTCAAGGGATTGCCGAGAAAATTGGCGCTCAGCGACTGGAACGGCGTCACACCGAAATAAGCATTCTGGAACGCGGAAGAGCCGAAGGCGAGGCGGGGGCCGATGGCGAAACGCCAGGTTTCATAGGGTACGATCACGTCGGCGCCGAGATCACCGACCCATCCCTCATAACCACCGAACCCATAGCGCAACTCACCGCGCAGGCGCAGCCAGTCAACCGGATACCATTCGGAGAAACCACCGATTTCCAGCGAGGGGTCGAGGTTGCCGATGCCGTTCAGGCGGTCCGAATCGTCTTCGTCCCGCCCCCAGTCGATCCGACCGACGGCGCCGATGCGGAACTTGCCGGTGTCGAACAGGGCGATCGATGGATTATCATCGACACTGTGGAAAGCGTTGAGTTCGCTCGCTTTCGATATGCTGAAAATGAAGCCGGGGCGGAATTCGTAGGTCTCGCTGCCGGGATATTGTGGTATGATATTGCCTGAGCCGCCAATGGTCAGATACCAGTCTTCCTTGGGCTTGGCGGGGGCCGGCGCGGTCATTCCCGGCGCGACATCGGCGGCCGAGGCGGGGCCGGAGGCAGCGATAAAAAGGCCGGTGGCACAGAGCGTTACGAAAGAAAGAAGGCGCGGCTCGGCCATAGTCCACCCAGTCTGAATCCAAGAGCGCACCCTACCCCGCACCCTCCACACGTTGGTGCCAAATATGTCACGCATGCCCGATGATCGCGCTCCTCACGCGACTTACGCGGCTTTTTGCTGCGGATAAGGTGAATGAATCCCAAACGAACGTCGGATGACCGTCAGGCGCTGGAAAATTCCACGGTGCTGACTTCCTGACGGTCCGCGACCCGGGCACGCCGGCGCTCCCCCCGGTCGGCGAGGCGACCGGCCCAATAGCTGGTCCAGCGCAGGCCGGCGCCGAGCGCGCCCCAGGTGGAGGGCAGCGGCGGGGCGCCGAACAGGGCGATCCGGTCGTCGCGCTCGACGATGGCGTCGCCGATCAGGTCCGCGGCCAGGCTCACATTGGCCAGCGGGTCCTGACCGAGGGCCAGGGCATACCACACGCCGGGGCGATAACGGCCGATCAGGGGCAGGCCGGAGGGCGCGCGCGCGGCGCGCCAGCCGAAGGCATGGCCCACCATGGCCGAGGCGAGGCGCGGATAGAGGAGTCCGGCCTGTCGCCGCAAGGCACATGCGGCGGCAACCTCCCGACCCTGATAGGTGGCGGTCGGCGCGGTGAACGCGAGGTGCCCGCCATCGAGGGCGAAGCGCACCGGCCGCGCGCCGGTCTCGCGCACGACCGGGCCGCCATAGCCGCCCGACGATACATGGAAGCTGCCGGTGACGAAGGTGGCCGGATAGACCGCGCGGGCGAGCCAGGGCGCCACGCGCCCAAGCCCGCGCGTGGCGCAGAAGATGGCGTGGTCCGCCCGCACCCGCCCGGTCGCGAGCTGGATATATTTGCGCACGCCATCGAGATCGACGCTCTCAACCGGCGCGCGTATGAAGCGGCGGACACCGGCGGCGGTCGCGGCCTCGCCCAGCAACTGCGCGAGCGGGCCAACGTCGAAGCGGCGGGCGTCGGGGTCGAGCAGCGCGCCGGAATAAAGATCGGTGCCGATGAGATCGAACAGGTCCGCCTCGCCCACGCGCTTAAGCTCGGGAAGCCCGAGCACGTCGCGCGCGGCGGCCTCGTCCAGCAAATCGGCGAGACCGGCCGGGCCGGGAACCAGCAATTCCCCCTCGCCCGTCTGCTCCAGCCGCAGCACGTCCAGCAGGCGCAGGGCGCTGCGGGTCGCGCCGGCGGAAAGATCATAAAGCGCCCGTGCCCGGTCCCGGTCGGCCCGAGCGCACAGGTCCATGGCGGTGAGATCAAGGCCGGCGGCGACGATGCTCTCCTGTCGCCCGGCTTCCGGTGCCTTGGTCTCCAGCAAGACCACCGCGCGGCCGCGCAGGGCCAGCACCAGCGCGATCCAAAGGCCCGGCGTGCCGTCGCCGATGACGCAGACGTCACAATCGAGATCGCCGCGCACCGCAGGCAGCGGCTCAGCCGGGGCGATGCCCGGCCCGGTGGCGCGCACGGCCGTGCTCATGGTGCCGAAAGGGTCATGGTGCCCCCATTTCCGTTTTCAGAATTCCCGCCTTCGAATCTCCAACGTCGGTGCGACCCCCTCGATAAGGGCAAGAAGGTGGCATAAATCCAACGAGGATAAGGCGTAGCATTGCCGTACGCCCGGTCCAAGGGGCGATCACGAGCCAACGGTATCATGTGGCTGCCGAGAGGGAATCGGTGAACGGAAATGCCCCGCGATGGTATCTTAACACCATTATGGCGGGTCGACACTCTTGGGCTGAGGTCAGTGCCGAGATGACATCGTCTGCAAGATGCAATCGTCATGCACGGGCTTGACCCGTGCATCCACGCCGCCCGGCTCACTCCAGTATTTCAAGCATCGTGAGGTCGGCGCCGCGTGGATGGCCGGGACGCGCCCGGCCATGACGAACGAAGGGCGACGAGCGAGGGAAGCAGGAAAAGGGACCACGTCCGCTTTCGGATGCCCCACTTCACTGAATGTCGGTTGGTCTTAAAGCTGCTCCGAAGGCGCGCGATTGGCCGCTCAGGGACGGTTGATGCCGCGATCGGCCAGGACGTCGTCCACTTTGCGAGCCAATTGGTCCAGGGTGAAGGGCTTGGGCAGGAAGGCCACGCCGTGGTCGAGAATGCCGTTATGCACCACCGCGTTGCGGGTATAGCCGGTGGTGTAGAGGATCTTCAGCCCGGCCCGCGCGGCGGCCGCTTTTTCCGCCAGTTGCCGGCCGGTCATGTCGGGCATGACGATGTCGGTGAACAGCAGGTCGATGCGCGGCTGCAGGACCAATTGCTCCATCGCCTGGTTGCCGCTGGCGGCC
>NCHM01000121.1 GCA_002257205.1 Rhizobiales bacterium 24-66-13 | reverse complement strand
TCTATGCCCGCAAGGCCGCCCAGGCCGAGGCCGTCGCGCCCTATTGAGCCCGTGCCGGTGCCCCCGCCCGCGCGGCGGGGGCGTCGAGGATTTCGAGGGTGAAGTCCACAAACGCCCGCACCTTCGCCGCCGGCAGATGGCGTGAGGGATGCAGCGCATAGAGCGGGAACGTCTCGCCGGGCCAGTCCGGAAAAAGCTCCACCAGCCGCCCGTCGGCGAGCAGGGGCCGTACGCCGAGCTCCATCACCTGCGCGATGCCAACCCCCGCCACACACGCCCCGAGCATGGTGCCGACATCGCTGACCAGCAGCCGGCCGTGCGTCGCCACCGGCACGATCTCGCGGCCGCGATGGAATTCCCAGGCGAAGGGCTGCGCGGTCAGCGGATCGCGGAACTGGATGCAGGCGTGGCCGGAAAGCTCCGAAGGATGGCGGGGCCGGTCCTGACGGGCCAGATATGCCGGAGCCGCCACCGTGAGGATGCGCGTCTCCAGCAGCTTGCGCGCCACCAGGGACGAGGGGCGCGGCACGCCGAAGCGGACCGCCACGTCGAACCCCTCCGCCACCAAATCCCCCACCTCCTCGCGCGCCAGCATCTCCAGCGACACTTCGGGGTATCTGTCGAGGAACGCACCGATCTGCTCGGCCACCAGCAGCCGGGAGAAGAACGGGTCCATGTTCACCCGCAGCCGCCCGCGCACCAACGTCGATGAGCCGCCGGCAAGGCGCGCCGCATCCGCGATGCCGGCAAGCAGCGGCATCACCTGCTCATAGAAGCGCCGCCCCTCGTGGGTTAGCGAGACCGCCCGCGTGGTGCGATCCAGCAGGCGCACGCCGATCCGCGTCTCCAGCCGCGCCACCGCCCGGCTGATGCCCGGCTGCGTCAGCCCCAAGGCACGGGCCGCGCCGACGAAACTGCCCGCTTCGACCACCGCGGCCAGCACCCCTATGCCCCCGAGCAGGCGCGCGTCATATGGCATGGAAATGATTTTCCGTCATTTATGAAATAACATTAATGCATTCGCGTCATACTGACGTCCAGGTGCATGACTTCGCCCGCGGCGGCCTTGCCGCGCCGGTCAC
The DNA here is from genome assembly GCA_002257205.1 of Rhizobiales bacterium 24-66-13. GTDB lineage: Bacteria > Pseudomonadota > Alphaproteobacteria > Rhizobiales > Xanthobacteraceae > NCEH01. Next base: position 8,296 of record NCHM01000121.1, on the reverse strand, counting down.
AGGACATGCCATGTTTGCCATCACGGGAATCACCGGTCAGGTGGGTGGAGCGGCAGCCCGCGCGCTTCTCGATGCCGGCCAGAAGGTACGGGCGGTGGTGCGCAGCCTTGAGAAGGGCGCGCCCCATGCCGAGGACGGCTGCGAGATTTCCCTCGCCGATTTCACCGATGCAGAGAGCCTCGCGCGCGCCTTTTCCGGGACCCAGGGCGTGTTCATCCTGCTGCCGCCGATCTTCGATCCGGATCCGGGATTTCCCGAGGTGCGGGCGACCATCGCCAATATCCGCGCGGCGGTCGAGGCCAGTCGGCCGCCCAAGCTGGTGTGCCTTTCCACCATTGGCGCGCGGGCGCAGGAGACCAATCTTCTGTCCCAGCTCGGCCTGATGGAACATGACCTCGCCGACCTGCCCTGCCCGGTCGTCTTCCTGCGCGCCGCCTGGTTCCTGGAAAATGCCGCCTGGGATGTGCCCTCGGCCCGGGCGGAGGGGGTCATCCCCAGCTTCCTGACCCCGCTCGACCGGACAATCCCCATGGTCGCGACCGGCGATGTCGGCCGGGTTGCCGCCGAGCTGCTTCAACAGACCTGGAGCGGGTGCAAAGTGGTGGAATTGGAAGGTCCGCGCCGCGTGAGCCCGAACGACCTCGCCACCGCCTTCTCCCGCGCACTCGACAGTGTCGTGACCGCCCGGCCGGTGCCGCGCGAAAGCTGGGCCGGCATTTTCACCGCGCAGGGCATGACGAATCCCGAGCCGCGCATCCGCATGCTGGACGGCTTCAACGAAGGCTGGATCGCCTTCGAGCATCCCGAGGCGACGCTGAAGGGGTGGATCGACGCCGATGCAGTGATCGCGAAGCTCTGCGCCGGCGCATGAGGAAAAGGACGGGAGGCGTGGGCCGCCACCCGTTCCGTTTCAGCGCACGGCCTTGCGATAGAGATGCCAGGTGGCGTGGCCGAGCACCGGCATCACCACGATCAGCCCGATCAGCCCCGGCAGCGCGCCGAGCAGCAGCGCGCCGGCGACGATCAGGCCCCAGGCGAGCATCGGCATGGGATTGAGCAGCACCACGTCCATCGAGGCGCGCACCGCCGTGCCCATCGACACCCGCCGGTCGATCAGCAGCGGAAACGACACCACGGAGATGGTGAGCACCACCACCGCGAACACCGCCCCCACCGAGACGCCGAACACGATCAGCGCCCAGCCGGCCGGGGTGGTGAAGACGTCGTCCGCGAAGGCCGCGAGCGAGGCCGGCATCTGCGGCCCGAGCGTGGCGGCATAGATCGCCATGGCGGCCACCAGCCACAGGCCGAAGATGAGCGTGAGAACCAGGCCGAGTTCCAGCATCGGGGCGAGCGAGGGCGAGGCGAACACCTTGAAGCCGTCGCGCCAGGAGAGCGGTAGCCCCTGTTCGCGCCGCCGGCTCATCTCATAGAGGCCGGCCGCCGCGAACGGGCCGATGAGGGCAAAGCCCGACACCAGCGGAAACAGCAGCGGCCACATGCCGTAGCCGAGCGCGATCCGCGCCAGCACCAGGCCGGCCAGCGGATAGACCACGCAGATGAACACGATATCGCTGCGGCAGGCGCCGAAATCGCCCATGCCGCGCCGCAGGCTCTCCCAAAGGTCGCCATAGGTGATGCGGCGCGCGCGCGGCATGGGGGCGCTGATCGCCTCCCGCGCGGGGACGAACGCCGCCCCCGCCGCCCGCGCGGCGTTGAACGTCAGCCGCACCTGGTCGGCACTCCACTCAACTGGATTGCGGATGGTCATGGCGCTTCCTCCCGATGATCGATCGAGACGTCGCGGAGCCGGGGGAAAGCGCACGCTGCGCAAGGCCACGAACCACGCCGCGACACCCTTGCGACGAGTGTACGCGTCCTGCGACATCTTGTCAGCCCCGCCATGAGGCGCGCCTTGAGGCCCGCCGTGACGAATGGGAAACGCCGGGGAACGGCTCTTGCCCGCGCGCGTTCAAAAAGCACAGAGAGACGGAGGCAAAAATGCTGTTCCCGAAGGAATTCGATGACCAGAGCGCACGTGCGCGCGGTATTCAACGCGGCTGGTGGGCGGTGTCGTCCGATGACACGCCCGTCTCGGGCCCCTATCCCAACCGCGAAGCCGCGCTGATCGGCATCGCCAAGCGCGGCCAGGACCAGCCCAGCGGGCGGCCGGGGGAAGATCCCGTCCCGCCGCCCGAATGAGCGCGCCGCATGCTTGGAAAAGCGGGCCGCGCCGGGTGCCGGCCCGCATGATCGCACCGGTTTGATCGCACCGGTTCAATCGCACCTGCTACCGCCGCGGGCGTACCTTGCGCGGCGCTTCCATTTCCCCCTGGTCCGTGAGGGTGGGAAAATCCCCCTGATTGTCGAGCGCGATGGTGGAATCCTCCGCCCTGCCCTCGGCGTCGCCCACCGGCTTGGTGGTGGACAGATAATTTTCCTGCTGCGCCACCAATTCGCGCGCCATGTCCCAATGCACATCGCTGCGCCCTTCCGGGCACCCCTCTTCCTGCCAGATCTGGTAAGCCTTCTGGCGGATCTTGTCCTGCTCTTCGTCCATGCACGTAACCTCCTGTGGGTTTCGGCAGCAGAACTTGCGGGTGGCAGGCCGTGTTCCCGGCGCTGCCGCAACAGCCAAGATCAATAATATTTGCGCGAATAACTGCCACGCTTAAAATAAAATCCAAGCCATTGCTTCGGCACAGCTTGCGAATTCATCGCATTTTCGGAACAAGGCGGACGAGGTGGGGTTTAAGGGGTCAGCGGGCGCAGGAGCGTCCGGCTACAAATCCCCACCAGCGAGGACCGCACCATGGGCTTCTTCTCCAAAGACATTCAGACCATGGATGATCTGTTCGTCCACACCCTGCGCGACATCTATTATGCCGAGAAGCGCATCCTCAAGGCGCTGCCCGAGATGATCGACAAAGCCAGCGATCCCCAGCTCAAGGCCGCCTTCCAGGCCCATCTCAAAGAGACCGAAGGCCATGTGACGCGCGTGGAGGAAGTGTTCTCCATGCACGGCGCGGCGGCCAAGACCGTCACCTGCCCGGCGATCGACGGCATCATCAAGGAAGCCGAGGAAGTCGCGGGCGAGGTCGAGGACAAGGAAGTGCTCGACGCCGCGCTGGCCGCCGCCGCGCAGGCGGTGGAGCATTACGAGATGACCCGCTACGGCACGCTCATCGCCTGGGCCAAGCGCCTCGGCCGCGCCGATTGCGCGAGCGTGCTCCAGCGCAATCTCGACGAGGAAAAGGCCGCCGACAAGAAGCTGACCTCCATCGCCGAGTCCAAGCTCAACATCCGCGCGGCGGAATAGTCCCCGCGGACGGTGCCGGCGGCCACCCGCCGGCGCCGCACCTGCTCGTGAAACCCACCTGCTCGTGAAACCCACCTGCTCGCGAAAACCACCTGCTCGCGAAAACCACTTGCGCATGAACCATATGGAGCACGCCATGAGCGCCAGCGCCTCGAAGGTCGAAGCCTCGCGGACCAGCGCGGACTATCGTCAGATCCAGAAGAGTGCCGAACACAAGGAGGCGGTGCGGCCGGACGAAAAGTCGGACCCCGCGCAGACCAGCGCCCCGCAGACCGGCGCGCGCGCCTATCCCGTCCCGCCCCTGCCCCGCCAGCATCAGCCCAAGCCGGGCGCGGAAGCCGCGCTCGATCCCGCGCCCTTCTATGACGCGCCTTTCTACCAGGGGTCGGACAAGCTGAAGGGCATGGCCGCGCTGATCACCGGCGCGGATTCCGGCATCGGCCGCGCGGTCGCGCTCCTGTTCGCGCGGGAAGGCGCGGACGTCGCCATTCTCTATCTGGACGAGCACGCCGATGCGCAGGAGACCAAGCGCGCGGTGGAGCAGGAAGGCGCACGGTGCCTGCTCATCAGCGGCGATGTCGCCGACGCCGGCTTCTGCCGCAAGGCGGTGGAGAGCGTGGTGGAAAGCTTCGGCAAGCTCGATATCCTGGTGAACAATGCCGCCTTCCAGCAGCATGGCGAGATGCTGGAGGATCTGGACGAGGCGCAGTTCGACCGCACGCTGAAGACCAATCTGTACGGCTATTTCCACATGGCGAAGGCGGCGGCGCCGCATATCGGCCCCGGCGGATCGATCATCAATACCGGCTCCGTCACGGGCATCATGGGCAGCGCCAATCTGCTGGATTATTCCATGACCAAGGGCGGCATCCACGCCTTCACGCGCGCACTCGCCGGCCAGCTCCTGCCGCGCAGCATCCGCGTCAATGCGGTGGCGCCCGGTCCGGTCTGGACCCCGCTCAACCCGGCCGACCGGGATGCGCAGGATGTGAGCCAGTTCGGCGCGGAAACCAAGATGAAGCGACCCGCGCAACCGGAGGAGATCGCGCCCGCCTATGTCTTCCTCGCCTCGCCGCAATGCTCAAGCTTCATCACGGGGGAGATCCTGCCCATCATCGGCGGCTATTGAGCCGTCGGTCAGCCGAGGAAGGCATGTAATTCCGCCAGCGTCTCGCGCGGACATTCTTCCTGGGGCGTGTGGCCGCAGGGCAGCGCGCGGCCGCGCACATCGTCCGCCTTCTCGTGCCAGGTCTCCAGCACGTCATAGAGCGCGCCCACCGTGCCGAGGCCGCCCCACAAGGCGAGCAGCGGGACGGTGATGCGCGTGTCCGCGTCAGCGGCATCGTGTTCGAGATCGATGGTGGCGGCGGCGCGATAATCCTCGCAGATGGCGTGGATGGTCTCCGGCGTATAACAGCGCAAATATTCGGCGAAAGCGGCCGACTCCGTGGCGCCGGAAATCTTGATCTGCGCGGCGATATGCTCGTTCAGGAAGTATTCGCGATCATTCCCAATCATCCGCTCCGGCAAGGGAAAGCGCTGGATCAGGAAGAACCACCAGAAATAGCGCGTGGCAAAGGCCTTGTCGGTGCGCGCATACATGGTGGCGGTGGGGGCGATGTCGAACAGGGCGAGCCGCTCCACGGCGTGCGAAAAATCCAGCGCCATGCGGTGCGCCACCCGCGCCCCGCGATCATGCGCCACCAGAGCGAAGCGATCGAAGCCGAAGCGGCGCATGAGCGCGATCTGGTCCTTCGCCATCTCGCGCTTGGAATAGGCCGTGTGGTTTTCCCCGCCCTCGGGCTTCGAACTGTCGCCATAGCCGCGCAGGTCGGCGGCGATCACGGTGTGCGTGCGCGCCAGCGTCGGGGCGATCTTGCGCCAGGTGACATGGGTCTGGGGATGGCCGTGCAGCAGCAGCAGCGGCGGCCCCTCCCCCGCCTTGGCGGCGCGAATAATGATGCCGCCGCCCACATCCACGTCCAGCAGATCGAACCCCTCCATGAGGGGCGCCGGGCCCAGCGAAACGGTACCGGGGGTCTCGCTCAGGCCAGCCATGGATTCCCCTTGAGATAGGCGGTTTCGAAAGCGGCGATGTCGTCGCGCGCCTGCAAGGTGGTGCCGATGGCGTCGAGCCCGCGCACCAGCGCGTCCTTGCGCGTCGGCTCGATCTCGAAGCTCAGCGAAAGCCCGGCGGCGGTGATGGTCTGGTGCGGCAGGTCGATGACGATCCGGCAGGTTTCGGGATCGCCCACGCGCGCCAGGAGCCGCGCCACGTCCTCCTGCGGCAGGGTGATCGCGAGCAGGCCGTTGCGCGCGCAATTGTCGAAGAAGATGCCGGCGAACGAGGTGCCGATCAGCGCGCGGATGCCGTTCTGCGAGAGCCCCCACACCGCATGCTCGCGGCTCGATCCGCAGCCGAAATTCTCGCCCACCACCAGGAAGGACGCCGCCCGCCAGGGATCGCGATTGAGCACGAAATCGGCGCGCGGCGTGCCGTCCGGCCCATAGCGCAGCGCGGCGAAGGCGCCTTCCTTCAGGCCGGAGCGGTCGACGCCTTTCAGGAATTGCTTGGGCATGATGACGTCGGTATCGACATTGGCCGCCGGCAGCGGCGCGGCGATGCCTTCGATCAGGGTGAACGGCTGCATCATTTCTCTCCGAGAAAGGGGCGCGGATCGCAGATGCGCCCCGCGAGCGCCGCCGCCGCGACCATGGCCGGGCTCATGAGATGGGTGCGGCCGCCCGCGCCCTGGCGTCCCTCGAAATTGCGGTTGGTGCTGGAGGCGCAGCGCTCGCCAGCGCCCAGCACGTCGTCATTCATGGCGAGACACATGGAGCAGCCGGATTGGCGCCATTCGAAGCCGGCATCGGCGAAGATGCGGTCCAGCCCCTCGTCTTCCGCCTGCCGCTTCACTGCGCTCGATCCCGGCACCACCATCGCCCGCACGCCCGGCGCCACCGTGCGGCCGCGCACCACGCTCGCGGCGTCGCGCAGATCCTCGATGCGGGCATTGGTGCACGAACCGATGAAGGCGCGCTGGATGGCGATCTCCTCCAGCCGGGTTCCGGGCGCAAGGCCCATATAGGCGAGCGCCCGTTCCATGTCGCGCCGCCGGTCGGGATCGGCTTCGCACGCCGGGTCGGGCACTTGCCCGCCGACGGGCGCGGCCTGGTCCGGGCTCGTGCCCCAGGTCACCATGGGGGCGATGGCGGCGGCATTGATCGCCACTTCGCGGTCGAACACCGCATCCGCATCGCTGGCAAGCTGCCGCCAGCGGGAAACGGCCAGCTCCCACAGCGCGCCCTTGGGGGCGCGCGGGCGATCCTTCAGATAGGCGAAGACGGTCTCGTCCGGGGCGATCAGCGCACCGCGCGCGCCGCATTCCACCGCCATGTTGCAGAGGGTCATGCGGCCTTCCATGCTGAGCGCGGAAATGGCTTCGCCAGCAAATTCCACCGCCGAGCCCGTCGCCCCCGACGCGCCGATGTCGCGGATCAGCGCCATCACGATGTCCTTCGCCCGCACCCCCGGCCCGAGCGCGCCGGAGACGGTGACGCGCAGGGATTTCAGGCGCTGATACACCAATGTCTGGGTGGCGAGATAATGCTCGATGTCGGAGGTGCCGATGCCGAAGCCGAGCGTGCCGAAGGCGCCATAGGTGGTGGTGTGGCTGTCGCCGGCGGCGATCACCAGGCCCGGCAGAACGAGGCCGATCTCAGGCATCACCACATGCTCGATCCCCTGCTGGGGGTGCAGCACGTCGAACAATTCGATGCCGAAATCCCGGCAATTCTCGGCGAAATAGACCGCCTGGCGCTGCGCGTCGTCATCCGGCATGCGGGCGGTGCGGGCGCTGGCGGTGGAGTTCACATGATCCACCGTGCCGAGCGCCGCCTTGGCCCGCCACAAGGGCCGCCCCGCCTCGCGCAGGCCGGTGAAAGCCTGGGGGCTGGTGTATTCGTTGAGCACGGTGCGGTCGATATAAAGCAGCACCTGCCGCCCGTCCGCATCGAGGCGGCGGACGGTGTGGGCGTCCACCAGCTTGTCATAAAGGGTTTTCGCCACGGTCCCGCTCTCTGCTCGTCCGGCTTCGGCGGCGATCATGCACCGGATCGCCGCTAAGGGGTGATGCAAGCTGCGCATGAATGCGTGCGCGAACCGGCATGAAGGCTCGGCATACAAAGCCCGGCATTGACGCCCGGCGCTACACCAGCATCTGCATGTCGCCGTCGATCGCGATCGCCTGGCCGGAAATGGTCGCGCCGAGCGGAGAGGCGAGGAACACCGCCATGTTGGCGAGATGCTGGGGCGGGATCAGGCATTTCAGCGAGGTGGCGGAAAGCGCCATGGCCTGCACCTCGGCCATGGACATGTTCCGCTCGCGCGCCTTGTTCTCGAACACCGAGCGGATGCGCGGCCCATCCACCGAGCCGGGCAGGATCGCATTGGCGCGAATGCCGAATTCGCCCAGCTCCATGGCCAGCGACTTGATGAAGCCGATCACCCCCCATTTCGCCGCCGCATAAGGCGAGCGCAAGGGAAAGCCGAACCGCCCGGCGGCCGAGGACAGGCCGATGATGGAGGCATTCTTGCTCGCCTTCAGCGCCGGCACGCCGAGGCGCGTCACGTTGAAATGGCCGGTGATGTCCACGGCGAGGGTCCGGTCCCAGTCGGCGGGGTCGATCTGGTCCACCCGGCCCGTGGGTCCGGCGATGCCGGCATTGTTCACCAGCACGTCGAGCCCGCCGAGGCGCGACAGGGCGCCATCCATGAACGCCTGCACGCCGGCGCGGTCGGCGACGTCGCAGAAACTGCCGGTGATCGTCGGGTCGCTCTGCGGCAGAGCGGCGAGCGCGGCTTCGTCCACATCGCACACTTCCACCCGCGCGCCCTCGCGGGCGAAGGCGCGGGCGATCTCCAGGCCGATGCCTCCGGCCCCGGCCGTCACGATGGTGCGCAGGCCGGCAATTCCC
>NCHM01000744.1 GCA_002257205.1 Rhizobiales bacterium 24-66-13 | reverse complement strand
AACAACAATCATTCGATCATCGTGCGCGTGAATGACCGCGGGCCGTTCCATCGTGACCGGGTGATCGACGTTTCACATCGCACCGCCGATCTGCTGGGCTTCAGCAGCAAGGGCGTCGCGAAGGTGAAGGTGGAATATGTGGCGCGTGCGCCGATCGATGGCTCCGATGACCGGCGCCTGTCGGCCTCGCTCAGCATCAACGAGCCGGCGCAGGTGCCGAGCGGATCGGCTGTCATGGTGGCGTCCGCGACCCCGTTCGTGCCCGCCCTGCCGCGCGCCGTGCCGGAAACAACCAGTTCCGGCGCCATTCCCGAGCCGCTCCAGCGCCCGTTCGATCTTGGGCACGAGGATGGCGAGGAGACCGCCGCACCCGTCGTGCGCCAGGCCGAAGCCGCGCCGGCGCCCGCTCCGGTCCGCACCGCATCCGCCACGGTTCCGGCTCGTGCGGCTTTCCCCGCTCCGGCGCCCGCACCCGTGGCCGCTCAGCAACGTGTTGCCTTCCAGGCGCAGCCTGTGGCACGCAATACAGCTCCTTCTTCCGGCTGGAGCGTGGGCGCGGCGCCCGTGAGCGGCCTCAGCTACGCAGGTGTGGCAACCGATGGCTCTGGGCGATAATTTCGGCGGGCGCGACCGTCGCATCCTCACACGCGCAATCGGCACCCTCGCTCACCTGAGCCGTTCCCTGACATCCATTGCTTCCAAGCCTGCCGCCCTGGCGGCAGGTTTTGCGATTCTGGGCGCGGCGACGAGTGTCGGCCCTGTCCACGCGCAATCCACGTTCCAGACCGTGGTGCCGAGCGCGATCCTGGTGGATTTCTCCACCGGCGCCATCTTGTTCGACAAGGACTCGGAAAAGCGCGTCGCGCCCGGCGGCATAGTCAAGATCATGACGGGCGCGATCGTATTCGATGAAATCCGCTCCGGCCGGATCACGCAGGACACGCTGTTCACAGTAAGTGAGAATGCTTGGCGGCGCGGTGGCGGTCCCTCGGGCGGCGCGGCCATGTTCGCGGCGGTGAAGAGCAATGTGCGCGTCGGCGATCTGCTGATCGGCGCGCTCGCCATCTCGGGCAATGACGCGGCCATCGCGCTGGCCGAGGGCGTGGCGGGAACCGA
>NCHM01000120.1 GCA_002257205.1 Rhizobiales bacterium 24-66-13 | reverse complement strand
AGATTGCTTCGCCTCCCGGCTGGGCTACGGCGTGCCGCACAACGTTCCTGCTCCGTTCGACCTTAGCGTACGATTTCGAACTGCTCTTGTCCCGACCCCGCTCTGCTCGATGGCCTGGCTCGCGATTGGCGGCTTGATGTCGGAGGTCATCAAGTGGCTCAGCGGTGAGATCATCGAGTTCAATCTGACGTGCCGACTAAGCGATGATGAGATGATGTTTCGCCTCTACAACCGCGATGCCCTAGTCCAGCGGCTCGCGCCATCTATGCCACGTCATTTTCGAGAGTGCTCAATGAAGCCGGTGTCCTAGGAAGCAGCGCAGCCCGCGTCCCCTATCTTACCCTCTAGGGGTCTCCGCACCCAAATAAGGTGGTCAATTGCCCTGCGACCTTCACGATCACCAATCAGGCCCCGCACCCGGATTGGTGCGGGTAAAAAGAATCAGATCTCAGATGCGATATCCGCGAAGAAGCTCACATGCCGATCGTTGAGTTCCTTCATTGCCCGAATGTTTGAACAACTATCCCGGCATGCTTTGGCGGATGTGCGGACAATATCGCGATACAGCGCCAATCGTATGGGCTTCGCGCCCTGGAAATTGATGAAGAGGCCTTGCGATAACTTCGCATCAACGCCGGATCCGCGCGCGACAAGCATGATGTTCGCCGCGCTTCCATACGCCTGAAACACCAAGTATCGCCAGCTCGGATCCGGCAGGCCGCTGGCGGGAAGAGCCTCGATCGAGAAGGCAAGATCGCCGCCGTGCGACAGGAACTCATACGCTTCCTTCGCGGCATTCGACGTCCTGGCGATCAGAACGCATGGGGCACAGGTTTCGTAAGTCTGGAAATCAGGATCCAGCTCGAGACCCAGGAGGTCACACAATCGGTCGCGCTGTTGGTGGTCCAGAGCCGCCTTGCGATCGAGAAACCATTCCAGCGAGCGAGCGGTCGAACCGATGCAGCGGCTCAGCTCGCCGGGTGAGGTCGGCCAGCATCGCACCAATGCCCGGGCGACTTCCGGGAGATTGTCCGTTTCATCATCCGCGAAAATGGTCTCCTCGAGCTCGTCGTCATCCGCAATCGGAGGCGTTGTGAGCAGCCATACGGCACCGTCTAAGGTGTCCTTGTGGAAATACCGCCGCCCGGCCGGCGCCACCCCCTTCTCCCAGGCATGGAGCCATGCCCCCGGGCGCCAATCGATCTCATCGCCCGGCGGTAGATCGGCCGCGCGAGGCGGCAGGTTCCGCCACCACTCCATGGTGGCATTGGCCCGTGACAGCGGGGTTTGGAAAGAATGATTGTGGCGGTCCGTGGCGCAGCGGTTCAGTTGATCCAGCGTCGTGCTCGGAGTCGCCCGTCTGCTCGGCAGGCTCGCCCACATTGCATCCTCCTGGCACCGCCGCACAGAAGCCGAGAACGCCTTGTCGCTTCCCTCCGCGACGACGAGCCGGACATCGGTCGCCGCCAGCGTTTCAGGCAAGTCCACCACAGATGCGGCGAGATAGCGGCTCACCTTCAGCACATCCGGGCGGCCGCGCAAGCCGTCGGCTCGCGCCCATGCCTCCTTGAGGACCCTCACGATCGATGCCGGATTGTCGACCGGCGTGAGTATGACCCATCGAAGCGAGGTCCCTGGAACGGAAAGCCCGTAGAGCAGCAAAGGGGTCAGGTCATAAGCGGCCAGGTCCTCCCGGGAAGCGGCTTCCCGGACGAAGACAACGCCATATTCCCGATGCAGGAAGACATGCTTGGCCATCGCAACGACGAGGTGATGTTCACGCACGCGCATGGGGCCGTCTTCGTCGTGTTCGTCAACAATCGTCATCCGTTCCCGCCTGATCCGTCGTCGAGGTCGTAAGGCTCGCCAGCAGTGACGTCGTCTCCGTCCAGGTCCTCCTCGTCTCCCTCGCCCACCATGAGCCCCAGCGGCATATCATCGCCCAGCAGCTTGTCCTTGCTGAGCAGGCCGGCATCCTCGAGCGCCTCCATGTCGGGCAGGTCGCGCAACGTATTGAGCCCGAAATGCGATAGGAACCCCGTTGTCGTGACATACGTGTAGGGCGCTCCCGGCTGCGGGCTGCGCGGGCCGGCGGCGATGAAGCCGAGCGCGCGCAGGTAGCCGATCGTGTCGCGACTGACCTGCTTGCCTATTATCTCGCCGAGCTCGCCGCGCGTCACCGGCTGGTGGTAGGCGATGCAGGCCAGCACCAGCATCTCGGCCTGGGAGAGCTGGACCGGCGCCGGCGTCGACCCGAAGGCGGCGTGGATCGCCTCGGCGTATCGCGTCCGTGTGCGCAGCTGCCAGCCGCCGGCGACCGAAACCAGGTCGTAGGCGTGACCGCGCAAACTCTCGCGGATGTCGTCGATGACGAGCTCGAGGCTGCAGGCGCGGCCGACCACGCGGGCGAGCGTCTCGCGCTCGACCGGGCCCGGCGCGGCGAAGATCACCGCCTCGACCCGCGCCACCCATTCGCGCCAGCGCAGCTCCGCAGGAAGCTCGGCGAGCTCGGTGTCGAGGCTTGCGTCCGCGCGGCGCCGGCGTGCCATCGCTACAATCCGTAGAGCCGGAAGCTCGGACGACCGCTGAGCTCGCGCACCGCCTCGAGCGCGTGAAGGCGCTCGAACAGCCGCCGCGCCGCCCACCGTGACAGCACCGGCGTCGTCAGCGATCCCGACACCGCGTCGTCGTCGAGCAGCCGCCGGATCGCCTCCCCGGCCCCCTTGGTCCGCAGCTTCGGCGTCGCCACCTCAAGGCGCCGGCCCCGCGCGGCGATCTCGCCCGCGAGCCGGCAGGCCTCCGCCCCGCCCGCCGCGGCCGCGACACAGACCGCGCCCACAAACCCCTCCTCTCCCAGCCGCAGCCGCCGGCGGCCCGGGCCGCTGCGCAGCAGCGGTGCATGGATCTGCGTCGCCAGGAGCGGGACGGCGAAGGGCCAGCGGAAGCGCGCGGCAAGCGCCAGGTCGGCGCACCACCAGGCCAGAGCCTCGGCTCGTGGACACGCCGCCGCGACCTCGCCCGCGACGGCCGCGGCGACCAGCGGGGCCGGCCGGGTCGAGCGGGCCTGTTCCGCGACGAGCTCGGGGATCGCGCCAAAGCCATCGCTCCAGGCAAGGCCGAGCAGGCCGACGATCGCGCGCAGGCTCTCGACCTCGATCGCCGGCGAACGGGTGGCGAGCCGGCGCCACGCGGCCAGGACATTGCCGGCGGGTCCGGGATCGGCGCCAGCTGGGCGCAGATGCCAGGCGTCGCGCAGTGCCGCTTCGTCCTCGCGATGGCCGAGCAGGCGCGCCGCGTTCGCGGCGGCTTTCAGCGCGAGGCGCTGGCGCCAGGCGCCGGACCAGGGGGGATCGCTGCGCACGAGATTGTCCAAGGAATTCAAGGCCGCGCCGGCCAGATAAGCGGCCTCGACCGGATCGTCGACCGGGGCGCGCGGGACTGCCCAGCCGGGGACGGCGGGTGAATGGAAGCTTGTGGTCGGGGTCGAATCGAGCGCTCGCATCGTCCGGAAGGATAGAGGCACTGTGCGGTTTAGATCATTCATTTTGACATAAACCGCACCGCCCGTCGCTGAATAAAAACGACCGATAATCTTGCATTATCGGACGTTCTACTCTTTATATAGAAAGGGGAGTGGATTCGGGCGCCTGCGCGGCGAAAAAACGCGCTCGGGAGTCGTCCCCACAGCCCTGGGCTGCGCGGCGATGGGCATCGTTCCGGCTCACGCCAGGGAGAGGGAACCGCATGGCCTTCGACGCCGACGATCTGCACCCGCTGCGCTTCCTGCGTCAGTTCCCCGAGGCAAAGGCGATCATCCGCCGCGAGGTCAACCACTGCCATAACGGGCTACTGAGCGGCGACGCCTTCCAACGCCTCGCCAATGCCGGCATGGCTGCCTACAATCAAACGCTCGGGAAGCTCCCCTTCGAGAAACGGCCGCCAACGACCGACGCGGCCGTCGCTGCGATTAGCACGGCCGCTCATCTCGTGGCGTTTGCCGCCAGCGGCCGCAACGCGTTCTGGCTGCCTGCGGAACTGGTGGCGCTGCTCGGACAAACCGATCTCGGTGATATCCGGCTCGACGATATGCGCTTGCCTTTCCGGTGCTTCTATCTCGGCTTTGCCGGCGGACTGGACGTCGGGTTGCCCGGCGAACCGAACGTCATCGACGGCGCCTATATCGAGAGCTTCGCCCGCGGGCCCGACAACGATAGCGCACCCACCCTAGCTTTCTATGTCACCAGCCGACGGACCGACGGTCCTCACCGCGGGCCCAGCGCATGGATCCTAGGCCATGAACCGCACTTTTTTGCGCCGCTAACGCTCGATTCACCGCGCGACACGTTACAGGACGCACTCGATCGGGCAGTCGCTGCGAACGATGTCGGCCTCCGCCCGGACGCCGACGCCTTGGCGCGTCTCCGCCAAGGTGTCGAGGAAGTCCGCAAGGACGGGCTTCCGGTCGGCAGCCCTCCGCTCTCCGGCTACGAGCGCGCCGCGCTATATAATCAAGCGGCCTACCCGACCGTACGCAGCGTGCTGGCCCTGCTCTGCAATGCGCTGTGTCTGCTGTCGACCGAGCCCGCGCTCGGCGTGCCGGAATGGCCGAAGCAGGCGCCCTCCTCTCTCGTCGACGCGGTTGTCAACGCCACCACGCCCAAGCGCCGGCGGACGGCGATCGGCCGCCTTGCGGAAGACGGCTATTTTTCCCTCCGCCATCTCTATCTTCAGCTTGGCGTGGACCCGAGCGACACCAACGACGCTGGAGAAGCGGGCCCGGGCGGCCGCGAGGTCGTCGCGCATTGGCGACGCGGCCATTGGCGGCGCCAGGCGCATGGTCCGGCCCTCATGGAGCGACGTCTGATCTGGATCCGTCCCGTGCTGGTGCGCCAGGAACGCGGCGAGCCGGCAGTCGGCCACGTCTATGCGGTGATGGAGCAAAGGAGATGAAGGACGACATCGAGCCGTGGCCGGCGGTGGTGACGGTTCCCGCGGATCCGGCCGAGCCCCCCTCCCCTGCCCTTTCGGCGCATCTCGAGCGCCTCACGGAACGGGCGCGCGATTACATCGATGCGGCGAGCTCGGTGAACACGCGAAGGGCCTATGCCTCGGACTGGCGGCATTTCTCCGGCTGGTGCCGCCGCCAGGGCCTGGAGGTGTTGCCGCCCTCCCCGCAGATCGTTGGCCTCTACATCACCGCCTGTGCCTCAGGTGCGGCTCTCCCGGGTAATAAGCCGAACTCCGTATCCACCATCGAGCGGCGGCTGTCGGCGCTTACCTGGAATTATGCCCAGCGCGGCACGCCGCTCGATCGCAAGGACCGGCACATCGCCACGGTGCTCGCCGGCATCCGCAATACCCATGGCGCCCCACCACGGCAGAAAGAGGCGGTGCTGCCCGAGTACCTGATCGCCATGCTGGAGACGCTAGATCGCGGCTCGCTGCGTGGCCTGCGCGACCGCGCCATGCTGCTGCTCGGCTTCGCCGGCGGCCTGCGTCGTTCCGAGATCGTCGGGCTCGATCTCGGTCGCGACCAGACCGAGGACGGGCGCGGCTGGGTTGAGATCCTCGATCGCGGCATGGTGGTCGCGCTGCGCGGGAAGAACGGGTGGCGCGAGGTGGAGATCGGCAGAGGCTCGTCGGATACTACGTGCCCGATTGCTGCGCTGCAAACCTGGCTGAAGCTGGCGCGGATCGGCCACGGCCCGTTGTTCCGCCGGGTGACCGGCCAAGGGAAGGATGTTGGGCCAGAACGCCTCAATGACCGGGAGATCGCGCGCCTGGTCAAGCGCACTGCGCTCGCCGCCGGCGTGCGCGGCGATCTCAACGAGGGCGAGCGGGGAGGAAAATTCGCCGGCCACTCCCTGCGTGCCGGCCTTGCCTCCTCTGCCGAGGTCGACGAGCGCCACGTGCAGAAACAGCTTGGGCACGCCTCCGCCGAGATGACCCGACGCTACCAGCGCCGAAGAGACCGGTTCCGCGTCAATCTCACCAAGGCGGCAGGCCTGTGATCTCGGCGCCCTCTTTCCGCATGTCGCACTCTTCACCGGCCCCCCTTAGCGTATTTCTTGAAGTCCAGGCGAATGTGGCATATACAAGCATATACACACGAAGGCATGGTTATGGCCGAACCGCATCAATCCCCTACCAAAGAGGTCCGGCTGTTTCGCAACAACCGCAGCCAGGCCGTCCGCATTCCCGTTGAGTTTGAACTGCCAGGCGACCGCGCCCTGATCAGCCGTGAAGGCGATAGGATCATTATCGAACCCGTACGTCAGACCACCGGATTGCTTGCGTTGCTGGCGACGTGGGATCCGCTCGATGAGGACTTTCCCGCAATCGAGGACAAGCCAGCCGAACCGGAGGATATCTTTTGACGCGCTATTTGCTGGATACGAACATCATCAGCGACATGGTGCGCAATCCAGCCGGACAGGCGGTTCGACAGCTTCAGAAAGTCGGTGACGGCAATATCTGCACCAGCATCATCGTGGCGTGCGAGTTGCGGTACGGTTGCGCAAAAAAGGGCTCGGCGAAGCTGCTGGCGAAGGTCGAGGACGTTTTGGCCACGATCCCCGTACTGCCGTTGGAGATCCCGGCCGATGACGAGTATGGAGGAATCCGCGCTGAGCTCGAGGCAGCAGGCCAGATCATTGGCCACAACGATCTTCTGATTGCTGCCCATGCTTACACGCTAGGGACAACCTTGGTCACGGCCAATGTCGGCGAGTTCAGCCGGATCAGAGGCCTGAAGGTCGAGAACTGGCTTGGTTGAGCCCCAGGGGCCTGCAAGCGCGGAATTGGTGATTACGTAGCCGATCCAGCTTAGCTCAAGGCGCCCTTCGACTGGATTGAACTGCTGGGCGCCGTTTCAGCAGCAACCTCAAACCGTGACTCGGGCTACCGGCGGATCACCCCGATCTCCGCTACGGCCGCACGATTTGCGCATTCCAATCTTCCGCTTCGGGCCAAAGGCGTAGGAATGTGGCTCCCGCAGCAGCTGCAATTTCGCGGAGTCGCATAGCGTAGGCGTCGCCCTGGTCGTTTGCGTCGCAGGCGGCCACAATCAATGAACCCGGCCGCGCAGCGAGAGCTCGGATGTACTGATCGCTGGCCGGCGCCCACCCTCCCCCGGTGCTGGCGTAGATGGTGTCAGCGCGACAGCCTTCGATTGCAGCGAGGCTCATTGCGTCGATCGCGGCCTCCGTGACGCAAAGGCGCCGGGCATTGGCTTCGCCCAGATGGAAAAGCGTCTTTGAGCCGCCGGCTGCAAAGCCTCGCCAGTCCGGCCCCCGCTCCTCCCAGCCGACGACGCCTCCTGCGGGGTTCAGGTGCGCCGCCCACATCGAGCCCCTCGGCCCCTCTCGCAAGCAGCCCGCCGCGGCCGCGCTCTTAACAATTGCCGCGGGGATGCCGCGGGCTTCAGTTAGATAGGCCCACGCTGCGGATCCGGGAGCTGGAGGAGATCGTTCAGCCCAACGCCGAGAAGGAGCGACGCTAGGACGCCGTCGCGATTTACGTTGCCAAACCGGATCACGCGGAACGAAGCCCACAAGCTCAGTGACGACCTGAAGCGCACTCGGGAATCCTTGGGCCCCGAGGTGTTGGGCAAGTGAGAAGACGTCGCCCTTCGCCTGCGACATTGGATCGAACCAACCGCGACCGTTATGGTTGACGATGATGATTTCGCCGTCCGCGCGCCGATATTTTATCGCCCGAGATGTGCTTTCCCGAAGGTCGACCTTCCAGCCGCGGCTCTCCAGGAGGGCGGAGCAGGGCACCTTTTCCTTGATCTGATCTCGGTCATACTCAGCCATGCGGGAGGTCCCTTCCCTGGCGGCCAGCCGGCGGCATCGTTACAGCTGTTACCCCACTTCGCCAACTCATTGACGGTTCATGCGTTTTTTCCATCGGAAGGCGGCCAGCCCTCTTCGGAGCTGCTCGAGTCTGCCAGACAGCACGAACAGTTACAGCTGTAACCCCCATCGCGCCATTCATGATGCGCTGTCGCGTGTCCGCTTGAGAGCGCCATCCGCGAGGCCAAAGAGGCTCTTTTCCAGATGCAAGCTGCCCTCGACGGCACGGTCAATCATTGCCCGGAAGTATCCTCCCGGACTGGAGATCTGCTCTGGGCTCCTCATCGACTTCTCGAGAACTGTAATCAAGATCGCAGCGGCCGCATAGCGGCCCACCTTGCCCGCGCCGTCGAGCCAGGCAGCTTCCGAAAGCCCTATCATAACGCGCATGATTTCGGCGGAGCCGGTGAGTTCCGGCCAGCTCTTAAACGAACGGCCTGTAACCACGCAAGATTCTGGACAGGCCGAACGAATTAGCGCGACGGAAACCGATGAAAGCACGTCGGACTGGATTTCGTCGGCGCTGCGCGAGGTCCTTGCCCCAGGCAAGCGTTGCCCGGTCTGTGGATTCGGCTCAGACTTTTTTTCGGGTGGGCGAACGACCGCATCGCGGTCGTTTTCTAATCGGAGAGAGTCTCGCTCGGTAGAGCGAGGCTGGTTATATTTACTTTCAAATGAGTTTTGAGAGGTTGTATTAATATTAGGGCCGACATGGATGTCACCCTCGCATGACATTTCATGTGGAACGGCATCCTCGGTTAGCTCGATAATAATCCTGCTATGCAGCTCTTCTAGTGCTTGTGCTTGTGCCTCAAAGCCCGGCTCTCGCCGCTTGATCTCCTCAAGTTCGGCCAACCACCCCTCCGCCTGGTCTGGATAGGCATCGCAGGCATCTACAATCGCCCGCGCAAGCCGCGTTGTCGTCCTTCGAGCCTCTTGCTCACCGTTCAGGCGTGCCTGGAACTCATCCACGAGGCGCTTCAGCTCGTGGACCCTCACCCGCGCCGGCGTGAAGTCCAAGCCATAGCCTTTGCCGATCGCGCCGTCCTTGTCGCGATAAACGAAGCGGCGGCCGGTCGGGCTGTCGCGATAGGCCACAATTCCGGCCTCAACCAGACGGCGGATGCAACGAGAGACCTGGCGCACCGATCGCGCCGTATACTCGGCAAGCTTAGCGTTTGAGATCGCAACGATTGGACGGCTTGCGCCCTTCCAGTCATCCGCTCGCGAGAGACCGATCAGGATATCCATAATGTGATAGGTCGCTCCGTCGATCCCCAGGACCGGCGCCGCCTTCTTGAGGATAATCGCGACTTCCGCTTTAGAGACCTCTGGCACATCGTTCGCCATGGCGAGCCGAGCGCTTGCAAGAATCCCTGGTGTGACGCGCCGAAAGGACGCTATCTCTGTAACTTGTGACATAGCTAGCCGCCCCGCGATCCATTGATCGCGGCTCCATCACTTGAGTGGATGAAAAGCCAGCAAATTGGCGCACTCCATCGCGCCCCGACTGGAAACCAGGGCTTGATTGTGCAAGCGCCCCGTCATAGAATCAGTTTGTCACTGCTGATGCTGACGGAACTGGACCGTTCTGTT
>NCHM01000119.1 GCA_002257205.1 Rhizobiales bacterium 24-66-13 | reverse complement strand
GGCCCCGCCGGCAAGGCCGCAGGCCGCCACCGCGCCGCCATAGACGGTCTGCGCGATCACATTCACCAGGGTCGTGGAGCCGACCGAATCCACCGCGCCCGCCCAGCGCTCCTTCTGCAGCGGCGCGCCCTTCTCGGCGAGGCTCGCCCGGTCGATGAAGGCGCTGGCGCCGAGGCCGGCGAGATAGTCATGGGTCTCGGGTCGCCCGGTGGAGGCGGTGACGCTGTAGCCCGCCTTCGCCAGCAGCGAAATGGCGGTGGAGCCGACGCCGCCGGCGGCCCCGGTGACCAGCACTTCCTTGCCGCCGGGCTGGATGGCGCCCCAGGCGACGAGCGAATCCACGCACAGCGCGGCCGTATAGCCGGCGGTGCCGATGGCCATGGCATCCTGGAGGCTGAAGGCGTCCGGCAGGCGGACCAGCCATTGGCTCTTCACGCGCTGGAACCGGGAATAGCCGCCCCATTCGGTTTCCGAGAGGCCCCAGCCGTTCACCACCACCTTGTCGCCGGTGCGCCATTCGGGCGAGCGCGATTCCACCACCGTGCCGGCAAGGTCGATGCCGCCGACCAAAGGTGGCTTGCGGGCGATGCGGCTCTTGCCGGAGACCGCGAGGCCGTCCTTGTAATTGAGCGTGGAGAAGGCGATTTCCACGAGCACGTCATGATCCGGCAGGTCGGAAAAGGTGAGCTGCTTAAAGCTTGCCTTGGGCTTGCCCGCCTCATCTTCGATCACAAGGGCGGTGAAGGTGTCGGTCATGGCGCTCTCTCGGCTTCTTCCGGGTCGGGGATTTATGAGCGGGCGGAGGGGCGGACGCCATCCCCTTTTTTCGCATCCCGAAACGCGGGCGCGATTTTTCCCTCCTTGTGGCGTGCGCGAACGATGGCACGCGAACGAAAGCACCTCCGGCAGCGGGAGCGGCCGGAGGCGAAGGCAGATGCGGCGTGCGTCGATCAGGGCAGAACGGCGCCCGCCGCGCCGGGCGCGGTCAGCGGCGATCGATCTTCTTGCGCTCCACCTCCGGGAATACCCACATGGCGACCACCATGAAGAGGCCCAGGAACGCGACCGCGTATTTCGGCGTGGTCTGCCCGAGATGGGCTTGCAGGGCATAGCCCGCAGCCGTCACAAGCAGAACGATGATCGAGAGGCCGAATTTGATGTGAAAGGGCATGGCCTTGGTCCTTGGAAGAAAAGTCTTGGTTTTGCGGCGCACACATCGCCGTCAGACCAGCGGGGCACCGGCCAGCTGGGCGCCGACAAACTGGGCGCCGGCCTGACTGACCGCGAGCCACACCGCGAGCCCCGCCGCCTGCACGACGAGCAGGGCGGCGAGCCCGCGCCGCCCGTCACGCCATATGGCCGGCATGGCCTCGAACGGGGCGGGGGCGAACAGCATCACAAGGCCGCCGACGACGATCAGCGTCGTGAGGCGCAATTCGCCATAGCCGAAGGCCAGCGTGCGGGCGGCGAGCGCCAGCCACAGGACGCTGTTCAGCACGATGAGGGCAAGCGCCCCCGACGCGCGGGCGGCCTGCGGGCGGGTGTGCATGGGATACATGCCGCACAGGATCAGGAAGCCGAGGCAGGTGGTGGTCCACAGCAAGGCGAACCACAAAAGCGCGGCGACATTGGGCTCGATGGCGCTCATTCGGCGGCGACCGAACGGGAGGAGGCCTGCGGGCGCGGGGTGCGCGCGGTGCGGCGCATGTTGGTCTTCACCCGGCTGGTGTCATAGCCGTTGAAGATGTGGCCGATCAGGCCGCGATCGAGGTCGGACGTTCCGAACAGCCAGTCCATGATGGGGAAGGTGAGGTTCATGTTGCGCTCCATCATGATCGACTGATCATGATGGGCGGTGTGGTGGCGGCGGATCGTATTCACGAACGGCATGTTGCGCACGAACCAGCTTTCTTCCACATGGCAGCAGAAGTGCATGAATTCATACACAAGATAAACCGAGGTCGTGGTGGTGATGAACAGCCAGCCCACGTTCGGCGAGATCAGCCACGACAGGATCACCGCGCCCGGAATGGACATCAGGGTGAAGGTGACGAGCGCATAGGGCGGGAAGAAGGTGACGCGCCAGTCGTGATGATCGGCGAAGCGCATTTCCTCCTCGGTGAAGAATTGGTGATGCATCAGCGTATGGCGATTATAAACCGCGCGAAACAACGGGATGCGCGAGGGCCGGTGCATGATGTAGCGATGCAGCGCCCATTCGAAGAAATTGCAGAACAGGAACACCACCGGAACGGTGAACCATTCCCACCATTTCACCGCATGGATATTGGCCGCGTACACATAAAGCGCGGTGAAGCCGATGGTGTAGATGATCAGCATGTGCAGCCAGCCATTGTACCAGCCGGTGACCCGCTCGCGATAGGTTTCGCGATATTTGCGCTGCCGGTCCGACATAACGCTTTGCGTCAGTTCCATCGGAATCTTCCTTCTCTCGGCTGCGGGATCATCCCTGGCGTGACCGCCGCACCTGGGCTGTTGGACTAACTAATATATAACTAACATATCAGATGCAAGGGGCGCGTTGAACCCCTGGTGCGCCAGGGTTTCCCGCCGCGCGCGACGCTTCAGGCGGCGACCGCCATCAGCGCCGCGTCGATGTCGTCGGAGGTCATTTCCCATTCATTGGCGAAATTGGCGACCACCTCGCGCATGAAGCCGCGGTGCAGGGCGAGCGCCCGCTTGGGATCGCACAGATGATCGGCCAGAAGCGCGAGCGCGAGCTGGGCCGGCGCCTCGCCTTCATAGCTCCATTCGAAGCCGTCGCGGCTTAGAACCGCGATGTCCTCGCGCACTGGCAAGGGCGCGTCGTCCACGGTAACCTGGACGCCGTCGATGGTGCGATCTCCCCTATATGTTTTCATTGGCGGATCCCCTGGATGCAATTGATATCGAACTAATATGTTATAGTCTTCCCAAGGTGTCTGCAAGGTGCGGACCCCTTGTCGAACCACAGCAAAGGCGCGCTAGCGCACGGGGCAGACAGCATGTTCGCGGTGATTTTCGAAGTCCGGCCCCGCCCCGACCAATGGGAGGCCTATCTCGCCCTCGCGCAGGAGCTGCGGCCGCGCCTCATCGAGATGGATGGCTTCCTCTCCGTGGAGCGTTTTTCCGCGCGCCGCACCCCCGGCCTGCTGCTTTCCTTCTCCCTGTGGCGGGATGAAAAGGCGCTGGTGCGCTGGCGCACCGAGGGGCGTCACCACGCGGTGCAGGAATTGGGGCGCACCAAGACCTTCGAGGATTATCACCTGCGCATCGGCGAGGCGGTCAGCGACAGTGCGCACGACACGCCGCCGACGCAGCAGCGCTTCGACGCGACGCAGGTGGGCAGCGCCACGGGTGTCGGCATCCTGGAAGTGGCGCGCACCGCCTCCGCTGGGGCGTTCCTCGGGGAGGAGGCGCTGTCCGCGTTGCTGGCCGGTTCCGGCATCGGCCTTGCGGATTGCGAGATCTACGACAGCATCTACGCGCCCGGCAAAAGCCTGCTTCTGTTCCCGCTGGAGGAGGCAGCCCCGCTTCCGGCCTGGGCGCCGGCGGAGGGGGAGGAGCGCCGCGCCCTGCGGGTCCGCATCATCCGCGATTACGGCATGTTCGACCGCCGCGAGGCGCCGCAATATTATCCCGACGCGCCTGCGGGCTGAAGAACATTTCCCGGCCCAGCGACGGCGCGCCGGAGCGCCGAGCCGGGATCCAGGGAGGAAGGCGGCGCAGCCGCGAACGCGCCGCGCGCTTTTTCGGGCGAAGCGCCGCGCATCTGGAGTGAAGCGGTTATTGAAGCGCCTGCGGCGGCTTTTTGCGCTGGGTCCCGGCTCGCGCTCCGCGCTTTCGGCGCTGCGATTGGCGGGGATGCGCTCCGCGCCTTCGGCGCTGCGCTTGGCCGGGACGCGGGAAGGCCCCCGGCTACATCTCGATCACGCTGCGGATGGTCTCGCCGCGCTTCAATGCGGCGAAGCCTTCGTTGATGTCGCCGAGCGCAATGCGCCGCGAGATCAGGCCCTTGAGATCCAGCCGCCCGTCCAGCGCCGCGCGGGCGAGGAAGGGGAAATCGCTGTGCGGGCGCGCCCCGCCATAGGAGGAACGGCGGATGCGCTTTTCCCCCATCAGCGACCCCCAGCGGAACGATACGTCGTGCGCCACATCGATCTTGCCGAGCCAGATCACCTCGCCGCCCGGCCGCACCGCCTCCAGCGTGGTGCGAAAGGCGATGGGCGCGCCGGCGGATTCCAGCACCACGTCGGCGCCGCGTCCGTTCGTGAGGGCGCGCGCGGCGTCCACCACGTCGCCGGTGCGGGCGTTGACGCCATGGGTCGCGCCCATGCTTTTGGCGAGCGCAAGCTTTTCCTCGCTGAGATCGGCGGCGAGGATCTGCTCGGCCCCGGCAAGCCGCGCGCCCTGCACGGCGGCGAGCCCCACCGCCCCGCAGCCGAGCACCAGAACCGTGTCGCGCGGCGAGATGCGGGCGACGTTGAGCGCCGCGCCCACCCCGGTCATCACCCCGCAGCCGATCAGGCACGCTTCATCGAACGGCAAGTCGCGCGGCACGGGGATCGCCTGCTGGTCCGGCACGATGCAATAATCGCCGAACGCGCCGAGGAACATCAGCGCGCCCAGCTCCCGCCCGTCGGCGAGATGGGCTTTCGCGCGGCCGTCCAGCGCGCGCGCCTTTGGCCCTTCCGCCAGATAGCCCTCGCACAGGATGGGCAGCGCGCGGTCGCAATAAAAGCAGGTGCCGCAATGGGGATTCCAGGAGAGCACCACATGGTCGCCCACCTTCACCCCCTGCGCCTCGGAGCCGACAGCCTCCACGATGCCGGCGGCCTCATGGCCCAGCACCAAGGGCGGGGGATAGCGCAGGCCGCCTTCGATCACCTCAAGATCGGTATGGCACAGGCCGGCGGCCTTCACCCGCACCAGCACGTCGCGCGGCGCGAGGGCACGCGCTTCCACGGTTTCGATGGAAAGGGGCGCGTGGGGCGCGTGGAGCACCGCCGCGCGATAGCGCAGCGGGAAGGTGGAGGAAGGGGACATCAAACGGGATCCAGCTCCACCTCGCCGGCGATCACCCGCATCACCGCCTTGTCGCGATGCGCGGCCGCCACCGAGCCGGAGAAGATCAGTTCGCCGCGCTCGATCACATAGAGCCGGTCTACGTCTTCGGGCAGATGGTGGACGTTGGATTCCGCCATCAGCACGGCTTGTCCCATAGCACGGATGGCGGCGATGCCGGCGCCGATGACCGGGATGATGGCGGGGGAGAGCCCCTCGAACGGCTCATCCAGCAGCAGCAATTTGGGATCGAGCGCCAGCGCGCGGGCGACCGACACCATCTTGCGTTCGCCGCCCGATAGCTGCATGCCGCCGCGATGCAGATATTGCCGCAGCTTGGGGAAAACGGTCAGCGCCCGCTCGATGCGCGCTTCGCTGCCGTCGCCGCCGGGGCGGGTCCAGGTGGGCAGCGCAATATTCTCGGCCACCGTGAGATCGCCGAACACTTCGGATTCCTCGGGCGAGAAGCCGATGCCCATCTGGGCGATCCGATGCGTCGGGAGGCGGGTCAATTCCTCCCCCAGGAAGGCGATGGAGCCGGCCACGGGCTTGCGATAGCCCATGATGGCGCGCAGGGTCGTGGTCTTCCCCGCGCCGTTGCGGCCGATCAGGCAGACCAATTCGCCCGGCGCAACGGTGAGGTCGATGCCATTGAGGATGCGGCTGCCGCCGATATCCACCTTCAGCCCTGACAGGGTCAGCATGGGCGGGCCTCCGCTGCGGATTTGTGAGGAACGGTGGGCGGGCGCGTGCCCACCACGGCGGCGATCAGCGCGGGATCGCGGAAGAAGGTGGCCGGTGGCTCGTTCGCCAGCACCGCGCCGCCTTGAAGCGCGATGATGCGGTCGGAATAACGCGCCACCAGGTCCATGTCGTGTTCCACCTGGATGATGCCGCGCACCCCGGCCTTGCGCGCCGCCGTGACCAGCAATTCCATGATCGAATGCTTGTCGCCGGTGGAAACGCCGGAGGTGGGCTCGTCGATCAGGATCAACTGCGGCTTGAGGGCGAAGGCGCTCGCCACATCCAGCAATTTCTTCTCGCCCTGGGAGAGGGCGGAAGCCGGCTGATCGAGCCGGTGGCGCAGGTTGAAGATGTCCGCCACCTCCTCCACGTCGGCGCGCACCTCGCGGTCGCGGGTGAGCGAGCGGAACGGGTTGGCGATGCGCTTCAGGCGCGAGGCCGCGGCCACCGCCAGGGTCTCGCGCACCGTCAGCGCGGGGAAGATGTTCACCAATTGGAACCCCCGCGCCATGCCGCGCCGGGCCAGCTCCACCGGGCCGATGCCGGCGATGTTGGCGCCGTGGAAATGCACATGGCCGGCGGTGGGCTTCAGCAGGCCGGTGAGCACATGCACCAGCGTGCTCTTGCCGGCGCCGTTCGGCCCGACGATGGAGATGAATTCCCCGTCCGAGATGGAGAGGGACACATCGCGCAGCGCCTGGAACGCGCCATAGCTCTTGGAAACGCAATGGGCGGCGAGAAGGGCGGCCATGGGTCAGTTCCCCTTCCTGAAGCGGGCGACGACGTCTCCGGCGATGCCCGCGATGCCGCGCGGAAAGAAGATCACCAGCAGCACCAGGATCGCGCCCATGACGAAGCGCCAATATTGGGTCGCCGCCATCACGCTGTCCTGGAGCAGAACGAAGGCGAGCCCGCCGATCACCGGCCCGACGAACGAGCCGGAGCCGCCCAGCACCGCCATGAAGACGAGATTGCCGGACTGGGTCCAATAGACCATCTCCGGGTCGGCAAGGCCGATGGACACCGCCAGGATCGCCCCGCCCACCGCGCCATAGATGGCGGAGATGACGAAGGCGGCCAGGCGCGTGCGGGAGACCTGCACGCCGAGATAGGAGGCCTTCTGCGCATTCTCGCGGATCGCCTGCAGATGCAGGCCGAACGGCGAGCGCACGATGCGCCACATGACGAAGCCGAGCACCGCCAGCAGGCCGAGCGCGTAATAATAAAACGGCCCGGTGAGAAAAGCTGTCTTGCCGCCCGCGCTGTCCATGCCGAACAGCAGGGGCCGCACCACGCGCATGCCCTGGTCGCCGCCGGTGAGGCCGTAGAATTTGAACAGGACGGAATGGAACAGCATGCCGAACGCCAGCGTCAGCATGCCAAAGAAGATGCGCGTATAGCGCACGCACAAATAGCCCACCGGCAGGGCGATGAGCGTCGATGCCGCGATGGCGGTCAGCAAGACCAGCTCGAACGAGCGCACGCCGAATTTGCTCGTCAGCACCGCCGCGGCATAGGCCCCGACGCCGAGGAACATGGCGTGGCCGAACGACAGCAGCCCGGTGTAGCCGAACAGCAGGTTGAAGCCGAGCAAGGCGATGGCGAAGCCGAAGAAGGGCACCATCAAGGTGAGGGTATAGGTGGAGGCCATGAACGGCAGTGCCGCCATGGCCACCACGATCACCAGAAGCGCCCACAGGCCCTTGGGGCGGGAGATCGGCGGGGCGGCGGGGGGCGCCACGGCGCGCACCGAAGTTTCAATTCTCACGCGACCGCCCTCCCGAAAAGCCCGGCCGGACGCAGGATCAGCACCGCGATCACGACCACATAGATGGACAGGATTTCCGCCTCCGGCAGCACCATGATGGCCGCCGCGCGGATCAGCCCGACGATGAGCGCGCCGGCGAGCGCGCCGCGCATGGAGCCGAGGCCGCCGATGACCACCACGGCGAACGCCTCCACCACCAGTTCCACCGCCATGTCGAGCGAGGAGGCGGACGCCGGCACCACCAGCGCCCCGCCCACCGTGCCGAGCATGCAGCCCACCGTGAAGACGGCGGCGAAGATGCGGTTGGAATCCACGCCCATGGCTTCGGTCATGTTCCGGTTTTCCGCCGTGGCGCGGATGATGCGGCCCATGCGGGTGCGCTGGAGGAACAGGCCGAGGCCGAGCGCGATGGCGATGCTCGCGGCGATCACCAGAAGATTATAGGTCGGCACCTGCACGCCCAGGAATTCGGCGGTGCCATAGACCAGATAGGCGTTGTCCAAGGTGCGCGGCGTCGCGCCCCAGAAGAAGCGAAATACGTCCTGGAACATCAGCAGGAAGCCGAAGGTGATCAGCAGCTGGTAGCTTTCATCCCGATTGTAGATCGTGCGCAGAACCCGTTCCACCGGCAGGCCGACCAGGCCGATGGCGAGGCCCGCGAGGATCAGCACCGGCAGCACCAGGACGCTCGGCAGGCCGAGCTGGGCGGCAAATCCCACCGCCGTGATGCCGAAATAGGCCCCGAGCGCATAGAAGGAGCCGCACGCGAGATTGACGATTTTCTGGACGCCGAAGACCAGTTGAAGGCCCGCGGCCACGAGGAAAAGGATGGCGGCGTGAAACACGCCGCCGAGAAGCACGTCGAGGAAGACGGTCATGTCGCTCGGCCCTCAGACCGGCAGCTTGGAGGTCTTGATCCAGTCCCAGAAATCCACGCCCGGCGGCTTCTGGAGCTGGTCGGCCGTGAAGCTGTCGACGGTGGAGAGGGTCGGGAAGTCGTAAGTATTCTTGTTGGTGGAGAGGCCCTGGTAGAAGGTCTGCTCGGCGATCTTGTCCTTGCGGAACTGGCCCGGCCCGCCGAGGCTCTGCACCTTCTGCTCGGGAATGGCGGCGATGATCTCGTCGAGCTTGGGCCAGCGCCCCGTCGCCTTGTTGGCGGCTTCCACGCCGGCCTTGTAGGCGGCGAGGGCGAAATAGGCCCGGTCCGCCTCCCAATGGGGGGCCTCCTTGTAGCGGCCCATGTAATCGTCCACGAACGCCTTCTGCAGCGGCGAGGCGGTGGGGAGGGCGAAATACAGCGTATTGTGCCCGAACACCACATTCTCGGGCATGAATTCCTTCTTCAACTGATTGATCTGCCAGCCGGCGGCGGGAAGCGCGATGTTGACGCCCTCGAACAGGCCGGCCGCCGAGCCCTGCTTCATGAACACCGGCAGATCGGCGAACAGCATGGACGAGAAGATGAAATCCGGCTTCGCCGCCTTCAGCGCGGCGACATGGGAGGTGAGATCCATGGTGCCGACCTTGGGCCATTGCTCGGCCACCACCTCGGCTTCCACGCCGGCCCGGCGCAAGATCTGCTGGAATGCTTCCCAATTGTTGCGGCCGTAGGAATAGTCCGGATTGATGCCGGCGATGCGCTTGATCTTGCCCTTGAAATATTTGATCGACAGCAGCGAGGCCATCACCGCTTCGCACTCATTGTCGGTGGAGCGGAAGACATAGTTGGACTTCGGCATCGCCTCCTTCACGCCGTCCTGGGTGGTGCCGTCCCACATGATGAGGAGCGCCTGTTCCTCTTCCGCCGTGGGCGCGACGCCGAGGCTGACGCCGGTGGAAATCAGCCCCTGCACGCAATCCACCTTTTCCTGAAGCACCAGGCGGCGGAAGCGCTCGATCGTGTCCTTGGGC
>NCHM01000743.1 GCA_002257205.1 Rhizobiales bacterium 24-66-13 | reverse complement strand
ATGGTCGCCCCCAAGCGCTATGAGGCGCGCATGACGATGCTGGTGCAGGAGCCCTCCAAGCTCAACCCGATCCTGAAGGACATCTCCATCAATCCCAATCTGAAGGAGCGCATGTCGGCCCTGGTCGCGCTCGCCCATTCGGAGGTGGTGCTGGGCAAGGTGCTGGAGGATCTCGGGCGGATCGGCCCGACCACGGATCCGCGCGACCGCGATTACATGGTGCGGGCGCTTTCGCTCGCGGTGAACATCCAGCTGGTGGGCAGCGACATCATCGAAATGCGGCTGCGCTCCGGCGATCCGCTCTCGCCGGCGGCGACGCTGACCGCCATTGCAAACCGCTTCGTGGAGCGCCTGGTCTCGCCCGAGCGCACATCGGTCCAGGACAGCGAGCGCTTCCTGAAGCAGCAGATGGACGAGCGCCGCGCCAGCCTCGATCAGGCCGAGCAGGCCTTCGCCGCATTCCGCTCCGCCAATGCGGACAAGCTGCCGGCGCTCTATAACGCCACGGTCCAGCGGCTTGCCGGGCTGATCCAGCAATTGGAGGAAAAGCAGATGGCCCTGGGCAGCGCGGATGCCGCGCTCCAGGACCTGCGCAAGCGCCTCGCCAGCACCAACCCCTTGATCGGGCGCATCGAGGAATCCATCGTGCAGGTCTCCGCCGAGCTCGCGAGCCTGCGCGCACGCTATACCGACGCGCATTCCGAGGTGCAGGCGGCCGAGCGCAAGCTCGCGCGGCTCGAGGAGGAGCGCCAGCACCTGCTCGGAGCGGCGAAGAACATCGAGACCGTGGATCTCGACCGGCTATGGAACCTCGCCGCCGGGGTGACCCAGCCCGGCGAGAACGGCCAGGCCCTCGGCTCGGCCCCGCTGCTGGTGTCGCAATTGCAGCGTCTTCAGGAGGCGCAGGCCCGTCGGGTGACGCTGGCCAAGGAGGTCGAGCAGATCAAGGAAGTGATCGCCACTTTGCAACGCGACATCGCGGCGTTCGGGCCCATCGACCGGCAGCAGCAGCAGCTGGAGCGCGAGGTGGGCATGGCGCGGGACAATTACGACGCCCTCGCCAAGCGCTATGAGATGGCGCGCGTCACCGGCGCGCTCGGCGTGTTCGAGGCGCCCGAGCGCGTG
>NCHM01000118.1 GCA_002257205.1 Rhizobiales bacterium 24-66-13 | reverse complement strand
CCGGCCCCGGCGGAGGCCAGGGCCATGGCGAACAGGATCAGGGTCGCGCCATAGGACAGCGCGAGTGCGATCCAGCTGCGGCGGCCGAACAAGAGGGCGGTCGAGCGCACGCCGACGATGGCGTCGTCCTCCCGGTCCTGGTGGGCATAGATGGTGTCATAGCCGAACACCCAGCAGACCGAGCCGGCGAACAGCAGGAGCGCGGGGTCCTCGATGCTGCGGAACACGCTCGCCCAGCCCATCAGCGCGCCCCAGGAAAAGGCGATGCCGAGGGCGAGCTGGGGCACCGAGGTGATGCGCTTCATCAAAGGATAGATGGCGACCACCCCGAGCGAGGCGATGCCGGTGATGATTGCGAAGCGCGGCAGCGAGAGCAGCACCGCGAAGCCCACCAGGCATTGGAAGATCAGGAAGGCGAAGGCGGCGGGCAGGCGGATCTGGCCTGAGGCGAGCGGGCGGTTGCGGGTGCGCGCGACCTTGCGGTCGATATCCCGGTCGAGAATGTCGTTCCAGGTGCAGCCGGCACCGCGCATGGCCACGGAGCCGATGGCGAACAACGCCAGGAGCACGGGATCGGGGTAGGGCTGCCCGGCCGCGATGGCGGCGAGCGCGGTGGACCACCAGCACGGCAGGACCAGCAGCCAGCTGCCTATGGGACGATCGGCGCGCGCGAGGCGCAGATAGGGACGGATCGGCCCCGGGGCGTAGCGATCCACCCAATTGTTCGCAGGCGCATCGGCGACCGGCGCGACCGCCCCGTCTCCCCCCCAGCGGGTCATCGGGTGGCCCTCACTTGCCGAGGGCGTTGCCGTTCAAAGTATCGAAGATGCCGCCGCCCTTTGAGCTCTGGCCGGGAACATATCCGGTGGTGACGCCGAGCGCGCTGGAGATGGAGCCCTGCGGCGGCGGCTTGACGCCAGCGGCCTCGCCCCCGGCGGCGCCGGAGGCCGCGGCGGCGCAGATCTTGTCGCGCAAAGCGGCGGTCTTGGTGTTGTTGGCCTTGGCGGAGGTCACGGCCTGATCGGGGATCTGGCACCAGTCCTTATTGTCGGCGAGATATTTGGCAAGCTTGCCTTCGACCGCCGTATAGGTGCGGAAGAGGCCGCACAATTCCTGCGGCGGCGCCTTGCGCTTGCCGGCGGCCTGGAGCGCCTGCCCCTTGGTCTCCATCTCCTGGCGCAGGGCATTGAAGTCGGTCTGGCAGTCCGCGCGCGCGACGCCGGCCCCTGTCAGGAACAGGGCGAGAGTGATCGCCGTCAGGCGCGCGCATTTGGTGTTCAAGGGCATGAGGTTTTCCGCAGCGGCTGCTGATCCAGCTTTTCCCCCTTATATTGCCACGAAAGATTGGGCAATATCGGGGCGAAGCGCGGATAATGGCGTTTCCTTGCGCGCGCGTCACAAAAAAGTGGCAGGGCGCCTTGACGGAGATTTCGTGCGCGGCTAGGTTCGCGCAACTTTTGGAAGGCTATGTGCAGTCATGCGCAAGATCGTTACCATCCTTGTACGCAGGAGCGCCACCGGCGGAGCAGCTTGAATGCTGCTTCGGGGTCTGGTGGCGCGTGACGAGGGGCCTTCGGGCCCCTTCGTCGTTTCTGGGCCGCCGTCCGGATCGGGTGTCCGGCGGGCGGCGGGTGGATGAGGACTAGAGATGCGCGGATGCCCCCCGGGGACGGGCGCAGAGGAGTGGATGAGATGAGCAGGGAAATGACGGGCGCCGAAATGGTCATGCAGGCGCTGGCCGACCAGGGTGTCGACCATCTGTTCGGCTATCCCGGCGGAGCCGTGCTGCCGATCTATGATGCGCTGTTCCAGCAGAACCAGGTCGAGCACATCCTGGTGCGCCACGAGCAGGCGGCGGTGCATTCCGCCGAGGGCTATGCCCGCTCCTCCGGCAAGGTGGGCGTGGTGCTCGTCACCTCCGGCCCCGGCGCCACCAATGCCGTCACCGGCCTCACCGACGCGCTGATGGATTCGATCCCCATCGTCTGCATCACCGGGCAGGTGCCGACCCATCTGATCGGCAATGACGCGTTCCAGGAATGCGACACGGTCGGCATCACGCGCCCCTGCACCAAGCATAATTATCTCGTCCGCGACGTGAACGACCTCGCGCGCGTGCTGCATGAAGCTTTCTACGTGGCGCAGAACGGGCGGCCCGGCCCGGTCGTGGTCGATATTCCCAAGGACGTGCAGTTCGCCACCGGCACCTATGTCGGCCGCGAGAACATCCAGCATAAGACCTATCGTCCGAAACTCGTGGGCGACGCCGACAAGATCGCGGCGGCGGTGGAGATGATCGCCGGCGCCAAGCGGCCGATCTTCTATACCGGCGGCGGCGTGATCAATTCCGGCCCGCAGGCGAGCCGCGCGCTGCGCGACCTGGCGCGGCTCACGGGCGTTCCGGTCACCTCCACCTTGATGGGCCTCGGCGCGTTTCCGGCGGCGAGCGGGCAATGGCTGGGCATGCTGGGCATGCACGGCACCTATGAAGCCAACATGGCCATGCACGGCTGCGACGTGATGGTGTGCATCGGTGCGCGCTTCGACGACCGCATCACCGGCCGGCTGGACGCGTTCGCGCCCAATTCGAAGAAAATCCACATCGACATCGACCCCTCGTCGATCAACAAGAACGTCAAGGTGGACCTGCCCATCGTCGGCGACTGCACCAAGGTGCTGGAAGCGCTGGTCGCCGAATGGAAGGCCAAGGACAAGCAGCTCGACCGCGACGCGCTGGATGTGTGGTGGAAGCAGATCGACCGCTGGCGCGGGCGCAACAGCCTCGCCTATCGCCAGGGCACGGACATCATCAAGCCGCAATATGCCATCGAGCGGCTCTATGCGGCGACCAAGGACAAGGACGTCTACATCTCCACCGAGGTGGGCCAGCACCAGATGTGGGCGGCGCAATTCTTCCGCTTCGAGGAGCCGAACCGCTGGATGACCTCGGGCGGCCTCGGCACCATGGGCTACGGTCTGCCCGCCGCCATCGGCGCGCAGATCGCCCATCCCGGCGCTCTGTGCGTGGATATCGCGGGCGAAGCCTCGATCTTGATGAACATGCAGGAAATGTCCACGGCGGTGCAGTTCGAGCTGCCGGTGAAGATCTTCATTCTGAACAATCGCTACATGGGCATGGTGCGCCAGTGGCAGGAATTGCTGCACGGCGGGCGCTACGCCCATTCCTATTCGGAAGCCCTGCCGGACTTCGTGAAACTGGCGGAAGCTTATGGCGGCGTCGGCATCCGCTGCGACAAGCCGGCCGATCTCGACGCGGCCATCGCCGAGATGATCGACATCAAGCGCCCGGTGATCTTCGACTGCATCGTGGACCAGCAGGAAAACTGCTTCCCCATGATCCCGTCGGGCCGCGCCCATAACGAGATGATCCTCGGCGACATGGCGGTGGATCTCGACGACGCCATCACCGACGAGGGCAAGATGCTGGTGTGACGTCGGCTGCCTCACGCGCGCTTGCTCCCCCTCTCCCGCTTGCGGGGGAGGGTCGGGGAGGGGGCAGACGCAACCTCTCCGAATTCCGCAGCTTTCCGGCCTTCGGCCGGCCCCCTCCCTACCCCTCCCCCGCGCGCGGGAGAGGGAATCCGGCTGATCAGAGACACGAAAATGTCCCACCCTCCCGAACGTACCGAACGCCACACGCTCTCCGTCCTGGTGGACAATGAGCCGGGCGTGCTCGCCCGCGTGATCGGCCTGTTTTCCGGCCGCGGCTATAATATCGACAGCCTCACCGTGTCCGAGGTGAGCCACGAGGGCCATCTCTCGCGCATCACCATCGTCACCACCGGCACGCCCATGGTGATCGAGCAGATCCGCAACCAGCTGGACCGCCTGGTGCCGGTGCACCGGGTGCGCGACCTCACCGTGGAGGCCACCTCCATCGAGCGCGAGCTGGCCATGGTGAAGGTGCGCGGCACGGGCGACGCCCGCAGCGAGGCGCTGCGCATCGCCGAGGCGTTTCGAGCCCGCGTGATCGACGCCACCACCGAGAGCTTCGTGTTCGAGATCACCGGCAAGTCCGACAAGATCGACCAGTTCGCGGTGCTGATGACGCCGCTCGGCCTGGTGGAGGTGTCGCGCACCGGCATCGTCGCCATTTCGCGCGGACCGGAGGCCATGTGAGGCGGCGCGCCGGCCGCCGCGCTTGCCGCAGGGCTCCGCCCTCGGCCATGCGAGGCCGCGCTTGCGCTGATGTCAGCGGCTGG
Source organism: Rhizobiales bacterium 24-66-13 (assembly GCA_002257205.1). GTDB lineage: Bacteria > Pseudomonadota > Alphaproteobacteria > Rhizobiales > Xanthobacteraceae > NCEH01. Next base: position 12,402 of record NCHM01000118.1, on the reverse strand, counting down.
GATACCTGAGGGCCGAAAAGAAAGCCGTCGAATGGTCTAAGGGGTCTGCGCGCCGCCGCAAGCCAGGTCGCGCCGGCCCTTCGTCCATTCCGGCCCGTCCCGAGGGTGGGTCCCGCCTTCCGCCTGAGTAACGAACACTCCAAGAAACGCCCAACAGGAGAGAATGATGCGCGTTTATTATGATCGTGACGCCGACCTGAACCTCATCAAGGGGAAGAAGGTTGCCGTCGTCGGCTATGGCAGCCAGGGCCATGCCCATGCGCTGAACATGCGTGACAGCGGCGTCAAGGATGTCGTGGTCGCGCTGCGCCCCGGTTCCGCCACCGCCAAAAAGGCCGAGGCCGAGGGCTTCAAGGTGATGTCGCCCGCCGAGGCCGCCAAATGGGCCGACGTGGTGATGATGCTCACCCCCGACGAGCTCCAGGCCGACATCTATAAGGAAAGCCTGCACGACAACATGAAGACCGGCGCGGCGCTGCTGTTCGCCCACGGCCTCAACATCCACTTCAACCTGATCGAGGCCCGCAAGGATCTCGACGTGCTGATGATCGCCCCTAAGGGCCCCGGCCATACCGTACGCTCGGAATATCAGCGTGGCGGCGGCGTGCCGACCCTGATCGCCATCGCCCAGGATTCCTCGGGCAATGCCCATGATCTCGGCCTCTCCTATGCCAGCGCCATCGGCGGCGGCCGCGCCGGCATCATCGAAACCACCTTCAAGGAAGAGTGCGAGACCGATCTGTTCGGCGAGCAGGTGGTGTTGTGCGGCGGCCTCGTGGAGCTGATCCGCGCCGGCTTCGAGACCCTGGTCGAGGCGGGCTATGCCCCCGAGATGGCCTATTTCGAGTGCCTGCACGAAGTGAAGCTGATCGTCGACCTGATCTATGAGGGCGGCATCGCGAACATGAACTATTCCATCTCGAACACCGCCGAATATGGCGAATACGTCACCGGCCCGCGCATCATCACGCCCGAGACCAAGGCCGAGATGAAGCGCGTCCTGGCCGACATCCAGGGCGGCAAGTTCACCCGCGATTGGATGCTGGAGAACAAGGTCAGCCAGACCTCGTTCAAGGCCACCCGCGCCAAGGCCAATGCCCACCAGATCGAGGAAGTCGGCGAGAAGCTGCGCGCCATGATGCCCTGGATCAAGGCCAAGGCCCTGGTGGACAAGACCAAGAACTGAGCCTTTCCGGTTAAGGCGGTTCGCGAGGCCCCGGCATGTCCGGGGCCTTTTTCTTTGCCGCACTCCGCCGGGCCGGGCGCGCGCGGCACGGGGGTGCGGGATACCACCGCTCGGGTTGCGCCTGCGCAGGGCAAGTGCAATAAGCCAGGGCCATATCAGGTGGCGCGGATAGATGTTCGCGCGGCCGGGATGTCGCACCGGACGCCTTCGGCGCGTCTTCGGAGGCTATGAGCAGGTGCAAGGGCTGGCCGCGAAAGAAGAAGCATCCCTCCCGCCCCTGGCGGTGGATCTCGACGGCACCTTGACGTTGTCCGATACCCTGCACGAGGGATGTCTCGCCTATGTGAAGACGGGGCTGCAAGATGTCATCGACCTCGCGGCGCGCCTCGGCGAGGGGAAGGCGGCGTTCAAGCGCGCGGTCGCCGACCGCACCGATTTCGATCCCGCTTTGCTGCCCTACAATTCGGAATTGCTGAATTATCTGAAGGCGCAGAAGCGCGCCGGGCGCACGATTGCGCTGGTCACCGCCGCCGATCAATCCATCGCCGATGCGGTGGCCGCCCATCTCGGCCTGTTCGACCAGGCACGCGGCTCGCAGCACGGGGTCAATCTCTCCGGCGCGCGCAAGCTGGCGGTGATCCGGCAGATGCTGGGGGAGCGGTTCGTCTATGCCGGCGACGGCCCGGTGGACGCGCCCATCTTCGCGGCGGCGGACGCGGTGATCCTGGTCGGCAATGTGGACCGCCTCAAGCTGTTGCTGCCGGCGGGAAAGTCCATCGAGCAGGCGTTTGCGGTGAAGCGCGCGGGGGCGCGCACCTGGGCCAAGGCGCTGCGCCTCCAGCATTGGGCGAAGAACGTGCTGGTGTTCGTCGCGCCCGTGCTCGGCTTCAGCTATGCGACGCCGGTGCTGGCGATGAACGCGGTCCTGCTGTTCTTCGCCATGAGCATACTGGCCTCGGCGACCTATATCGTGAACGATTTGCTGGACCTGCCCTCGGATCGCCAGCATCCGCGCAAGCGCCATCGCCCGTTCGCCGCTGGCGCCATTGCCCCGCGTGACGGCGCATTCGCGGCCATCGCCCTGTTCGCGCTCTCAGGCCTGATTTCGCTGGCCCTGCCGATCGACGCCGCAGCGGCGCTCGCGGCCTATGCGGGGGTCACGCTGAGCTATTCGCTGATCCTCAAGCGCCAGCCGATCATCGACGTGTTCGTCCTGGCGGGCCTGTTCACCTTGCGCGTGCTCGCCGGCAGCCTGCTGGCGCCGCAGCCGGTTTCGCCCTGGCTGTTGACCTTCTCCATGCTGATCTTCCTCGGCCTCGCGATGGTGAAGCGCTATGCGGAGCTGAACCGGGTGGTGCAGGCGGGGGGCACGGGCGTGGTGTCGCGCGGCTATACGGTGCGTGATCTGCCGCTGCTGCTGGCGGCGGGCATCGCCTCCAGCTTTTCCGCCATCGTCATCTTCATGGTCTATTTGATCAACGAGCAATATCCGCGCGACATCTACACGCATCCCGGCATGTTGTGGGCGCTGATGCCGCTGGTGCTGATCTGGATCCTGCGGGTGTGGCATCTCACCGTGCACGGGCGCATGAGCGAGGATCCGGTGGTGTTCGCGCTGAAAGATCGCTTCTCGCTTCTGCTGGGCCTTCTGGCGCTTCTCGTCTTGTTCGCGGCGACCTGATGGAACCGGTGCGGCGCGCCTATCGCTCCTGGGGCGGCGTGCTCCGCGCCGAGGGCGACGTGGTGCGCCCGCGCGATCCGCAAAGTGCCGCGCGCCTGCTTCTGGCGCCGCCGGCCGCGCCGGTCATCGCTTATGGCTGCGGGCGCTCCTATGGGGATGTGGCGCTCAATCCCGGCGGACTGCTGGTGGAGACCCGCCATCTCGATTGCTTCCTGGCGTTCGACCCCGAAACGGGATTGCTGACCTGCGAAGCCGGGGTGCGGCTCGCCGACATTTTCGCCGTGATCTCGCGGCCGCAGGCGGACGGCTCGGGCTGGATGCTGCCGGTGGTGCCGGGCACGCGGTTCGTCAGCGTCGGCGGCGCCATCGCCAATGACGTGCACGGCAAGAACGACCATGCCTGCGGCAGCTTTGGCAATCATGTGGAGCGCCTGGAGCTGGCGCGCAGCGACGGCAGCCGGCTGATCTGCTCGCGCACGGAAAATCCCGGCCTGTTCTGCGCCACCATCGGCGGCCTTGGCCTCACCGGGCTGATCCTCTCCGCCACGCTGCGGCTGCGCAAAGTGAGCGGGCTGGCGCTGGAGAGCGAGGAAATCCGCTTCGGCGATCTGGACGAATTTTTCGCGCTCGATGCTGAGAGTGCCGAGGCGTGGGAATACACCGCCGCCTGGGTGGATTGCCTGGCCGGTGGGGCGCAGCTCGGGCGCGGCATCTATCTGCGGGCGCGCCATGCACCAAGCATCGGCGCGGAGCCGCCGTCGCGCGAAACGAAGATCGCCGTGCCCTTCGCCCCGCCGATCTCGGCGGTGAACGCCCTTTCGCTGCGCGCCTTCAACGCCGCTTACCTGCGCAAGCTCGGCCGCTCGGGCCGCAAGACGCAGATCGCGTCCTATGAGAAAACCTTCTTCCCGCTGGATGCCATCGGCCAGTGGAACAAGCTCTATGGCCCGCGCGGCTTCTACCAGTTCCAGGCGGTGATCCCGCCGCAGGCGGCACGCGACGGCACGGCGGATCTGCTGCGCGCCATCGCGGACGCCGGGCAGGGCTCCATGCTGGTGGTGCTGAAGCGCTTCGGCAGCGTGGGTTCGCCCGGCCTCATGTCCTTCCCCATGCCCGGGGTGACGCTGGCGCTGGACTTCCCCAATCTCGGGGACGACACGCTGCGCCTGCTGCGGCGGCTGGAGGATATCGTGGTCACCGCGCGCGGGCGCATCTATCCCGCCAAGGATTTCTCCATGTCGGCCGCGACTTATGAGAAGGGCTATCCGGCCCTGTCCGCGTTCCGGCATTTTCTCGATCCCGCAATGTCCTCGGCGTTTTCGCGCCGGGTCGGCATTCACCCGGCGGAGGCCCAGACATGACCTTGACCGCACGCCGCGTCGCCATTTTCGGCGCCACCTCCGACATCGCCATTGCCTTCGCCCGCCGCTGCGCCGAGGCGCGCCAGCGCTTGGTTCTGGTGGGGCGGGACCGCGCCGCACTTGACCGGCTCGCGGCCGATCTCAGCGTGCGCGGCGCGCCACAGGTGGAGGTGCAGGAGGCCGATTTCGCCCGCACCGCTGCCCTTGCGGCGGTCGCCGAAAATGCCTGGAGCGCGCTCGGCGGGCTGGACGTGGCGCTCATCGCCTATGGCTCGCTGCCAGATCAAGCCCGCGTTTCCGCCGACGCGCGGGAAGGGGAGGCGGCGCTTGCGCTCAATTTCGTCAGCCCGGCCCTGCTCTGCGATGCGCTCGCCGCGCGGTTCGAGGTGGGGAAGGCGGGCACCATTGCCGTTATCACCTCGGTGGCAGGCGACCGGGGGCGGCAGAGCAATTATCTCTACGGCGCCGCCAAGGGCGGCTTGCAGAAATTCCTGGAAGGGCTGCGGCATCGCCTGTTCAAGGCCAATGTCGCGGTGCTCGACGTGCGCCCCGGCTTCGTTGCAACCAAGATGACCGCCCACCTGCCGCAAGGCGGCCCGCTGTGGGCGACGCCGGAGAAGGTGGCGGGCGATATCGAGGCCGCCATCGCCAAGCGCGGCGTGGTGCTCTACACGCCCTGGTTCTGGTTCGGCATCATGGCCATCGTGCGCACTTTGCCGCGCCCGCTGTTCCATCGCAGCAAGCTCTGACGCCACGGGCGCTTTTCGGCTTCGCCAATCTGTAATGCCGCCCGCCGCCCGGGCGAATACCGCAAAGAGACGATTGCGACTTTCCGGCGCACCCCTCACACTCCCCCCATAAGACAAGAAAACCTGGGCGGAAATGTAGGGGTGGATTCATGTCGGGCGCGCGGTCATGTCGGCCGATCCGGGCAATGCGCGGATGCAGGAAATCGCGGCCGCCATCGCGGAAGGCGCGCAGGCCTATCTCAAGCGCCAATACACGACCATCGGGATCGTCGGCGTCGTCATTTTCATTGCGGTTGGATTTTTGCTCGGCTGGCTGGTGGCGGTCGGTTTCGCCGTGGGCGCGATCCTTTCGGCGCTGGCCGGCTTCATCGGCATGAATGTTTCGGTCCGCGCCAATGTGCGCACCGCCCAGGCGGCGACGAAATCGCTCGCCGGCGGGTTGGACTTGGCCTTCAAGGCCGGCGCGGTCACCGGCATGCTGGTGGCCGGTCTCGCATTGCTTGGGGTGACGGTTTATTTCGCCGTGCTCACCAAGGGCCTCGGCATGGCGCCGGGCAGCCGAACCGTCGTCGACGCGCTGGTCGCGCTCGGCTTCGGCGCCTCGCTGATCTCCATTTTCGCGCGGCTCGGCGGCGGCATCTTCACCAAGGGTGCGGACGTGGGCGGCGATCTCGTGGGCAAGGTGGAGGCGGGCATCCCGGAGGATGATCCGCGCAACCCCGCCACCATCGCCGACAACGTAGGCGACAATGTCGGCGATTGCGCCGGCATGGCCGCCGATCTGTTCGAGACCTATGTGGTCACCGTGGTGGCCACCATGGTGCTGGCGGCGATCTTCTTCGCCAATACGCCGGCGCTGGAATCCATGCTGCTCTATCCGCTCGCCATCGGCGGCGTATGCATCATCACCTCCATTGCGGGCACGTTCTTCGTGCGGCTCGGGCCGACGTCCTCGATCATGGGCGCGCTCTATAAGGGGTTCGGCGCGAGCGCCGGGCTCTCGGTCTTCGCGCTCGCCTTCGTCACCTGGGTGCTGGTGGGCTTCGGGCCGATCTCCGGCAGCGCCCTCACCGGCACCAGCCTACCGAATATTACACCGGCACCGGCTATCGCCCGGTGGTGTCCATCGCCCAGGCCTCGGTGACGGGGCACGGCACGAACATCATCCAGGGGCTCGCCATCTCGCTGGAATCCACCGCGATGCCGACCCTGGTGATCATCGCCGGCATCCTGGTGGCCCATGGGCTCGCCGGCCTGTTCGGCATCGCGATTGCCGCGACGACCATGCTGGCGCTGGCGGGCATGGTGGTCGCGCTCGATGCCTTCGGCCCGGTGACGGACAATGCCGGCGGCATCGCGGAAATGGCCGGCCTTCCCCCGGAGGTGCGCCATTCCACCGATGCACTGGACGCGGTCGGCAACACCACCAAGGCGGTGACCAAGGGCTATGCCATCGGCTCCGCCGGCCTCGGCGCGCTGGTGCTGTTCGCGGCCTATAGCCAGGATTTGAAATTCTTCACCAGCACCGCCGCGCCCGGCAGCTATTTCGCCGGGGTCACGCCGAACTTCTCGCTGGAAAATCCCTATGTGGTGGTGGGGCTGCTGTTCGGCGGCCTGCTGCCGTTCCTGTTCGCCGCCATGGGCATGACGGCGGTGGGTCGGGCGGCCGGCGCAATCGTGGAAGAGGTGCGGCGCCAGTTCCGCGAGCATCCCGGCATCATGACCTATGCCGAGAAGCCGGATTATTCCCGCGCCGTGGACCTGCTCACCAAGGCCGCGATCAAGGAGATGGTCATCCCCTCCTTGCTGCCGGTGCTCTCGCCCATCGTCTGCTATTACCTGATCTATCTGGTGGCGGGCGGCGGGGTCGCGGGCAAGTCGGCCGCCTTCTCGGCGGTGGGCGCCATGCTGCTGGGGGTGATCGTCACCGGCCTGTTCGTCGCCATCTCCATGACCTCGGGCGGCGGCGCCTGGGACAATGCCAAGAAATCGTTCGAGGACGGCTTCGTGGATAAGGACGGCGTGCGCCACTACAAGGGCTCGGACGCGCACAAGGCGTCCGTGACCGGCGACACGGTGGGTGATCCCTATAAGGACACGGCGGGACCGGCCGTGAACCCCATGATCAAGATCACCAACATCGTCGCTTTGCTGCTGCTGGCGGTGCTGGCGCATTAGAGAAGGCGGGACGCGTCATCGGGGCGCGGCCCCCTCACCCCGACCCTCTCCCCATAGGGGAGAGGGGGGTCCACGCCTTCCTGCCCGCTCACCCTAACCCTCTCCCCGTCGGGGAGAGGGGATCTCTCGGGAGCAGAGCAAAGCCGGCTTCCGAATCGCTTCCGCATCGCTTTTTCTGCCGGCACCCGCCGGCGGCGCAGGTTCAGTCGCTATCTGAGTGCGCCTCGGCCTCGGCTTCGTCGCCTGTGTGGCGGCGAAAGTGGCCTGAGCGCGCGGCCGCAGCGTCAGCGGAGCGGTATGGATCATCGGCTTTGCCATGGTGGTAAGCTGTGTGCGGCGCAAGATCCGCGTGCCATGCAGGGCGCGGGGAGGTGCTGCGAAATCAGGCACTCTTTCATTGCCCTGCGCGATCGTGTAGGAACGCGCCCGACTGAGTTTTTCCGGACCTGTGCGCGGTTGCCGGCCTTTTGGCGGACGCCGGCGCGAAGACGTGGATTCCATGCAGACTGTTTTGATCGTCATTCATCTGATGGTGGTGCTCGCGCTGATCGGCGTGGTGCTGATCCAGCGTTCCGAGGGCGGTGGCCTGGGCATCGGCGGCGGGGGCGGCGGCTCCGGCGGCGGCTTCTTCACCGCGCGCGGAAGCGCCAATCTGCTGACGCGTGTCACCGCGATCCTCGCCGGCATCTTCTTCGTCACCTCGATTTCGCTGACCATTCTGGCCGGCTGGGGTCGCACCCCGCCGGACCTGCTGACCCCGGCCGCTCCGAGCGGCCCCTCGGTTCCCCAGAGCGGCGGCACGATTCTCGATCAGCTCCGCCAGCAGGCGCCGGCTGGCCAGGCCGCACCCGCGCCTGCCCCGGAAGCCGCACCGGCGCCCAGCGGCCCGCAGGTTCCGAAGTCTCAGTGATCGTGTATCGCGGCGGTCGCGCCGCGATATGAGGTTCTCCACAGGCGAGGCGATGCCGGAATGGCATTGCTCTCGCCGAATCGCGTTTGCGCGGATTAGAGTTTAAGCCCATGGCGCGCTATATCTTCATCACCGGCGGCGTCGTGTCCTCACTGGGCAAGGGCCTCGCTTCCGCAGCCTTGGGCGCGCTTCTTCAGGCGCGTGGCTATACGGTTCGGCTGCGCAAGCTGGACCCCTATCTGAACGTCGATCCGGGCACCATGAGCCCGTATCAGCATGGCGAAGTGTTCGTGACCGACGACGGGGCCGAGACCGATCTCGACCTCGGCCATTACGAGCGCTTCACCGGCCGCCCCGCCACCAAGCGGGACAATGTCACCACCGGCCGCATCTATCAGGACATCATCACCAAGGAGCGGCGCGGCGATTATCTCGGCGCCACGGTCCAGGTGATCCCGCATGTCACCAATGCCATCAAGGACTTCGTCCTGGAGGGCAATGAGAGCTACGATTTCGTCCTCATCGAGGTGGGCGGAACCGTGGGCGACATCGAGGGCCTGCCGTTCTTCGAGGCGACCCGCCAGCTCAAGAACGAGCTGCCGCGCGGCCATGCCATCTTCATCCATCTGACGTTGATGCCCTTCATTCCCTCGGCCGGGGAATTGAAGACCAAGCCGACCCAGCATTCGGTGAAGGAGCTGCGCTCCATCGGCATCCAGCCCGACATCCTTTTGTGCCGCACCGACCGGGCGATCCCGCGCGAGGAGCGGCGCAAGCTCTCGCTGTTCTGCAACGTGCGGGAAAGCGCGGTGATCGAGGCGCGGGACGTGGACAATATCTACGCCGTGCCCGCCGCCTATCATGCCGAGGGGCTGGATACGGAAGTGCTGGCCGCGTTCGGCATCGATCCCGCGCCGGCGCCGAACCTGAAGCGCTGGTCCACCATCGAGCAGCGGGTGCGCAATCCGGAAGGCGAGGTCACCATTGCCGTGGTCGGCAAATATACCGGCCTGAAGGATGCCTATAAGTCGCTGATCGAGGCTTTGGCCCATGGCGGCATCGCGAACAAGGTGAAGGTCAATCTCGACTGGATCGAGAGCGAAACCTTCGAGCACGAAGACCCCGTGCCGTTCCTGGAGCATGTGCACGGCATCCTGGTGCCCGGCGGCTTCGGCCAGCGCGGGGCGGAAGGAAAGATCCGCGCCGCCCAGTTCGCCCGCGAACGCAAGGTGCCCTATTTCGGCATCTGCTTCGGCATGCAGATGGCGGTGATCGAGGCGGCCCGCAATCTCGCCGGCGTGCAGAACGCCAATTCCACCGAATTCGGCGAGACCAGCGAGCCGGTGGTGGGCCTGCTTACCGAATGGCTCAAGGGCAATGAGCTGGAGCGCCGCTCGGCGGCGGGCGACCTTGGCGGCACCATGCGGCTCGGCGCCTATCACGCGGTGCTCAATCCCGGCAGCCGGGTCGGCGAGATTTACGGCGAGAGCGACATTTATGAGCGCCATCGTCATCGTTACGAAGTGAACACCGCCTATAAGGACCGGCTGGAACAGCACGGCCTACGCTTCTCTGGCATGTCGCCCGACGGGCTGCTGCCGGAAATCGTGGAATATGCCGACCACCCCTGGTTCATCGGCGTTCAATTCCACCCCGAGCTGAAGTCGCGGCCGTTCGAGCCGCATCCCTTGTTTGCGTCCTTCGTGGGCGCAGCGATGGAGCAGAGCCGGCTCGTCTAACGAGCCCGCCTTTCCCAAAGGAGTTCCCCCATGCGCAGAGGTCTCGATCACGTCGTCCATGTGGTGCGCGATCTCGATGCGGCGGGGGAGGTCTACGACCTGCTCGGCTTCACCGTCAGCCCACGCAACCGCCATCCCTGGGGCACCCAGAACCGCATCGTCCAGATGCCCGGCTTCTTCATCGAGCTGCTGGAAATCTCTGAGCCGCAGAAGATCCCCGCCGGCACGCCGGAGCAGTTTTCCTTCGGCGCCTTCAATCGAGATTTCCTCGCCCGCAATGGAGAAGGCCTCTCCATGCTGGTGCTGGAGGGCACCGACCCGGCCGGCGAGAAGGCGACGTTCGACGCGGCCGGCTTCGGCGGCTTCGACCTGTTCGAATTCTCGCGCATGGCACGCAGGCCCGACGGGAATGACGTGGAAGTGGCCTTCGCGCTGGCCTTCGCCGTCGATCCGCTGGCCCCGGACGTGGGCTTCTTCACCAGCACGCAGCATCGGCCGGAGAATTTCTGGTCGCCCGATCTTCAGCGCCACGCCAATGGCATCACCGGCGTGTCGGGGGTGGTGCTGGTGTCGGAAAGCCTCGTGGATCACGTCAGCTTCCTCGATACGCTAACCGGCGTGACGCCCCGCCGCGCCAGCGACGACTGGTATGTGGCGCAGACGCCGCGCGGCGAGATCGACCTGATGACCCGCGCCAATTTCACCCAGCGCTACGGCGTGCCCGCCCCCGCCGGCGAGGGCCTGCGGCTGGCTGCCATTCGCTTCCATTCGCCCGGCGCCGCCAGCCTGCGCCGCTCGCTGCAGGCGCGCGGCATGGTGGAAGAGGCCATCGAGGGCATCGTGGTGGTGAAGCCGTCGAGCGCGCTCGGCGCCGCCTTGGTGGTGGAGCGCCCGGCGGGTGCGGCTTGAATTGGCGGGAGTGCACGCTAGAATATTCTTATTGAGAAAATAATATTCTCAATAGGCGTGCCGTGCAGGCGCGGCCGGGGGCGGGACGACCTTGCCCCTTTCGGTGGATCGGTGGGGACGACCCCGCTTGTACCGGAGCGTCCCATGTCCTGGGTTTACCTGGCTCTCGCCGGGATCGCGGAAATTGGGTGGGCGTTTGGGCTGAAGCATACGGAAGGCTTCACCCGCCTCTGGCCGACCGTGTTCACGGCGGCTACCTTCACCGCCAGCATCGGCCTGCTCGGCCTCTCCCTGCGCGATCTTCCGCTGGGCACGGCCTATGCCGTGTGGACCGGCATCGGCCTCGTCGGCACGGTGCTGATCGGCATCTTCGTGCTGAACGAGCCCGCCGGCGCCCTGCGCCTCGGCTGCATCGGCCTGATCGCCGCCGGCATCGTGGGGCTGAAGCTGCTGACCCCGGCTTAGGGGTCGATCGACCTTCATGGCTTGACGCCGCGTTGCAGCAGAGCATCGTCATGCACGGGCTTGTCCCGTGCATCCACGTGGAACCGCTGGCGCTGGCGTTCAAGCATGGCGCGGGTGGCGAAGCGTGGATGGCCGGGACAGGCCCGGCCATGACGACTGGCTACCGGGCCGCGCCATCCAGCCGGCGCGGGGCGCGTTTGCCGAAAGGTTCGGGCGCGCCCCGAAATTAGCGCCCGAACTTCGGCCGAAATCGCGGTTCGGGCGGCCCGCAGAGCGCGGAGAGGCTCCTTTGATCCGCTGTTCGTCCGCGCTAAGCCATTGTTTCACGTGAAACATTTTGCGGGATCTGTGCGACCGCCGGGTTTCGGCGGGTCCGCTTAATTGGGGTCGATCAAGCGTTCCGCATTGCGGTCATACCGCCACATGGCGCCTGGCTGGAGGCGCGTTCCCCCCAGCCAGCGGTCGATGGCATTCTCGCAGGCATGGTCGAAACTGCCCTTCAGCGCCGCATGCCCGGCTTCTGTCAGAGCGATTTCGGCCGTGGCGAAGGTGCGATAGGTGATCTCCTCCGGCCCCGCCGGCGTGCTCGCACGGAACGGCTTGCACTCGCTGGAGGTGAAGGGCAGCCCCTCGATCAGCGGCTCATGGGCGAAGGCAAGTCCGTCCAATCGCAGGAAAAAAGGCAGATCGGCGAGAAACTGCGCCTCGTCCATCTTGTGCACGGCGCCATAGACATGGGCGACGCTCTGCGGCCCGTCCACCAGCTGGCGCAGGATGCGTTCCTCGGTGAGCGAAAGCCCGGTGCGCGGCGCGGGCAGTTCGGCCAGCGCCCGGCGCAGGGCCGGCACCAGGAAGGGCAGGGCCGGGCTCGGCTGCTTGACGAATCGGGCAAGGGCCCGCGGCGTCGGCGCCGTGAAGGCCTCCCAGGCCTCGCTCGCGGTCTCCAATTGCACGGCACTGACCGGGCAGGCCCGCTGCGCCAGCTCATGCACCTGCGTTTCGTCCATCAGGCCGAGATAATGGTCCGACTGGATGAGCCGCAGGCCCAGACGCTCCGGCTCGTGGGCGAAATAATCCAGCAATTGTATGAGCTGGAGCTGGTCGTAAAGGTCGTGCTCGAACCACAGGTCCACGCAGGTGAAGGCGATGTGGATCTCCAGCTGTCCGTCGCGCTCGGCGAAATCAGCCCGGACGGAATCGAATTCCAGCCCAAGCGATTGGGAG
>NCHM01000117.1 GCA_002257205.1 Rhizobiales bacterium 24-66-13 | reverse complement strand
GTTCGCGTCCCAGAGTTCCAGCTCGGATTCGTAGCGCTTGTTCAACCGGCGCCAGGCCGCCTCCTCCAGCATCAGAGGGAAATCCGGCAGGTGCTTGATCACAACCTTTCGGCCGCTGCGAGCCTCAGGGAATTCCTTCACCTCGCCGACCAGCAACATCAGTTTCTGCGGGCCGTCGCCTGGCGCCTGGGCGCCGGATAGAGCCCGCGATCGCCGTGCCGCGATCGCGGCCTTGTCGTCGGCGTGGAACACCTCCGGCACGAACAGAATGTCGCCGAGCGGGCCACCGCGCACGCTCATCTCTCTTGCGGCATTCATCACGCTCGCGCGCACCTTGCCCCAGCCGCGCTTGCCGGCCCATAGCGATGTCCATTCCGTCAGCTCGGCGGCACCCCAGAGATAGTGCAGAACGGCGCGCAGCGAGAGCTTCTTGGCCTCGTTCCGCACGGTGTCGGATGTCTCCGATGGGGATGCCGGTGCCGACAGGCTGCCACGCTTCGTCAGCGAGAAGTCGAGCTTGAGAACGGCGGTCCCGGTCGCTTCGTCGATCTGGATCGCATTGCCGATGAGGGGGCCGAGCCCCGAAAGCTCGTAGGGCGGTTCGTAGGACGGGCAGGAGGGGTCGTGATCGCGGCCCGTCAGCGGCATGCGCTTGACCAGGAACTGTCCGTCGCTCCGCGCGATATACATCGCGGTGGGCGTCTCGCGGCACAGGCAGTGCGGCCGCTGCTTGCGCTCATAGGCTTGCTCAAGCGCGGATCGAAGCTCCGATGCGCCCTCATCGAAGGTCCGTTCACCAATCCTGAACTGCCGCATCGATGGATGCACCTTCGTTTAATCGCCTCAGAGCAGTCAGTATAAGCGCGCTCGCGACGACCACAAACCCGATAGGGTTCCGGAACCATGGTGTCCGCCATAGCAAGAAGCCTGGCGGGCGCATCCGGCAGGCCGGACCGGGCTCTATTCCGCCGGATCCCCGGCTCCACGAAGCCTGCGGGCAGTCTTCGCGCCTTTTGGCGTGACGATCCCTTGCGCAACAGCCCGCCTGTCGGCGGGAAGAGGACAGGCTGTGCCTGCTGCTGCCGTGCGCCCGGAATACCCACCCTGTCTGCTCAGAATGTCCAAGCCTGCCATGGCGGGTGGGCACGCCTCAAAACCGCGCGGCCCCTCCAATTTTCCCGCTGCGCAGGAAAATCGGTTCCTCCGCGCGCCAGCAAGCTGGCCGCTGTCGCGGGTTTTGACCCGTGCCCACCTGCCATGACCGCCGTCGTCATCTTTCACAAGAACGTCGAGGAGATGACGATGATCCTGGAACAGCACATCGAGGAACTGCGCGCCGAGCTGCGGAACGCCGTCGATGCCGGCGAGCGCCGCGAGATCGAGGTCGAACTGGAAACCGCCCGCGCTGAACTCGCCCGCCGCATTGCCGGGGAGGAGCTGCCATGAGGCAGCTCTTTTCCTGCATGGGAAGCCGGATCGGCCGGATCGACCGGCCGTTCCGGCTCGTTTCGGCGGCCGCGTTCGGCATGCCTCATGGCGGCGGTCTGCCAACCCCTCGACAACGCATGCCGGGTCGACCATCCTGGATCGGACACGTACTATTCTGCAGGGTAAATTCGACGCCGCAAGGACGCCCGGCAGTGGACCGGCGACGATAGAGATGACGACCGATCAGCTCCCGTGCCCGAGCGCGACGGGCAAGGCCCCTGACGCTGCATCGGCCGCGAGTCGAAAGCTACCCTTTCCGCTCGATGTGCCCTTTATCATCCTCGCGTTCATCGGGCGTGCCGGCTTCTGTTGCGCCTGGTATCTCGCCTTTTACATCTTTTGCGTGTTCCGGCCGTTCACAGGGTTCATGGTGCTCGCCGCGATCGTCATGGTCCCCCTTTCGGTCGTGGTCCACGCTCATCCGGAAGCGGCCAATGGCATGCCGTTCTGGTCCTTCGGCTTGATGGCGATTGGGCTCGTTGCGCTCGCGCTCGCCTATACGGTCTTCGTCGATTGGCTGACGCCGCCCGGTGCGACAGACCCCTTCAAACACTATCGCAAACATCACCTAGCACTACTTTGGCAATTTACGCCTGAGGCGCGCCCTGCAGTGTGGGCATCTGAGTGTCTCCGGTGTGAAGATCTGATCCAGGATGGCCTGGCGGATCGCCGGCAGGCTCGGCTGCGGCGGGGGGCCGGAGATCCTTTTTCCCCCCGCTTGCCTGACCAAGGCGGCGGTTCTGCAGGAAGGCGTAGGCGATCATCGTCATCAAGGCGTGCCTGTGCAGGCCGCTCCAGGACCGGCCCTCGAAGTGGTCGAGCCCGAGTTCCTCCTTCAGCTGCTGATGCGCCTGCTCGCAGGCCCACCTCGCCTTCACCGCGCCGGCCAGGCGCTTGAGAGGCGTATCGGCGGGAAGGTTGGAGAGATAATATTTCCGCTCGCCCGTGGACCGGTGCTCGCCAATGAGCCAGGCGTCTTCCCCCGGCAGATGCTGCTGTCCCATGGCGCCGATCCTCTGCGGTGGTCCATCGGCCACCCGGATCCGCACCGCGGCAAAGCGGGCCTTGAGCGGGCCCTTGGTCCCCCGCCTCCAGCTCAGCGTGCGCCAGGGGGCGCTCGCCAGCGTCTTCTCCGCCGAGAGCGAGGTCACGTCGGGCACGGGGTTCTTGCGCGGCCGCCCCCGCGCCGCCACCGGGAAGGTCAGGGCCACGCCGGCGGGATAGACCTTCTGGCGCGCGCCCACGCCCACCGCCCAGGTGAGGCCGCGCGCGCTCAGGCCCTGGCGGAATGGGGCGCTCAGGCCATAGCCGGCGTCGGCCAGCACGCAGCCGAAGCGCACGCCCGCCGTTCGGATGCGGTCGATCTCCTCCAGAGCGATCTCGGGCTTGGTCTTGTAGGACTGGTGCGCATCCGGCACACGCGCTCGGATCATGCGGTCGGGGGCGCTGGTCCAGCTCTCCGGCAGAAACAGGCGCAGGCCCACCATGACCGGAACCTCGTCGCGTGCCAGCGTGGTGGAGACCAAGGTCTGGCAGTTGGCGTTCTTGCCGAGCGTGGTGGCGTATTGCGGGGCGACGCCCACCGAATGCTTGCCCTTCTTAGGCAGCGCCGTGTCATCGATGATCAGGAAGGCGGACTGGCCGCCCACCATGCGATCGGCCTCCTGCAGCAGAACCTTTTCCAGCGGCGCCTGATCCCAGGTCCCGGCTGCCACGAAGTGATGCAACTGATCGTAGCCGACGCCGCCTTCACGCGCTGCCATAGGCTGGATGCTTTTGCGATCTCCCGGGCCAATCAGCCCCGCCACATACAAGGGACACAGCCGCGCCCGGACCTTATGACCCAGAGCGCTGAGGAACGGCGCCAGCCACTCTTCCAGATCCGCTTTCCAGCTTTCGTTCATGGTCGGCACTCCATAAGCCGACCACCCATGAATCACGCAATCCGGCCCAAGGGAATCCCAGGGGGCTCCAAACATCAAAAATATGCCAAAGTAGTGCTAGGTCGTGTGGACGAACTTTATCCAGATGCGGATCGTTGCGAGTTGCCCGAAGCCGAGGACGCCGGACGGGAGCTTGTCGTACCACCTGCTCCACAAAGCACAGTAGGGCTTCGGCAATGCCAGCGCACGCCAAGGCGCTCAGTGGTACGTTGATGACTTCTCAGTTTCGTGTTGTTTCCATGCGGTCGCGTTGCCGCGGCTGCCGAAAGGGAAAACGCATGGTCAACGTCGTCATGGTGCTTCTGAGTGTGCTGCTGCCATTGCTGCATCTGGCATTCACCAAAGGGCCCTGGACGCACCGCAACGTCCTGCGCCTGCTCCTCCTTTATGCATTCGTTTTTGACGTTGGCGCCGTCGGCTTCATCTTCGGCTTCATCCCACACGTCTTCTTCGCCGACGCGGCAGCAAAGCTGATTGGCTGGCCGCCGGGCAATCCGTTCCAGTTCGAGGTCGGGCTGCACGACGGGGCCTGGGGCATCCTTGGCTTTCTGTGCGTCTTCATCGGTGGCGGGTTCTGGCTGGCAACCGCGCTCGGCTGGTCGTTCTTCATGCTCGGCGCAGCCTACGGGCATGTGCATCAGCTGCTCGTCGAGGGCGATTTCGCTCCATACAACCTCATGCCGGCATTTACCGACACGTTCATCCCGTTGTGGCTGCTCGGCCTGCTCTACGCCTATTATCGCAGCGGCGGTCTCGCGGGTTCGTTGCACCGAGAACGTTGAGACGCGCGGCATCATACGGTTGGTGACCGTCGCCGCCATTGTCACAGCTAGTCCAGAGAATTTCCGCACGTGCGTCGGTGCGCTCTTGCCGGGGCCCACGGGGATCCCGGCTTAGAGCTTGACGAAACGGTTCGCCTTGGCCTCCTCATTCATGTCCTTTCGCCGGAAATAGATCGCGCGCCCGCAGCGGATCGGGCTGTGGCCCTGAACGATGATGATCTGCTCGTCCCGGCGCATCGATTGGGTGATCTCGTGCGGCATGATGAGCGGCCGACGCTGGAAGCTGACGCTTTCAGAGCGACGGCTACCCTGGTTCGAATTGCTCCAGCCGACGTTGCGCGACCGGCCCTGAACCTCGACCGTCATCTCGCCGCACTGCGCCGAGACATTGCGCGCGGTCTCGAGCGCCTTGATCGCGGCGTACGAGGCGAAGGCGCAGCCGTCGATCCATGAGGTCGCGCCGGCCTTGCCGAAATGCTGCTCCAGCTGACCGACCGATTGGTACATCATCATCAGCGTGATGCCGTACTTGCGGCCGCGATCGCGGGCCTCTTCCAGGACCCGCATGTAGCCGAGCAGATCCACCTCATCGAGCATGAAGAGGGTCCGGCGCGTGAAGCCGCCATCGGCCTGCACCATGGCGTTGATCAGCGAGCCGATGATCACCCGGCCGATGCCCGGATAGGACCTAAGAATCGAGGCGGGGATGTTCAGGAACACGTCCTTCTTGCCTGAGACGATGTCGCGCGGCTTGAAGGCATTGCTGCAAACCAGGGCGGCATAGCTGTCCAGCGACAGCCATTGCGTGTCCTTCGACGCGGTAGAATAAACGCCGCTGAAAGTCTGCTCGGTCATGTTCGTGAAGACGCCGAGGGTCTCCCGGATAAACGTCGACTCAGAATGCTCCTGGATGTCCCGAAGCATGGCGAGCACCGACGGCTCAGGCTCGGAAACGATCTGGCGCAGGCTGCCCAGCGTCCGTCGCCCGGCATATTCGGGCGAGAGCATCACGTGCGCCAGCAGGCCGGTCAGAAGGTTGTGCGCCTGGTTCTGGAAATAGGCGCCAGTCGAGGATTCAAAGCGCACGCTCTCCGACAGCAGCATGTGCGCGATACCGACGATGTCCTCCTCCTTTTGCCGCGATCCCTCGATGCCGTCCAGCACGTTGAAGCCGGCGACCGGGTTGGTGGGATCGAGCACCATGACTTCCCGGCCGAGTGCCTGGGTTCGATGTTCGCGCACCATGGGCGCAACCTCGGTCGAGGGGTCGAGGCAGATCAGCGGACCGGAATAACGTAGCGCCGTCGGGATGACGTTGCTGGTCGTCTTGAAGCCGCCCGACCCCGCGAAAAACAGCATATGCGTGGAATCGAAATCCTGCTTGTAGGTCAGGAGCGGAGCGCGGCCGCCCTGGCCCCAGGTCGAGCGGTCCGCGGGGTCGAAGGGTAGCTCACGCACGATCTCTCGGTCGACGCGATAGCGCTCGCCGATCACGATCTCCCCGTCTTCTGGAAACACCTTGGCCGCCGCCGACGTCGGCAACCAGTCCGCGTCGCCGAAGGCCGCCCGCTTCGCTCGCTTGACCGGATCGGGAACGACGACGGAGATGCGTGCAGCTGTCGCCACGATCAGGAATCCGATGATGGCGCCGGCAACGGCGAAGACGTCGAGATACGAGAGCGCTCGGTCCCAGGTGACGACGCCACTCTCCACGAATGGTCCGAGCCGTTCAAATTCGCGCAAGGCGTAGAAGCCGGCGAAGCTGAGAAAGCACAGGAGTGTGACCATGGCGATCGGGCGGCGCCGATGTATCGGAAGCGCCCAGACGGTCAAGAGTCCAGCGAGGGGACCGAACAGAAGAGCCGGAAGTGGCGCCGCGCGCAGGAACCAATAGGCGACTTTGCCCGACATGCCGATGGCAAGACCCTGCCAGCGCCAGCCGGTGACGAATGCGGTCGCCGCTGTGACGAGGATCGGCACAAAGACGAGGAGCAGTGTCGGGTGCAGTCGTCGCTTCACGGTGCCCCTCCGCTTCCCTGATCTGGCGCCAGCGCATCGTCCAGCGGTTGCCGTCGGAACGACTCCAGCCCGATCGCCTTCAGCCGTTCATGCTGATCGGAACCGGCCGCGATGCGGCCCGCCTCGATCAGCGCGCCGAGCAGGAACGCGCGATCGGCCTCCGCCAGACCGGCGCGCACCACCAGCCCCCCGAGGAGGAATTTCTGATGAGCCTCGCGTCGTCGCATCTCACTCATGGTGGCTCTTCGCCGCCGTGCCCAGCGGACGAGTTCCTGATCGATCCGCGGAAGGAGCCGATGGACCGGCAGTCCCTTTGCCTTTGCTGCCCTTGCGAAATCGCGCGGCGATCTCCTCGCAGATCGTGTCGAGTTCCTCGTCGGGGATTTCCATCTCCACCAGGCCGGCCTTCGCGGCGGCCCGAGCGAAACGCTCGCCCGCTTTGACCATCAGGAGTTTCTTACGCTCCCGGAGCTTCTCAATCTGGGCATCGATCTCTGAAAGTGACGATTTTACGCGCATTTCGACAGCCTCATCCCATGCTGGAACCAGTTGGAGTGGCCGATTATATCGACTCGTATAAGTCAGTTAAATAGGGTAGTTTGTTCCCGAGCCGAATGGCTCTTCAACGGCATGAGCCTTCAGCGGCCAGCCGTTCGAAGCGGCATCGGCCCTGCGGTCCGATCTGTTTGAGGGCGCAATATACGTCACTAAGGCGACGTGCTTGGAGGGAGCGGGAGACGGCAGTGGCGATCATGTTCGTCAGGGCGCAGGTGATCAGCCGGGGGACGGGGCGCAGCGTCGTCTCGGCCGCCGCCTATCGCCACCGCACCAGGATGACGGACGAGCAGGCCGGCACGACGCACCGCTATGAAGGCGGCGCGGCAGAACTCGTGCATGAGGAGCTGGCCCTGCCTGACGGGGCGCCGGCTTGGCTGACTGCTGCCATCGCCGGGACGTCCGTGGGCACCGCCAGCGAGGTCCTGTGGAATGCGGTCGAGGCTTTTGAGAAGCGGGAGGACGCCCAGCTCGCCCGAGAGCTGATCATTGCGCTGCCGGAAGAGCTCAGCCGGGCCGAGAACATCGCGCTGGTGCGCGAGTTCGTGGCGGACCATTTCACCTCAAAGGGGATGGTCGCCGACTGGGTTTATCACGACAAGGACGGCAACCCGCACGTCCACCTCATGACAACACTGAGGCCTCTCATCGAGGACGGGTTCGGCCCAAAGAAGGTGCCGGTGGAGGGAGAGGACGGGAAGCCTCTCCGGGTCGTCACGCCGGATCGTCCGAGCGGCAAGATCGTCTATCGGCTGTGGGCCGGCGATCGCGAAGCCATGAAGGCGTGGAAGCTCGCCTGGGCCGAAACGGCCAACCGGCATTTGGCGCTGGCCGGCTTCGACGTCCGTCTCGATGGACGCTCCTATGCCGAGCAGGGGCGCGAGGGCATCGCCCAGAGGCACCTCGGACCTGCGAAAGCGGCAATGGTGCGCAGCGGCCGCGAGATGTTCCTGGCTCCGGCGGAACTCGCCCGCCGGCAGGATATGGCCGATCGGCTCGCTGCCGATCCTGGCCTTCTCCTCCAGCAACTCGGCAACGAGCGGTCCACCTTTGACGAGCGCGACATCGCCCGCGCGCTTCATCGCTATGTGGACGATCCGGACGACTTCGCCACGATCCGGGCTCGGCTGATGGGCTCGCCCGATCTCGTCACGCTGTGCCCGCAGACGCTTGATCCCGAGACGGGGAGGGCGGCGGAGCCTGCGATCTTCACGACGCGCGACATGCTCCGCGTCGAGCACGGCATGGCGCGCTCCGCGCTCAACCTCGCGGACCGCGCCGGCTTCGGTGTTCCTGCCGCGCGCGTTGCCGCTGCGATCGAGACCGTCGAGACCCGAGACCCTGAGAAGCCATTCAAGCTCGACACGGAACAGGTCGATGCTGTCCGCCATGTCACGTCGGATGCGGCGATCTCGGCCGTTGTCGGGCTTGCCGGTGCTGGCAAGTCCACACTGCTCGCTGCGGCGCGCGTCGCCTGGGAAAGCGATGGGCGTCGTGTGCTCGGCGCGGCGCTGGCGGGCAAGGCGGCGGGGGGGCTTGAGGACAGTTCAGGCATCGCGTCGCGTACGCTCGCTTCCTGGGAGCTGGCCTGGGCCAATGGACGCGACGGGCTTAAACGCGGCGATGTGCTCGTCATCGACGAGGCCGGAATGGTGTCCTCGCAGCAGATGGCGCGGGTGCTGAAGGTCGCTGAGGATGCCGAGGCGAAAGTCGTCCTGGTGGGCGACGCCATGCAGCTCCAGCCGATCCAGGCGGGCGCGGCCTTCAGGGCGATCGCGGAACGGATTGGCTTCGCCGAGCTTGCCGGCGTGCGGCGCCAGCGGGACGAATGGGCGCGCAATGCGTCCCGGATGTTCGCCCGCGGCGAGGTCGAGGCGGCTCTCGATACCTATGCACAGCATGGGCATATCGTCGAGGCCGCAACGCGCGATGAAGCCATTGGCCGGATCATAACCGACTGGACCGAGGCCCGGCGCGCGGTTGCCGGAAAGACGTCGGCCGAGGGCGAGCAGCAACCGCCGCGCGGGAACGAACTGCTTGTCCTTGCCCACACCAATGAGGACGTGAAGCGCCTCAATGATGCCCTGCGCAAGGTGCTGACGGATGCTGGTTCGCTATCGGCGAGTCGCGCGTTCGCGACCGAGCGGGGGACGCGCG
Source organism: Rhizobiales bacterium 24-66-13 (assembly GCA_002257205.1). Lineage (GTDB taxonomy): Bacteria > Pseudomonadota > Alphaproteobacteria > Rhizobiales > Xanthobacteraceae > NCEH01. Next base: position 605 of record NCHM01000117.1, on the reverse strand, counting down.
AATTCGCCAGCGGCGATCGCATCATCTTCCTCGAGAATGCGCGGTTCGTTGAGCCGCGGGCGAAGCACCTCGGACCGCAGCACGTCAAGAACGGCACGCTCGGCTCGGTGACGTCCACCACCGACAGGAGGGGCCGGACCCTCCTCACGGTTCGCCTCGATAATGGGCGCGAGGTTGTCTTCGGTGAGGACACCTATCGCAATGTCAACCACGGCTATGCGGCCACCATCCACAAGGCGCAGGGCGCAACGGTCGACCGGGCCTTCGTGCTCGCCACCAGTATGATGGACCAGCATCTGATCTACGTGGCGATGAGCCGGCACCGTGATCGGGCCGACCTCTATGCGGCGCAGGAGGATTTCGATCCCCGCGCCGAATGGGGCCGGAGGCCACGGGTCGATCACGCTGCCGGCGTCACGGGCGAGCTTGTCGCGACGGGTCATGCGAAATTCCGCGAAGGCGCGGATGTTGCTCCGAACCCCTATGCCGATGTCCGGACCGAAGATGGATCGACGCAACGTCTGTGGGGCGTCAGCCTGCCCGCCGCGCTCGATAAGGGCGGCGTGAGCGTGGGAGACACCGTCACCTTGCGCAAGGACGGTGTC
>NCHM01000116.1 GCA_002257205.1 Rhizobiales bacterium 24-66-13 | reverse complement strand
GATTGCGGCACGCGCATCAATCCCATGATCATCGAGGGGCAGGTCCATGGCGGGCTGACCGAGGCGTTCGCGGTCTCCATGGGCCAGGAGATCCGCTACGATGCCATGGGCAATGTGATGGGAGCGTCCTTCATGGACTTCTTCCTGCCCACGGCGGTGGAAACGCCCCATTGGGAGACCGATTTCACCGAGACCCCCTCGCCGCATCATCCCATCGGCGCGAAGGGCGTGGGCGAGAGCCCGCATGTGGGCGGCGTGCCGTGCTTCTCCAATGCGGTGAACGACGCCTTCTCCTTCCTCGGCACCACCCACATCAACATGCCGCACGATGCCTGGCGCATGTGGGAGACCGCGGAAAAGCTCGGCCTGCACGCGCGGCCGGCCGCCGCCGCCTGAATCCTCCCGGGAGGGCGCAGGGGCGCCCTCCCCTCTTTTTCGATGGCGAAGCAAATATGAGCGACCGGGACATCATCGCGCAGCGCCTCGCCGAGGCCGGCTATCTCGCCGGCCGCGACCTTGCGACCGCGCTCTCTCTGATGGACCTGCTGCACCGTCCGCTGCTGCTGGAAGGCGCGGCCGGCGTGGGCAAAACCGCGGTCGCCCAGGCGCTCGCAAAAGTGCACGGCGCGCCGCTGATCCGCCTGCAATGCTATGAGGGCTTGGACCAGAACGCCGCCCTCTATGAATGGAACTACCAGCGCCAGATCCTCGCGCTGAAAGCCCGCGAGGGCAGCGGCGAGAACCCGCGCGCGGTGGAGGCGGAGATTTTCTCGCAGGACTATCTGCTGGAACGCCCATTGCTCGCGGCGATCCGCAGCCTCACGCCCGCCGTCCTGCTGATCGACGAGGTGGACCGGGCGGACGAGGAATTCGAAGCCTTCCTGCTGGAGATCCTCTCCGATTTCCAGGTGACCATTCCCGAACTCGGCACCGTGACGGCGCGTTCCATTCCGCGCGTGGTGCTCACCTCCAACGGCACGCGCGAACTCTCCGACGCGCTGCGCCGCCGCTGCCTCTATCATTTCGTGGATTTCCCGGAAGTGGACCGCGAAGCCGCCATCCTGAAAGCCCGCGTGGCGGACATCGACGCGGCGCTGGCGCTCCAGGTGGCGCGCTTCGTGCGCGACGTGCGGCGCGAAGACCTACGCAAGGTGCCGGGCGTCGCCGAGAGCCTGGATTTCGCCGCCGCCCTCACCGGCATCGGGCTGAAAGACCTGCGGCACGATCCGGAGAGCGTCTACGACCTGCTCATCACCTTGCTGAAGACCCACGAAGACCGCTGCGCTTTGCCGCGCGAGGTGGTCTCGCGCCTGCTGGAACAGGTGGCCTGATGCCCGCGCCCGCGCCCTCTTTCCGTTCCGAGCCGAACCCGGCGGGCGCGGCGGTGCGCGCGCGGCTCGCGGGCTTTGTGCGGGCGCTGCGCGACAATGGCTTCGCCACCGGCCTTTCCGAAAGCGCCGATGCGCTGCGCGTGCTGGCGGCGCCCGGCCTTGCCGACAAGACACGGCTGCGCGCCGCCCTGCGCGCCCTGTTCGCCTCGCGCCGCTCGGATTGGGAGAAATTCGACGCTCTGTTCGACGCCTTCTGGTTCGAGAAGCATTTGCGGGCGAGCGTGCGCCTGGCGGACCAGCGCCGCACCCCCACCGCCTTGCCGCTGCGCCCCGGCGCGGATGCACCCGAAGCCGGCGGAACCGGGCCGGTGAGCCGGGTGGACCGCGTGCCGGGGAGCGATACGGGCGCGGACGAAGGCGCAGCGCAGCGCCGCGCCGGGGCCTCCCGGGCCGAGCGGCTGGAGGCCACCGACTTCCGCCACATCGCCGACCCGCAGGAATTGGAGCGCGCCTATGCGCTGGCCCAGCGCCTCGCCAAGGCCATGCGGGCCCGCCTCACCCGCCGCGCCCGCGCCGCCCGCACCGGCGCCCGGCTGGATTTGCGGCGCACGCTCCATCGCTCGGTCGCGCGGGGTGGCGTGCCGGTGGAGCTGGTGCATCGCCGCCGCCGCACGAAGCCCTTGAAGCTGGTGATCCTGCTGGATGCCTCCGGCTCCATGAGCCCCTATGTGGCGGTGTTCGTGCGCTTCATCCATGGCGCGCTGGACAGCTTTCGCCAGGCCGCTGCCTTCGTGTTCCACACCCGCCTGATCGACGTGACCGACGCGGTGAAGGAGAAGGACCCGCAGCGCGCCATGGACCGGCTCGGCCTGATGGCCCAGGGGGTGGGCGGAGGCACGCGCATCGGCGAGAGCCTCGCCACCTTCAACCGCTGGCACGCCGCGCGCACGCTCCATTCGCGCACCGCCGTGCTGATCGTCTCCGACGGCTACGACACCGGCGAACCCGCGCTGCTGGCGCGCGAGATGGCGGCCCTGCATCGCCGCTGCCGCCGCATCGTGTGGCTCAACCCCATGATCGGCTGGCGTGATTATGCCCCCGAGGCCGCCGGCATGAAGGCGGCGCTGCCGTTCGTGGACCTGTTCGCGCCGGCCCACAATCTGGAGAGCCTGGAAGCTCTCGAACCCTATCTTGCCCGGCTATGACGGGAGGAGGCGCCATGACCAGTCCCATCGACATGTTCGCGCTCATGGACGGCATGAAGCAGAAGGAACAGCCGTTCGCCCTCGCCACCGTGGTGCGCACGGTCTCCGTCACCGCCGCCAAGGCGGGGGCGAAGGCGCTGATCCTGCCCGACGGCACGGTGCTCGCCGGCTGGATCGGCGGCGGCTGCGCGCGCGGGGCGACGCTGAAGGCGGCCCGCGAGGCGCTCGCCGACGGCCAGCCGCGCCTGGTCTCGATCCAGCCGGAAGACCTGCTGGAGGATCTCGGCGTGCACGCCGGGGAGACCCGCGAGGGGGTGCGCTACGTCTCCAACATGTGCCCGTCGAAGGGCACCATGGATATCTTCGTGGAACCCGTGCTTCCGCGCCCGGAACTGGTGGTGATGGGGGCATCCCCGGTGGCGGTGGCGCTGGTTGGCCTGGCGCCGCAGTTCGGCTTCAGCGTCACCGCCGCCGCGCCAATTGCGGACCATGCGAAATTCGCCGGCGCCGACCGCATGACAGACGGCTTTATGCCGCCGCCGGCCAGCGGCCCGCGCTTCGTCGTGGTCTCCACCCAGGGTGCGGGCGATCTTGCCGCGCTGACCGCCGCGCTCGGCCTGGAGGCGCGCCATGTGGCCTTCGTGGGCTCGCGGCGCAAGGCGCAGACGCTCAGCGAGAAATTGCGCGAAGGCGGCATTCCCCAAGCGAGGCTCGATGCCCTGAAAGCCCCGGCGGGCCTCGATCTCGGCGCCATCACGCCGGAAGAGATCGCGCTCTCCATCCTCGCCGAACTGGTGCTCGTGCGCAGGCGCGACCAGCGCGGCGCCGCTTCCTAGAAAAAGAGAGACCATCGCCATGGATATGAACGGCTCACAGCGCATCGAAGCCAGCCCGGCGGCCGTCTGGGCGGCGCTGAACGATCCGCAGGTGCTGAAGCAATGCATCCCCGGCTGCGAGAGCATCGAGAAGACCTCCGACACGCAGATGGAAGCCGTGGTGGTGCTGCGGGTGGGGCCGGTGAAGGCCTCGTTCAAGGGCGCCGTCACCTTGTCCGACATGGTGCCGGAACAGGGCTACACCATCTCCGGCGAAGGGTCCGGCGGGCTTGCCGGCTATGCCAAGGGCAGCGCCAAGGTGCGCCTGGAGCCGGAGGGCGACGCCACGCTCCTGCATTATGAGGTGAAGGCGGACGTGGGCGGCAAGCTGGCCCAGCTCGGCGCGCGGCTGATCGATGCCACGGCGAAGAAGCTGGCGGGCGAATTCTTCACCAATTTCGGCGCCGTGGTCGCCCCGCCTCCGGCCGCCGAACCTGCGCTCGCGGACGCGACGCCGGAACCGGACGCGACAGCGCCCGCCGAAGGCACGGAAAAATCCGGCAAGGGCTGGCTCGGCGGCCTGTTCGGCAAGGCGACGGCGGGCGCGCTGGTGGCGGGATTTTTGCTCGTGCCGCCCTGCTGCCTCAACGGCACCCATGCCCATGCGGCCGGGGAATTCGCTTTCCCCATCTGCCATGGCAAAGGCTGACGGACCGCCCCGATAAAGCGATCCGGGTGTTTTTCAGAGCGATACCGCCCGGATTTCAATTGTGTCTGTGGCTTGACGAGCCGCTGATGCAAAAGGGTGGCGGGTGCGAAGGGGAGGTGGATCGCATCGCCGTTTCATTACCCTGAACCCTGCTTTTTCATCTGGCTCATATCCATGAACCCCCCTCCTCTCCAGTCAGCCCGCGAATTACCCATGGTCGTCCCCCCCACCTCACGCTCGTCCAGGAAGCCTGACGTTGAGACCGATAAAAGGAAGAATATAAACGCGTCGACAACACAGGTATGCGTGAAATTATAACCGTATCTCAGCGCGATCGGCAGCCATGTTCCAATTTCATTTCTTGCATCATCCATGACTCCCTTTTGCGTTTTTTTCATAGTACTTAGAATTTTCTCTCGGGCTGCATGATATTCTCGTCGGCGCGCCGCCTCATCCGGGACAGGCAGGAAAGCCGGCTGGGTCGGCTCGGCCTCATCCTCATCCTCATGACCGCGCCTGGTCCCGACGCTGGAAAATCTCTCGTCCGCCTGCACGCGAAGGAGATTCCGGATGGCGGGGGCGTTTCTCACGGCTACCGCCTGGGTTGCGATATTCTGCAAATTCGCCGCAGCTTGCACCAGCGCACCCGTAGCTGTGCGGGACTCTCCGTCAAGGATGTTTCTGACCATAGCCACCCTCTCTCGCCGTTTAAAAACGTCGCTTTTCGTCCAGGATCGTCCAAGTTACGGATAAACACTGGGATCAGCCGGTAGTTTTGTGCTTCAGCTCGTTCGAGGCTTTCACCTTTACGTTATCCCTGCGTGGCCCACGGTGGCTCGAATCTGGCCAAGCCGGGCCTGCGCACATCTGACGGACCGATTGAATTCAAGATGCCGCCCACCCGGTGGCCCAAGCGTCCGTTTCGCCATCGGATCGCCCGTCCCCTCGCCTTCGGGCGCCGCGGCTTCCCAGAACGAACGGCATTGGCCGCCCTTTCCGCCGCCGTCTCAGCCCATACGTGACGTTACGACATTGTACTATCTCGCTTAGTTTCCTCTGCCAGGGCGCATAAAAGCGGCGCCGGAAGGCCCTCAAAGGTTGACTCCCCCGTCGTTTCAGCCACGATCTGAACACTGAATTCCGAATTCAGTGAAGGCTCGCCAAAGCCGAAATGAAAACATCGCGGGAGAAAACCTTATGATCGCATCACGCCTCGTGATCGCAGCCTTATGCGCCGCAATGGCCGGGCCTGCCCTCGCCCAGACCGTGCCCCCCATCAAGATCGGCGTGCTGAACGACCGCACCGGCATTTATGCGGATTTCGCCGGCCAGGGCTCGGTTGTCGGCGCCCAGATGGCGGTGGAGGATTTCCAGAAGACCCATCCCGACATCAAGGTGGAGATCCTCGCCGCCGACCATCAGAACAAGGCCGACGTGGGCTCCGCCATCGCGCGCAAATGGTATGACGAGGACGGCGTCGACATGATCGTGGACGTGCCGAATTCGGCCGTCGCCCTCGCGGTCAACGAGGTCTCGCGCGAGAAGAACAAGGTCCTGATCGTCTCGGGCGGCGGCACGTCCGACCTCACCGGCCCGAAATGCGCGCCCAATACCATTCACTGGACCTTCGATACCTGGTCGCTGGCCCACGGCACCGGCAGCGCCATGGTGAAGCGCGGCGGCGATACCTGGTTCTTCATCACGGCGGACTATGCCTTCGGCCATGCGCTGGAGCGCGATACGGCGAAAGTGGTGACGGAATCCGGCGGCAAGGTGCTCGGCAGCGCCCGCGCCCCCATGGGCGGCTCGGATTTCGGCTCCTTCCTGCTCCAGGCGCAAAGCTCCAAGGCCAAGGTGATCGGCCTTGCCAATGCGGCGGCGGACACCACCAACACAATCAAGCAAGCCTCCGAATTCGGCATCACCCAGGGCGGGCAGAAGCTCGCCGGCCTTCTGATCTTCCTCACCGACGTGCATTCCCTCGGCCTGAAGGTGGCGCAGGGCCTGGTGCTGACCGAAGCTTTCTATTGGGACCAGAATGAGGGCACCCGCGCCTTCTCCAAGCGCTTCGGCGAACGCATGGGCGGCACCATGCCCACCATGGTGCATGCCGGCGTCTATTCGGCCGTGACCCATTATCTGAAGGCGGTCGTGGCGGCGAAATCCAAAGACTCCGACAAGGTGGTGGCGCAGATGAAGGCGATCCCCACCGACGATCCGCTGTTCGGCAAGGGCCAGGTGCGCGCCGACGGCCGCCACATCCACAATATGTACCTGTTCGAGGTGAAGAAGCCGTCGGAATCCAAGGGCGAGTGGGACATCTACAACACCCTCGCCACCATCCCCGCCGCCGACGCCTTCCGCCCCCTCAGCGAAGGCCATTGCCCGCTCGTGAAGAGCTGAGCGCGGCGCAAGAGAGCCCCTTCCCGTCTCGGGAGGGGGCTTTTGAATTCAAAGGCGCGCAGGCCCAGACGCTGACTCTAAGCCGGCCCGCCCAGAAGCCGGGACCCGCCGAGGGGACAGGCGGAACGCCCGTCCTCCAGCAGGATGAAGGCGCCCACCTGCGTCGGCCCCGTGAGCTTCACATGCCCGCGCCAGCCCACTTCCTGCCGCGTCACAGGCGGGATCGACGCCACGATATCGGGCCGCAGGCCGTCGGTGAGGCCGTAGCCGACGATGGTTCCGGCGGCATCGACCAGGAGGATTTTTTCAGGCGCCCCCGCGCGGGCCGGATCCCAGGCCCAGCCGGTCACCCGGAAGGCGGTTCCCGGCGGATTGTCCGGAACCGCCTGCGCGCCCTCGAACGCGCCGAGGCAGGCGGAGGCGGGGCGGAGCGTGGCATGCGCCACAAGCGGCGTTCCCAGCCAGCCAGCCCAGGGGGTCGCGAACAGCGCGAGGCGTTTCTGGCGCAAGATGTCCGCCCGCGCGGCGACCACCTGCGGATCGAGGAAGATCTTGGCGAATTCCTGGTCGTCCCGCACGTTCGAAAGCAGCGCGGTGGCGGCGCCGTCCCGGGTGAGGCGCATGGCATGCACCACATCGTCCACATGGCGGCCATAGCCGGCCATGAGCATTAGCGCGCACACCGCCGAAGCCGGCGCGAGCAAGCGGAACCGGCCCGGCAGCAGGCTCCACCACAGGAAGGTGAGCGCGAGCCAGAAGATCAGGCTCGGCGTCAGATAGCGGCTGGCCAGCGCCTGCCCCACGCCGAACGTCAGTCGCCCGAGCGAGGTCAAGGCGGCGGAGGCGGCGATGAAGAGGATGACATAAAGCAGCACCAGCCGCGCCGGGGTCGCGAAGGAGGGCCGGACCACCAGCACGGCGCCGCCGAAAATGCCCAGGCCGACCCCGATTCCCCCCATCACGATGGCGATCAGATGGCGATGGCCCTGCACGGCGGCGATCTGCACCCGGAGCAGCTCTTCCAGCGGCTGGCCGAGATAGGCGAGCGTATAGCGCAGCGACGTCAGCGGCTTGAGCAGCGCGGCGAACGGGGTCAAGTCCGGGTCGGGGGATTGATAGCCGGCGAGATAGAGCGCGATCAGCCCCGCCGCCACGCCCGCGAGCACGGCGGTTTCGCGCCGGGGCCGCCCCAGCCAGATGGCGAGCGGCGGCAGGAGGAGGCAGACCAGGACGCCGTTGGACAGGGACCCCACGGCCAGCGCCGCGCAGAGCGAAGCGGCGCCCACCCCGGCCCATCCCCGCACCGCCGCGATGGCCGCGAATGCGAGCGTGCCCGCGAGAAAGACCGCGAAGAACTGCGTCTGGAAACTATAGAGAAAGTTTTCCCACTGCCCGCCCCAGAACATATATCCAAGCGAGATCGCACCCGCCAAAATGACATTCGCCGCACCCCGCACCCCGGCCCAATAGACGAGGGCCGCGAACGTGACGGCGTGGACCACCTGCATCGCAAGACTTGCGTAAAAATTTACCAGATATGTCCCGCTCGACAAGAGCTGATCGAGCATCGACAACAAGCGAAAAACAACGATGCGATGCTCATTATGCTGGCTGAAAAGCTGATCGATGCAATCCTGAAGGGAAAGAACCGCCCATTGATCCATGAAGGGAAGCGGGAGGTAAGCATCATACATCGCCCGCAAGGTGGTCAGAACCACCGACGCCGCGCAGAGGAGAGCGATGAACGTGAGAACATAAAGCAAGACGCGAGACATCATGACCCGGCCCCCACCGGTCAAGGATGCAGTCTTCTCGAACGCCATCGGCCCCCCGATAATGTCGCATATTCGTAATATTACGTGAGCCCCGCACGCTTTTAGTGCTCACGATCGCGCCGCAGTGCCAGCTTTATTCCGGCGCCTGGGGGGATGCAACGCCTCGTCGGGCGGCGGACGCGGAAGGCTTCGCATTCTGGCGTGTTCATCCACCGCCGCCGTGCCATCGCGGGACGGCAGCTGTCTCGCAGCGAACAGGCGGGCGAACAGGGGGCGAACGGAACGGGCGCGAATCGGCGCACGGCGGCGGATCGCGCTTTGTTCCGCCGGTCGCCCGCCGCGCTGTCGCGATATGGCGAGCGGCGCCACGCGCAGCCCACTGCCGCGGGCCGCCTGACATGCCGCAGGAAGGCGCGCCGGAAAGCGCGCCGGGCGTAAGCCCGCCTCAGTCCAGCGTCGCGCCCGCCGAGAGGCTCAGGGACCGGTCGAAGCGCGGTTCGGGGCGGCCGGCGTCGCGATTGGCCGCGCGGGCGAGCAAGGCGAGGAGATCGCCCAGCCGGTTGACATAGGCGATGCCGGCGCTGCCGGGCGCGGGCGGGTCGATCTCGGCCTGGGACACCAGCCGCCGCTCGGCCCGCCGGCACACCGCACGGGCCACCGCCGCATGGGCCGCCGGGAGCGAGCCGCCGGGAATGAGCGTCGCGGCCACCACCGGAAGATCCGCCTCCAGCCGCCCGATGAGGCCGTCGAGCCGGCGCACATAGGCCATGGACAAGTGCGGCGCGCCGGGCGCGGCAACCTGTTGAAGCAGCTCGTGCACGTCGTTCTGCGCGATGGCGAGCGCCTGCCCGGCCTCGCCGGGCGCGCCGCCTTCCGCCAGCACCGCGAGCCAGCCGGCCAGTTCCTCCACCGCGCCGATCAGTTCGACGGTGGGGCTGTCCTTTTCCACGCGGGCGCCGGTGGCGAGACGGGTGATGCCGCCATCGCCGGCGGAGGTGCTCCAGCTTGCAAGACTGCTCATGTGGTTTCTCCCTCGGCTTGCGCCAGGCGGCCGCCCTGTGCCGGGCGGTCCGCCGTCCCGCGCCGGGCGCCATGCCCGCCGCGCGTCCCTCTCGAAGACCTTGTCTAAGACGCCGTCTAAAACTCGGGCTCAGGCCGGCACCGATCTCAACGCGTTCTGGCTGGCCAGGAAGCCGGCCGTGTATTCGCAATAAGTGCCGATGATCCAGGGGATCATGGCGCGCTTGCGCTCATCCATGGGCGAAATCTTGCGGGCGGGGCTGCCGCCCCAGAGCCAGCCGCTCTCCAGCAC
>NCHM01000742.1 GCA_002257205.1 Rhizobiales bacterium 24-66-13 | reverse complement strand
TGGAGCGCGAGCTCTCCACACTGGCCCGCAAGGCCGTGAAGGAGCTGGTGATGTCCAAGCGCAAGACCGTCAAGGTCACCGCCAAGAACCTCGAGGACTTCCTCGGCGCGCCGCGCTTCCGCTATGGCGAGATCGAGGGCGAGGATCAGGTGGGCCTGGTGACCGGCCTCGCCTGGACCGAGGTGGGCGGCGAATTGCTGACCATCGAAGGCGTCATGATGCCCGGCAAGGGCAAGATGACGGTGACGGGAAACCTGCGGGACGTGATGAAGGAGTCCATCTCGGCGGCGGCGTCCTACGTCCGCTCGCGCGCGGTCGATTTCGGCATCGAGCCGCCTTTGTTCGAGCGTCGGGACATCCATGTCCACGTGCCGGAGGGCGCCACTCCCAAGGACGGTCCGTCCGCCGGCGTCGCCATGGCGACCACCATCGTCTCGGTGCTCACGGGGATCGCCGTGCGGCGCGACGTGGCCATGACGGGTGAAATCACCCTGCGCGGCCGGGTCCTGCCCATCGGCGGGCTGAAGGAGAAGCTGCTCGCGGCGCTGCGCGGCGGCATCAAGACCGTCCTCATCCCCGAGGAAAACGCGAAGGATTTGGCCGACATTCCGGCCAATGTGAAGAACGCCATGGAGATCATTCCGGTCTCGCGGATGGACGAAGTGCTCAAGCATGCGCTGATCCGCACGCCTGAGCCCATCGAATGGACCGAACGGCCCATCACCGCCGCTGTGCCGGAGGAAGATGCCGCTGGTGTGGTTGCTCACTGAGCGATTTCAAAGGCTTAGCATGTAAAGAGAGGCGGCCCCGAAAGGGTGCCGCCTCTTTTGTTTTGCGTCACGGAATGCGGGAAATCGTGCATTGATGCGGGTTTGTGGCGGATCGCGCTTGCAAAAGCCGCATTTTCCGTAAAGCTTCCCGCCCATCGCTGCGGGCTTTGATGTCCCTCGATTCGAAGATAACAACGGAAGGAACGGTCACATGACCACCAAGAACGAACTGATCGCCGCGGTGGCCGACGAGGCCAAGCTGACGAAGGCGGCTGCGGCGGCCGCGGTGGACGCGACGTTCGACATCATCGCCCAGGCCCTGCAGAAGGGTGAAGAAGTGAAGCTCATCGGCTTCGGCTC
>NCHM01000115.1 GCA_002257205.1 Rhizobiales bacterium 24-66-13 | reverse complement strand
CCCGGGCTCCGGATTCAATGGCTTCGTCCACCGCCATGAGGCGCGTGTCCACGGGCTCGTTCCGCAGCACATAGGCGTTGGCGATGTCCTCCACCTGCGCCAGCTCGGCCTGCGAGAGGGGCTTGGGATGGCTGAAATCGAACCGCAGCCGGTCGGGTGCCACGAGCGAGCCCTTCTGGGCCACATGGTCACCAAGAACGCGCCGCAACGCCTCGTGCAGGAGGTGGGTGGCGGAATGATTGGCCCGGACCGCCGAGCGGCGCTCATGATCCACCGACAGCGCGACCGCAGCCCCGACCCGCAGCGCCCCATCCTTCACCTTCACGTCGTGCACGAAAAGGTCGCCCAACTTCTTCTGAGTGTTGAGGATTTCGGCGGCGACACCGCCCTCGCCCGCGAGTCGGCCGCTGTCGCCCACCTGTCCGCCGGACTCGCCATAGAAGGGGGTCTGGTTGACCACCAGCAGCCCCTGCTCGCCCGCCTTGAGTTCGTCGACCTCGACACCGTCACGGACCAGCGCGCGCACCACGCCCTCGGCGCTTTCCGTATCGTAGCCGAGGAATTCCGTTGCCCCCTCGCGCTCGCGCAGCGCGAACCAGACCGCGTCCGTCGCCGCCTCGCCCGAGCCCTGCCAGGCTGCGCGCGCGTCCGCCTTCTGCCGCTCCATGGCGGTCTTGAATGCGTCGGTATCCACATGAATGCCGCGGCCGCGCAACGCGTCCTCGGTCAGGTCGAGCGGAAACCCGTAGGTATCGTAAAGCTTGAACGCCACATCGCCGGGGAAGCGCGCGCCGCTGATGAGGCCGGCGCTTTCCTCCTCCAGGATCAGCAGCCCGCGTTCAAGCGTGCGTCGGAACCGACGCTCCTCCAGCAGCAGCGTTTCCGTGGCTAGCGCTTCCGCCCGCACGATCTCGGGATAGGCGCGGCCCATTTCGCGCACCAGGACCGGCACGAGTCGATGCAGCAGCGGATCGCGCGCGCCCAGAAGCTGGGCATGGCGCATGGCGCGCCGCATGATTCGCCGCAACACATAGCCGCGCCCTTCGTTGGACGGGAGCACACCATCGGCGGTGAGGAAGACCGAGGCGCGCAGATGATCGGCGATGACGCGATGGCTGGCCTTCTGCGGTCCGTCCGGGGAAACGCCCGTCAAATCCGCGACCTCAGCGATGATCGCCCGCATCAGGTCGGTTTCGTAATTGTCATGCGTACCTTGCAGCAGGGCGGAGATACGCTCGAGCCCCATGCCGGTGTCGATCGAGGGGCGCGGCAGCGCCAAGCGCTCCCCGCCCGGAAGCTGCTCATATTGCATGAACACGAGATTCCAGATCTCGATGAAACGGTCGCCGTCCGCATCGGCGGAGCCCGGTGGGCCGCCGGGAATGTGCGCGCCGTGATCGAAGAAAATCTCTGAACACGGGCCACAGGGGCCGGTATCGCCCATGGCCCAGAAATTGTCTGAGGTGGAAATTCGGATGATACGCTCGTCGGGCAGGCCGGCGATCTTCTTCCACAAGGCGTGCGCCTCGTCGTCCTCGGAATAGACCGTGACCAGGAGCCGGTCCTTCGCCAATTCGAACTCGCGGGTGACAAGGTTCCAGGCCAACTCGATCGCGCGGTCCTTGAAATAGTCACCGAACGAGAAATTGCCGAGCATTTCGAAGAAGGTATGGTGCCGGGCCGTATAGCCGACATTGTCCAGATCATTGTGCTTGCCGCCGGCGCGCACGCATTTCTGGGAGGTCACCGCCCGCGAATAAGGGCGCTTCTCCATGCCTGTGAAGACATTCTTGAATTGCACCATGCCCGCATTGGTGAACATGAGCGTCGGGTCGTTACGCGGTACCAGAGGCGAGGAAGGCACCGCCTCGTGGCCCTGCTTCACGAAATAATCGACGAAGGTCGACCGGATCTCATTCACGCCGCTCATGTGCCGGCCACCATACCCTTGACTGGATTTATCCCGACGCGCGGACGGGCGCGGCGTCGGTTCTCGCACGGCCCGGACAAACGCCAAAGCCCTCATGCGCAAGCGAAGATCGTTTAACGATGCCGTTTCCGCTTGTCCAGAAAAGCGTTTCCGGCGCCTCCGCTCCAGGCTGATCGCGCCCCGCCCTCCGCTTCGCGCCGCAGGTGAGGCAAACTCGCCCCTGCGGCGTCAAAAGGCGGAGCCGGGCTCCGCCTCCTTGTCACCGGAACTCCAGGCGGATCCTCAATCCTCGGCGGCCTCGGCGGATCCTTCATCGTCGGGACCGGCGAGGATCTGCTCGGCGATCAGACCTGCGTTCTGGCGCACGGCCGCTTCGATTCGCCCTGCGACTTCCGCATTCTGCTTCAAGAATGTCTTGGCGTTCTCGCGCCCCTGGCCGAGCCGCTGGCTGTCGTAGGAGAACCAGGAGCCGGACTTTTCCACCACTCCGGCGCGCACGCCGAGATCAAGCAGTTCGCCGGTCTTGGAGACGCCTTCGCCATAGATGATGTCGAATTCCACCTGCTTGAACGGGGGCGCCAGCTTGTTCTTCACCACCTTGACGCGGGTCTGGTTGCCGATCACCTCGTCGCGCTCCTTGATCATTCCGATGCGACGGATGTCGAGGCGGACGGAAGCGTAGAATTTCAAGGCGTTGCCGCCGGTCGTGGTCTCCGGCGAACCATACATCACGCCGATCTTCATGCGGATCTGGTTGATGAAGATCACCATGGTGTTCGACTTGGATATGGACGCCGTCAGCTTGCGCAGGGCCTGGCTCATCAGGCGCGCCTGCATGCCGGGCTGGCTGTCGCCCATCTCGCCGTCCAGTTCGGCGCGCGGGGTGAGGGCGGCAACCGAATCGATCACCAGCACGTCCACCGCGCCGGAGCGCACCAGCGTGTCGCAGATCTCGAGCGCTTGTTCGCCCGCATCCGGCTGGGAAATAAGGAGATCGTCCAGATTCACGCCGAGCTTGCGAGCATAGATGGGATCGAGCGCATGCTCGGCGTCGATGAAGGCGCAGACGCCGCCCTTTTTCTGAGCTTCTGCAACGGTATGCAGGGCCAGCGTGGTCTTGCCGGACGATTCGGGGCCGAAGATCTCGACCACCCGTCCGCGCGGCAGGCCACCGATGCCCAGCGCGATGTCCAGCCCCAGCGACCCGGAAGGAATGCTTTCAATTTCAATGGCTTTGCCGCTCTTGCCGAGCCGCATGATCGAGCCCTTGCCGAAATGCCGCTCGATCTGTGAGAGCGCGGCGTCGAGCGCTTTCGTCTTATCCATGGAGGAACCTTCGACGAGTCTGAGTGTGGACTGAGTCATCGCTGTGCTCTCCGCCGCGCGCAAGGATTATTCACTATTCCAAATTCGTACCTGTTTTGTTCGATGTTCGCAATATGTTCTCGTTGAGTTCGGCGCTTATCGCTAAGTTTCCGTGAACCTTCGCCGCGCCGAAATGTCGGGGCCGCTTTTCGCCCCCGAAAAGCGGGTTGAAGCGGATTTGCCGGCGGGACGGCACAGCCGGCCCAACCGTGCTGCGCGCCGCCTCCCTTTCCCATCGCCCGCCGTGCCGACCATGCGCGGCCGCCGCGTCATACGGCTGTAACATCGCGGCCCTAGGAGAACCGTGTAAACGGTTACATACTCAATTCGGGGAGCCGCCTTGGCACGCGCCGTTACCATCCGCACCGTCGCCGAGCGCGCCGGCTGCTCCATCGCCACTGTCAGCCGCGTCATCAATGGCACGGCGCGGGCAAGCGCCGATGCAGAAGCGCGCGTGCGGGCAGCCATCGCCGAACTGGAGTTTCGGCCGAGTGAGATCGGCCGTTCGCTAAAGACCCTGCGCACCCGCACCGTCGGCGTGGTGATCCCGAGCCTGACCAATCCCGTGTTTGCCAGCTCGGTCGCCGGCATCGAGGCGGAAGCGCGCGTGCGCGGCCATGCCCTGCTGGTGACCGCCACCGATTATGACCCCGCCCGCGAACGCGCGGTGGTGGATACGCTGGTGGCCCAGAGCGTGGCCGGGCTCGTGCTCACGGTTGCGGACCCCGACTCCAATCCCACCCTCGACATGCTGGATGCCGAGGGCATCCCCTATGTGCTGGTCTATAACGAGCCGCAGCGCATTCCCCGCCCGGCCGTGACGGTGGACAATGCCGGCGCCACCCGCGCGCTCACCGAGGCGCTGATCGCGCACGGGCACAGGCGCATCCTGTTCATCGCCGGGCGCTTCTCCTCGTCCGATCGCTCGCGGCTGCGCCACCAGGGCTATCTCGCCGCCATGGGCGCGGCAGGCCTTTCGCCCGAGCCGGTGCTGGAACTGGACTATATCGCCGACGCCCCGGCCCATCGCGCGGCGCTGGAAAGCCTGTTCGGGGCGCGGGCGCGGCCCACCGCCATGATCTGCTCCAACGATCTGCTGGCGCTCTCCATCATCGCCGCCGTGCGCGCCATGGGGCTTTCAGTCCCCGGCGACATGTCGGTGGCCGGGTTCGACGGCATCGCCATCGGCCGGCTCGTGACGCCGGAACTCTCCACCGTGGACCAGCCGACCCGCCTCATGGGCGCACGCGCCATCGAGCGGCTGTTCGACATGTTCGAGGGCGCGACGGGACGGGCGGTGGAGCACCTGCCCTATCATCTGCGCCTCACCGGCACCCTCGCCGCCGCGCCGCCGGACCCCGGCGCCGCCTCCCCTCTCCCCGGTCCGCCCGCAGGCGGATCGTGCGCCCCGGCCGCCTGAGGCCCGCCTTTCGTACCGCGTTCCCGACCCGTCCGGCTCCCTGGCCGGGCACCCCTTCGTGCGACCACATGAAAGACCAAGGCATGAATTTCTCAGCCCTGAAGTCCCTGCTCGCCGTGCCGCTGCTCGCGGCCGCCCTGCTGCCCGCCACCCTCGCACCCGCCAAGGCGGCGGATGCCATCTGCTACAATTGCCCCACCGAATGGGCCGATTGGGGCAGCATGCTCAAGGCCATCAAGGCCGACACCGGTGTCGAGGTGCCGCCCGACAACAAGAATTCCGGCCAGTCTTTGGCCCAGATGATCGCCGAAAAGGCGAGCCCCGTGGCGGATGTCGCCTATCTCGGCGTCACCTTCGGCATCAAGGCCAAGGATGCCGGCGTCACCCAGGCCTATGAGCCGAAGAATTTCTCGCAGATCCCGGCCGGCCTGAAGGATCCCGAGGGCCATTGGTTCACCATCCATTCCGGCACGCTCGGCCTGTTCGTGAACAAGGACGCGCTGGGCGGCGCGCCGGTGCCGGCCTGCTGGTCGGACCTGCTGAAGCCCGAATACAAGGGCATGGTCGGCTATCTCGACCCCTCCAGCGCGTTCGTCGGCTATGTGGGCGCGGTGGCGGTGAACAACGCGCTCGGCGGCTCACTGGACAATTTCAATCCCGGCCTCGACTTCTTCAAGAAGCTCGCCGCCAACCAGCCGATCGTGCCGAAGCAGACCTCCTATGCCCGCGTGGTCTCCGGCGAGATCCCGATCCTGTTCGACTACGACTTCAACGCCTATCGCGCCAAATACAGCGAGAAGGGCAATTTCGCCTTCGTCATCCCCTGCGAGGGCTCGATCGTCGTTCCTTATGTGATGACCATGGTGAAGAACGACCCGCATCCCGAAGCGGCCAAGAAGGTGCTGGACTATGTGCTGTCCGACAAGGGACAGGCCATGTGGGCCGCCGCCTATCTGCGCCCGGTGCGCGACGTGCCGCTGCCGAAGGAGGTCGCCGACCGCTTCCTGCCCGCCGCCGATTATGCCCGCGCCAAGCCGGTGGACTACGGCAAGATGGAGACCGTGCAGAAGGGCTTCGCCGACAAGTATCTCGCCGAGGTGAAATAGCCCGCAAAGCCCTCTCCCGCTTGCGGGGGAGGGTTGGGAGGGGGCAAGCGACATCCCCCGGCGTGCAGGGAGTACGCCGCGAGAGCTGCGCCCCTCACCCCAACCCTCTCCCCGTCGGGGAGAGGGGGAGCAAGGTGCACGCCGTAAGGCTTTGTCCCGATGCGTCATCGCACCTTGCAAGCACATCACCTCTCCCCGACGGGGAGAGGTCGACCGCTCAGCGGGCGGGGGAGGCGCCGGCGCCCAAGAACGAGCGCTGCCCCCTCATCCCAGCCCTCTCCCCGGTGGGGAGAGGGGGCAAAGCGCACGCGGCAAGGTGGTGTCCCCGTCTGGACGTGTCGACGCCGCTTTGCGCATCACCTCTCCCCCACGGGGAGAGGTCGACCGCGCAGCGGGCGGGTGAGGGGCCGGCGCCCAAGAACAAGCGCTGCCCCCTCACCCCAGCCCTCTCCCCGGTGGGGAGAGGGATCACCCATAAACCGAGACCTTGGAAAGCCATGAACAGCGCCGATCGACTGGCCAATATCCTGCTGCTGCCGCTCGGCGTGTTCGTGCTCGCCTTCTTCCTGCTGCCGCTGGTGCGGGTGGTGGCGGTGGCAGGCGCGGGGCCGAACGGGATCGCGGAATATTTCGTCATCCTCACCAATCCCCGCCATTTCGCGACCCTCATCGCCACCCTCGCGCTCTCCGCCGGCGTGACCCTGGCGACGCTCGCCATCGGCACGGTGGTGGCGCTGTTTCTGGCGCGGAACCGCTTTTTCGGCCGCGCTTTCCTTGTTTCCATGCTCACCCTGCCGCTCGCCTTTCCGGGCGTCGTGGTCGGCTTCATGATCATCCTGCTGGCTGGCCGGCAAGGATTGCTCGGCGGCCTCACGCAGAGCCTGGGGCTCGGCAAATGGGTGTTTGCCTATTCCATGGCCGGGCTATTCGCGGGCTATGTCTATTTCTCCCTGCCGCGCGTGCTGGTGACGCTGATGGCGGCGGCGGAAAAGCTCGATCCGGCGCTCTCGGAGGCCGCGCGCTCGCTGGGCGCGGGGCGGTTCGAGGTGCTGCGGGACGTGATCCTGCCGGGGCTCGCGCCGGCGCTGATGGCTTGCGGCGCCATCGCGTTTGCCACCGCCATGGGCGCCTTCGGCACCGCGTTCACGCTCGCCACCCGCATCGATGTGCTGGCCATGACGATCTATACCGAATTCACCCTGGCGGCGAACTTCTCCAGCGCCTGCGCCTTGTCGCTGGCGCTCGGGCTGATCACCTGGGGTGTGCTCGCGGCGACCCGCAATTTCGCCGGTGCCGGCGTCGCGGCGGCGGGGTGAGGAGCATGCGCGCGAACCCTCTCGTCTTCGGCTTCCAACTGCTTGTGACGCTGCTTGCGGCCGCTTTTCTGGTTGTACCGGCCCTCACAAGCATACTTGCAGGCCTTACAGTCAATTATTTCCAGGGGGTGCGCTCCGGCCTCACCCTGGAATGGGTGGCGCAGGTGTGGGGGCTTTATGCGCCCACGATCTTCCGTTCAATCCTGATCGCGCTCGGTACGCTCGCCGTGACCTTGCTGATTGGCGTGCCCGCCGCCTGGGCGCTGGTGAGGAAGCCGGGCCGCTTCTCGCGCCTGGTGGAGGAGATCGTGACCCTGCCCGTCGCCATTCCCGGCCTTGCGCTCGCCCTGGCGCTGATCCTCGCCTATGGCGGCATCCGCGCGTTCCGCGCCAGCGATGCCTTCATCCTAGCGATGCCTTCATCCTGGTGGGGCATGTGCTCTACACCTTGCCCTTCATGCTGCGCGCGGTGATGGCGGTGCTCGCGGCGGTGGACGTGCGCACGCTGGAGGAAGGGGCGGCGAGCCTGGGCGCCTCGCCCTGGCAGCGTTTCATCCAGGTGGTGGTGCCCAATGCCCGCCCTGGCATCCTTGCCGGCGCGCTGATGGTGGTGACGCTCTCCATCGGCGAATTCAACCTCACCTGGATGCTGCACACCCCGCTCACCGCCACTTTGCCCGTGGGGCTGGCCGACAGCTATGCCTCGATGCGGCTCGAAATCGCGAGCGCCTATACGCTCGTCTTCTTCATCATGATCGTGCCCCTGCTGCTCGCCATCCAGTTCGTCGGCGGCGAGCGCCGGGCCATGGACCGGAAGACCCGCCCGTGAGCCAATCTCCCCTCCCCGCCCCGGCGCTCGCGATGCAGGGCGCCGCCATCACTCTGGCGCGCTGCGCGAAAACCTTCGCCGACGGCACCCGCGCGCTGGAGCCACTAGACCTTTCCATCGCGAGCGGCGAAACCCTGGTGCTGCTCGGCCCCTCGGGCTGCGGCAAGACGACGACCTTGCGTATCATCGCCGGGCTGGAGGCGCCCGACGCGGGCGGCACGGTCACCTTCGACGGCGCGGACGTGACCGCTCTGCCCATCGAGAAGCGCAATGTGGGCATGGTGTTTCAATCCTATGCTTTGTTCCCCAACATGAATGTGGTGGAGAACGTCTCCTACGGCCTGCGCGTGCGCGGCGTCGCCAAAGCGGAGCGGCTCAAGCGCGCCGCCGAGGTGCTGGAGATGATGCGCATCGACGCCCTCGCCACCCGCCGCATCGACCAACTCTCCGGCGGCCAGCGCCAGCGCGTCGCGCTCGCCCGTGCGCTCGCCGTGCGGCCCCGCGCGATCCTTCTGGACGAGCCTTTGACGGCGCTGGACGCCGCCTTGCGCGAGCATCTGCGCACTGAGATCGACGCGCTTTTGCGCTCGCTCGCCATCACCGCCATCTATGTCACCCACGACCAGGCGGAAGCGCTGGCGTTGGGCGACCGCATCGTGGTGATGCGCCAGGGCGCCATCGCTCAGATCGGCACGCCGCGCGAGATTTATTTCAAGCCCGCCGACGCCTTCGTGGCGGCCTTCGTGGGCACCACCAACCGCCTGGAAGGGACGATCCGCGACGGCCGCTTCGAGACCGCCGCCGGTTTCCTGCCCCATGCCGGGGCGGACGCGGCAAAGGCGGCGCTGGCCTTCCGCCCGGAAGTGGCGCGCGTCTGCCGCCCGGAAGAGACCGGGCTTCACTTCACCATCGCCCAGGTGCATTTCCTCGGCGCGCGCCAGCGCGTGCTGCTCGCCGCGCCCGACGACAGCCGCATCATCGTGGAAACCGCCCCCGAGGAACCCCTGACGCTTGGTGCGCGCGTGGGCCTCGCCATCGATCCTTCCCGCCTCGCTCCGGTGTGACCTCATGCTGATTGCCCAGATGACCGATACCCATATCCGCCCCTCCGGCACGCTGGCCTATGGGGTGGTGGACACCGCCGCCCATCTGGAACGGGCGGTGGACCATCTCATGGCGCTCGCGCCGCGCCCCGACGTACTGCTGGTGACGGGCGACCTTACCGATTTCGACCGGCCGGACGAATACGCCCGCTTCCGCGCGCTCACCGACGCGCTGCCCATGCCGCTGCTGCCTATCCCCGGCAATCACGACAGCACGGCGGGCCTTGCGGCGGCGTTCCCGCAGATCGCGGCGCGGGGGCAGGCGGGCAAGCTGAATTATGTGGTGGAGGACTTTCCCGTCCGCCTCGTGATGCTGGATTCGTCCGTGGCCGGCGCGTCCCACGGCGAACTCGGCGCGGCGACCCTCGCCTGGCTGGACGAGACCCTCGCGGCGGCTCCGGACCGGCCGACCTTGATCGCGCTCCACCATCCGCCGTTTCTCACCGGCATCCGCCATATGGACGTGCAGAATTTGCGCGACGGGGACGCGCTGGAGGCGGTTGTGGCGCGCCATTCCCATGTGCTTGCGGTGGTGTGCGGCCATGTGCATCGCACGATCTTCACCCGCTTCGCCGGGGTGCCGGCCTCCATCGGCCCCTCGGCGGCCCATGCGGTGAGTCTCGATCTCGACCCCGCCGCCCCGCCCACGTTCCACCTGGAACCGCCGGCCCTGCACCTGCACCGCTTCGCCGGCGGACGGCTCGTGACCCATGTGAGTTTCATCGGAACCTACGCCGGGCCGCATCCCTTCTTCGGCCCGGACAAGGCCCTGCTGGACTGAACCGGCGGCGCGCGCGGAAGTATTTCATCGTTTCACGCAACGATGAAATACTTAAACTTATTGAGTTGTCGCATTTTCTTTACGCGAACTGGCGTCCACTTCGCTTGCAAACACTCTAAAGCTCGCTCTCCTGCGAGACGTCCTGAAGCCGGCGGAGCGTCAAGTCGAGATGACGCTCCAACACCAGATGCAATCTTTCCTTGTCCCGCGCTTCCAATGCAGCCGTGATCTCGATGTGCTGCTTGACCGCCTCGGTCCAGATCTTCGGCCTGTCGTTGCCGATGAAGCGCACCCGCCGCAGGCGCTCCTGCACGGTGCGGTGAAAGCGCGCGAGCGTCTCGTTGTGGGACATATCCACCAATAATTGGTGGAGCTGCTGGTTCAGCTTGAAATAAGCGAGGCGATTGCGCGCCTCATACTCGGCGACCATCTCGTCATGGGTGACGCGGAAGTAGGCGATCTCTTCGTCGCTGGCGATTTCGCACGCCATACGGGCGCACGTTTGCTCGATCGCGCCCAGCGCGCGCATCATGTCGATGGTCTCGACCAGGGCGAACTTGCGGATGATGGCGCCCTTGTTGCGCACCAGATCCACCAATCCTTCGCTGGCAAGCGTCTTCAATGCCTCGCGCAACGGTGTGCGCGAGACGCCGAGCGATCTTCCCAGCTGAACTTCATTGATCCTGCTTCCGGGATCGAGGCGCCCTTCCACGATCATGTCGCGAATACGCATGGCGACTTCATCATGCAGCGTGCGCTGCTGAATCGGCACCTCCTGATAATCCACGGCGGCGGTCGGCCCACGGAGCAAGGTCACGGCAAACTCGAAGTTGTTCCCTCTCGTGTCTAGCGCAAAAAAAAATGCTTGCAAGCGGCTGCCCACTGCGTGCAGAACACTGTATGCACTTTGAGAGGGCGGCGACAGATCGCCCCTTGGGAGGAGCCGAGCATGGGATTTTCCACCGCCATCAGCGGGCGGGATCGGTGTGTCATGGGTCTCGCCATGGGCGATCCGGGCGGCATCGGTGCCGAGCTTGCCGCCAGAATGCTCGCCGACCCGGCGATCAGCGCTGTCATGCAGCTGGTTGTTCTCGGCAACCGGCGGATGCTGGAGGCCGGCGCCGCCACCTGCGGCCTCAGCCTCGATCTGCCCGACCTGCCGCTCGCAAGCCTCTCCCGCGACGCGATCCTGGCCGAAGGCCGCCATGTGATGGTTGAGGTCGGCGACGCGGCCGATCTGTCCCACCTCGCGCTCGGCGAACCGACGCGCGCGGGCGGTGCCTTCGCGCTGGAGAATTTCCGCACCGGCATCCGCCTCGCCAAAGAGGGCGTGCTGGAAGCGCTGAGCTTCACGCCCTTCAACAAATACGCGATGCGCCTCGCCTATCCCCCGTATCAGGACGAGATCGTCTTCATTTCGGAGATCCTCGGCGCGGGCACCGGCGTCGCCGAATTCAACGTCGCCGACATCTGGACCGGGCGCGTCACCTCCCATGTGCCGCTGTCACAGGTGGCCCCGCTCATCACCCGCGAGGCGGTGCTGGGGCGGCTGGTGATGACCGACCGCATCATGCGCGCTGGCGGCGTCGCCCATCCGAAGATCGCGGTGGCGGGGCTCAATCCCCATGCCGGCGACAATGGCAATTTCGGCCGCGAGGAAATCGAGGTGATCGCCCCCGCCGTGGCCGAGGGCCGCGCGCGCGGGATCGATTGCGACGGGCCGTTCTCGCCGGACACGGTGTTCGTGCGCGCCACCCGTGGCGACTTCAATTCCGTGCTGACCATGTATCACGACCAGGGTCAGATCGCGATGAAGCTGATGAATTTCGAGAAGGGCGTGGTCCTTTTCGGCGGCTTCCCCTTCCCCATCTGCACGCCGGCCCATGGCACCGCCTACGACATTGCCGGCGCGGGCAAGGCCCATCCCGGTGCCATGCGCGCGACGCTGCTGCTGGCCGCGAGCCTTGCTTCCGGCAGGGCCGCCCCTGCCCCCGTTGTGACATCAAGCGCCGCCGCCTCCGCCTGAGCGGACATCGAGCGACGAAGAATAAGGGAGGTTGTTGTCGTGGTGTCTTTCCCGATGGTAGACGCGCATGTCCATTTCTGGGATCCGACCACCCAGAATTATCCCTGGCTGTGCGAAAAGCCGCTGATTCCGTTCCGTTATGGTGATTATTCCGCCATCTGCCGCAAATATTATCCCGAAGACTATAAGAAGGACGCCAAGGACCACCAGGTGGTGAAGACCGTCTATATCGAGGCGGAATGGGACCCCACCGATCCCATCGGCGAGATGGCCTTCATCGCCGAGATGCGCAAGCAGACCGGGTGGCCGAACGTCGCCGTCGGACAGGCCTGGATGGACCAGCCCAACGTCGCCGAAGTGCTGGAACGCCTCGCGGCCTTCCCGTTCGTGCGCGGCGTGCGCCACAAGCCCCAAGGCAGCAAGACGCCCGGCACCTCGGTGCAGAGCACCATGATGGACAAGGTGTGGCGCAAGGGCTTCGCGCAGTTGAAGCCGAACGGCCTGCGGTTCGACCTCCAGACCCATTGGTGGCACCTGGACGATGCCGCGGACCTCGCCCGCGCCTTTCCCGATACGCAGATCATCCTGCTGCATTCCGGCCTGCCGGCGGACCGCAGCGAAAACGGCATCGCCGGCTGGAAGGCCGCCATGCGCGCCTTCGCCAAATGCCCGAACGCGGCGGTGAAGATCTCCGGCATCGGCCTGCCGGGCATTCCCTGGACGGTGGACAACAATCGCGACATCGTGCTCTCGATCATCGACTTTTTCGGCGTGGATCGCTGCATGTTCGGCAGCAATTTCCCCGTCGATAGTGTCTGCGGCGATCTCGATACGATCTTCAGCGGCTACAAAACCATCACCTCCAGCCTCACCCTGGAAGAGCGCACCAAGCTGTTCCACGACAATGCGGCCCGCTTCTATGCCATCGACTAGGCTCACACTCGCCTATATCGGCGTGGGCCTGATGGGCGGCCCCATGGCTGCGCGTCTCGTGGCGCGCGGGCACACCGTGCGCGCCTATGACGTCAGCGCCGACCGCCTCGCACAGGCCGTCGCAGCCGGCGCAAGGCCGGCGCTCGATCCCGCGGACGCGGTGTCCGGCGCGAATGCGGTGCTGCTCAATCTGCCGACCCCGGCTGCGGTCGAGCAGGCGGTGTTCGGCCCGGATGGCGTTGCTCAGGTCATGCGCCCGCCGCAGGTGCTGGTGGATTTCTCCACCATCGAGGTGGAGCGCTGCCGCGCCTTCGCCGCGCGCCTTGTCGCGCGGACCGGCTGCGCCTGGATCGACGCGCCCGTCTCCGGCGGCCCGCCCGCCTCGGCGGATGGAAAGCTCGCCGTGATGGCGGGTGGCCCGGCGGACGAGATGGAGCGTCTCGCGCCGCTGTTCACGGATATTTCCTCGGCCTTTACCCATGTCGGGCCCACCGGCGCCGGGCTCACCGCCAAGATGGTCAGCCAATTGATGGTGTCGTGCCTTTATGTGGTGCTGGCCGAGGGGGCCAAGCTCGCCGAGCAGGCGGGCATCGATGTGGCAAGCATCCCGGCCTGCGTCAGCGGCGGCCATGCGGACGGGGAATTACTCCGGCAGATCTTCCCGCGCTTCGCCGAACGGGATTTCCGCCCGCGCGCCTATACCCGCCAGCTCGTCAAGGACATGCACATGGTGAAGGAGCTGGCGGACACCGCCGGCGCGCCCACCCCCATGATGGATGAAGCCCTGCGGCTCTACGACCGCTATGTCGCCCTCGGCGGCAGCGAGCGGGACACCTCGGCCATTCTCGAACTCTACGACCACGATGCGCAGCCGCGCCACGCTCCGGCGTGACGGCAGGCCTAGCATAAGGAAAACCAGCGATGTCTTCCAGCACTTCGAACCTTCCGCAGACCTACGGCTTCGTCGGCCTCGGCGCCATGGGCGCGGCCATGGTGGAGCGCGCGCGCGGCAAGAGCCTCGCCGTCCATGTCTATGACCTCGACCAGGGCGCCGTGGACCGCGCCGTCGCGCTCGGCGCCACCGCCGCCACCAGCCCGCGCGCGGTGGCGGACGTTGCGGAGATCGTGTTCTCGTCCCTGCCCACCCCGGCCATCGTGGAGCATGTGGCACTGGGCGAGAACGGGCTCTGCGAGGGCAGCGCTCTGCGCCATTACGTGGATATGTCCACCATCGGCCCGACCATGATCCGCCATGTGGCGGAGGTGCTCGGCAAGAGCGGCATCGCCACCCTCGACGCGCCGGTGAGCGGCGGGCCGATCGGCGTGGTGAACGGCACGCTGGCGGTGATGACCGCCGGACCGAAGGAGACGGTGGAAAAGGCCCGCCCGTTCTTCGACAGCTTCGCCCGCGCGGTGGTGGAGATCAGCGCCGAGGTCGGCCAGGCGCAGACCGTGAAGCTCGCGAACAACATCCTCACCGCCACCAACATGATCGCGGTGGGCGAGGCGATGGCGTTCGCGGAGAAGGGCGGGATTGATCCCGAGTTGCTGTTCCAGGTGATCAATGCCGGTTCCGGCCGCTCCTGGGTGTCGGAAGTCGCCTATCCGAACTTCGTGGTGCCGCGCACCTACAATCAGAATTTCCGCACCGAGCTCATGCACAAGGACGTGGTGCTGTGCCTGGAAGAGGCGGACCGGGCCGGCGTGCCCATGTGGCTCGGCGCCTCGGTGCGGCAGATGTGGCAGTTCTTCATGAGCCAGGGCATGGGCAAGGACGATTGCTCGCGCATTTCCACGGTGATCGAGGATTGGGCCGGCGTCGAGCCGGCGCCGCCCAAGACGCGCGACGCGGCCTGAGCCGCAGCCTCTTCACACACCAACAGGCCACCCAAGGTGGCGGGAGCAGACCATGCGGATACTCAAGGAAGGGCGCCAGAGCGCCGACAAGGCCGCCGACCAGGCCAAGGTGCGCGCCGTGGTGGAAGGCATTCTCGCCGACATCGAAGCGCGCGGCGACGAAGCGGTGCGCGCGCTTTCGGTGAAGTTCGACGGCTGGGACCGCGCGGATTATCGCCTCACCGACCGCGAGATCCGCGACTGCCTGAGCGAGCTCTCGGCGCGCGATATCGAGGACATCAAGTTCGCCCAGGAACAGGTGCGCAATTTCGCCCAGCACCAGCGCGCCGCGCTCCAGGACATCGAAGTCGAGACCCTGCCGGGCGTGGTGCTCGGCCATAAGAACATTCCGGTGAATTCGGTCGGCTGCTATGTGCCGGGCGGCAAATATCCGCTCTTGGCCTCGGCCCACATGTCGGTGGTCACGGCGAAGGTGGCGGGCGTGCCCAATATCGTCACCTGCGCCCCACCGTTCCACGGCAAGCCGGCCCCGGCCATCGTCGCGGCCCAGCATCTCGCCGGCGCGGACGTGATCTATTGCCTGGGCGGCGTGCAGGCGGTCGGCGCCATGGCCATCGGCACCCAGACCATTTCCCCGGTGGACATGCTGGTGGGTCCCGGCAACGCCTTCGTGGCGGAGGCGAAGCGCCAGTTGTTCGGCCGCGTGGGCATCGATCTGTTCGCCGGCCCCACGGAAACGCTCGTTATCGCCGACGAGAGCGTGGACGCGGAAATGTGTGCCACCGATTTGCTCGGCCAGGCCGAGCACGGGCCGAATTCCCCCGCCATCCTCCTCACCAATTCCGAGAAGCTGGCGCGCGAGACCATGGCCGAGGTGGAGCGCCTGCTGACCATCCTGCCCACCGCCGAGATCGCCGCGAAGTCCTGGGCCGATTATGGCGCGGTGATCGTGTGCGACGATTATGAGGAAATGGTCCGCGAGGCCGACCGCATCGCCTCCGAGCACGTGCAGGTGATGACCCGCGACCCGGATTATTTCCTGAACAACATGCGCAATTACGGCGCCCTGTTCCTCGGCCCGCGCACCAATGTGGCGTTCGGCGACAAGGTGATCGGCACCAACCACACCCTGCCGACGCTCGGCGCGGCCCGCTACACCGGCGGCCTGTGGGTGGGCAAGTTCATCAAGACCGTCACCTACCAGCGCGTCACCACCGACGCCGCCTCGGCGATGATCGGGGAATATTGCTCGCGCCTCTGCATGCTGGAGGGCTTCGCCGGCCATGCCGAGCAGGCCAACATCCGCGTGCGCCGCTATGGCGGGCGCAACATCCCCTACGCCACGGCCGCGGAATAGGGGGCGGGCATGAACACGACCGACAGCGCAGCGGGCGGATATGTCCCCGCCTTCAATCTTTCCGGCAAGCGCGCCCTCATCAGCGGCGCCGGACGCGGCATCGGCCTCGCCTCGGCCCGCACGCTCGCGGCCATGGGGGCCCATGTCACCCTCGCCGCCCGCTCGGCGGACGAGATCAGCGCGGCGGCGGACGAGATCATCCGCGACGGCGGATCGGCCGATACGCTGACCCTGGACGTGAGCGCGGTGGAGACCATCCCCGCCGCGCTGGAGGGACGCGCGCCCTACGACATCCTGGTGAACAACGCCGGCACCAACCGCACCAAGCCGTTCCTCGACGTGCCGGTGGAGGATTTCGACCTCATCATGGGGCTGAACGTGCGCGCCGCCTATTTCGTGGCGCAGGCGGTGGCGCGCGGCATGGTGGCGGCCGGGCGCGGCGGCTCGATCATCAACATGTCCTCGCAGATGGGCCATGTGGGCGCGGCGACGCGCACGGTCTATTGCGCCTCGAAATGGGCAATGGAGGGCATGACCAAGGCCATGGCGGTCGATCTCGCGCCCTATGGCATCCGCGTCAACACTTTGTGCCCGACCTTCATCGAGACCCCGCTGGCCGGCACCTTCCTCAGCAATCCCGCATTCCGCGACGACGTGTTGAAAAAGATCAAGCTCGGCCGCATCGGCAAGGTGGAAGACCTGATTGGCGCGGTGGTGTTCCTCGCCTCCGACGCCTCCTCGCTGATGACCGGTTCGTCCCTCGTGATCGACGGCGGCTGGACCGCCGACTGACGGCGCCGCCACCCAAATGGAGTGTGTTTCATGCTGCTCGAAGGCAAGATCGCGATCATAACGGGGGCGGCCTCCGAACGCGGGATCGGCCGCGCCACGGCAAAGCGGTTCGCCGATGAAGGCGCCAAGGTGGTGATCGTCGATCTCGACGCCATCGCCACTGAGGCCGCCGCGGCCGGCATCGGTCCGGCGCATCGCGGCTTTGCCTGCGACGTCGCCGACCCGGACCAGTGCCACGCGCTGATCGCCGCCGTGCTGGCGGAATACGGGCGGATCGACGTGGTGG
>NCHM01000741.1 GCA_002257205.1 Rhizobiales bacterium 24-66-13 | reverse complement strand
CCCGAACTGCTGCTGCTGGACGAGCCCACCGCCGGCGTCGATCCCCAGGCGCGGCGGGAATTCTGGTCGCAGATCCATGCGCTCGCCGCCGACGGGCTGACCGTGCTGGTCTCCACCCATTATATGGACGAAGCCGAGCGCTGCCACGAAATCGCATACATCGCCTATGGCCATCTGCTGGCGGAAGGGCGCGTGCCGGACGTGATCGCCGCCTCCGGCCTCTCCACTTATACCGTGGAGGCGGTGGCCGGCGCCGATCCCGGGCGCACCATGGCGGTGCTGGCGCGCGAGCTTGAATCCACCGCCGGGGTGGACATGGTGGCGCCGTTCGGCAACCGCCTGCACATTTCCGGGCGCGACCTGAACGCGCTCGACGCCGCGCTCGCGCCCTATCGCACGCGGCCGGATCTTTCTTTCCAGCAGGATTCCCCGACCCTGGAAGATGTGTTCATCGACCTCATGAGCCGGTCGAAGGACACGCTGCGATGATCGGCATTCCCGGCTTCGCTCGCCGCGTCTCGGCCATGGTGCGCAAGGAATTCATCCAGTTGCGGCGCGACCGGGTGACGTTCGCGACCATGATCATGATCCCGCTGCTGCAATTGGTGCTGTTCGGCTATGCCATCAACACCACCCCGCGCCATCTGCCGACCGCCGTGTTCAGCCACGAGAACAACGAGGTGACGCGGGCGATCCTGGCCGCGCTGCGCAACACCGCCTTCTTCGCATTCACCCGCGAGGCGCGCAGCGAGGCGGAGGCCGAGCACATGGTGCGCGGCGGGGAGGTGCTGTTCCTGGTGGAGATTCCCGCCGGCTTCGAACGGGCGCTGCGGCGCGGGGAAGATCCCCAGCTTCTGGTGGCGGCGGACGCCACCGATCCCGTGGCGGCAGGCAATGCGCTGGGCGCGCTCGCCGGCATCGTCGGCACGGCGCTCAAGCAGATCCGGTACGTGGACGCGGCCGGGGCGATGCCGTTCGAGATCGTCCAGCACCGGCGGTACAATCCCGCCGGCACCTCCCAGCTCAACATCGTGCCTGGCCTGCTCGGCACCATCCTCACCATGACCATGCTGATCTTCACCGCCCTTTCGGTGACGCGCGAGGTGGAGCGCGGCACGCTGGAAAGCCTGCTCTCC
>NCHM01000114.1 GCA_002257205.1 Rhizobiales bacterium 24-66-13 | reverse complement strand
TGACCGTCCTGCTGGGGTCCTCGCTGAAATTCGAGGGCCGCTTCATCCTCCAGACCCAGACCGACGGTCCGGTGGACATGGTGGTGGTGGATTTCGTCAGCCCCGACAAGGTGCGCGCCTATGCCCGCTTCGATGCCGAGGCGGTGGCGCAGGCGGAGGCCAGCAATGCCGCCGCGCCGGCGCTGCTGATCGGGCGCGGCCATCTCGCCATGACCATCGATCCGGGCCTCTCCGCCAATCGCTACCAGGGGGTCGTCGCCCTGGAGGGTGACGGGCTGGAGGCGGCGGCCCATCAATATTTCCAGCAGTCCGAGCAGATTCCGACCCGCGTGCGGCTCGCCGTGGGCGAGGAGATGCGGCCGGGCGGGGAGCCCTCCGCGTGGCGTGCCGGCGGCCTGCTGGCGCAATTCCTGCCCGCCGAGGCGGGCCGGGCGGCGCAGGCGGACCTGCATCCCGGCGACGCGCCCGAGGGCGTGGAACAGCCAGATGTGCCGCTCGACGATGCCTGGATGGAAGCCCAGTCGCTGGTGGGCACGCTGGAAGATGTGGAATTGCTGGACCAGGCCCTGCCCAGCGAGGCGCTGCTCTATCGCCTGTTCCATGAACGCGGCGTGCGGGTGTTCGAGCCCCAGCCCATCCTCGCCCATTGCACCTGTTCGCGCACGCGGGTGTTTGGCGTGCTGTCCTCGTTCAGCCGCGAGGAGCGCGCCGGCATGGTGCAGGAGGATGGCGGGATCTCGGTCACATGCGAATTCTGCGGCCGTGCCTACGGGTTCCGTGCGGAAGAGGTGCTGGCGGACGACGCGCCCACCGCTGACCCAACACCTGGCGGTCCCGCCTCGGACGACGTCGCGCCCTGAGCGGGCCGGGCGCCAAGCGGCGCTCCGGCTGCGCGCTCAGCGCACCCAGAAGCGCGGCAGCAGCAGCACCAGCACGGTGAGGATTTCAAGCCGGCCGAGCAGCATGGCCGCGGTGAGCAGCACGATCGCGCTTTCCGGCAGGCTGGCATAATTGCCGGCGGGCCCGACGATCGGGCCGAGCCCCGGTCCCACATTGGCGAGGCATGCGATGGTGGCGGAAAGCGCCGTGCGCACATCGAGGCCGATGCAGTTCAGCGCCGCCGCGACGATGATGAAGGTCGCGAAATACAGGAACACGAAGCCGAGCACCGAGGCGACGATGTCGTCCGCCACCGGCGCCCCGCCGTAGCGGATCGGGAACAGCCCGTTGGGATAGGAAATGCGCTTGAGATGCTGGCGCACTGCCTTTGCCGTGATGGCCAGGCGCAGCGCCTTGAGCCCGCCGGAGGTGGAACCGGTACACCCGCCCACGAACATCAGCACCAGGAGCAGCGCGTCGGAGAGCGGCCCCCAATTGGTATAGTCCACGGCCATGAAGCCGGTGGTGGAGACGAGCGAGGCAACCGTGAACAGGGCGCCGCGAAACGCCGTCTCCCCATGGGCCACGCCCTGGAAAGTCTGCTGGGCGAAGGAGGCGAGCGTGAACACCGCGACGATCGCCAGGAACAGGCGCACCTCGGGATTGGTGAACAGCCGCGTCACATCGCCCGAAAGCGCGCGGATATAGAGCGGGAAGGGCAGGCTCGCCAGCAGCATGAAGACCACCGCCACATAATCCACCGCCGGGTCCGCGAACACGGACAGCGAGGAATCGGAATTGGCGAAGCCCCCGCTCGACATGGTGGACATGCCGATCGTCACCGCGTCGAACAGGTCGAGGCCGGCGACCTTGTAGCTGGCGATGCACACCACGGTGAGCAGGACGTAGGCCAGCAGCAGGCCCTTCGCGATGGCGCCCGCGCGCGGTAGGAATTTTTCCGATTTGTCGGAGGATTCCATGCGGAACAATTGCATGCCGCCGACGCTCAGCATGGGCAGCACGGCGATGGCGATCACCACGATGCCGACGCCGCCGAACCAGTGCAGCAAGGCCCGCCAGAGCAGGATGCCCGGCGTCTGCACGTCGAGCCCGGTCATCACCGTCGCGCCGGTGGTGGTAAGGCCGGACATGGCCTCGAACACGGCGTGGCTCAGGGACAGCCCGGATTTGCCCCACATGAAGGGCAGGGCGGCGAACGCGGTCAGCACGATCCAGACCGAGGAGGTCAGCAGGAAGGCTTGCCGCAGGTCCAGCCGCCGGAAGTTCGCGCCGCGCCCGATGACGCTCAGCAGCACTCCGACGAAAATGGTGACGGCCGAGGTGCCGACGAACACGTCCTGCTCGCCCGAGCGCACCGCATAATCCACCAGCGCGGGCAGCAGCATGCTCACGCCGAGGGTCACCACCACCGCCCCGAGCGCCGCGGCGATCGGCCGGGCGTCAAGCGGCTGGCCGGCTTCGGCGTGGATGGTGGGTGCCTTGGCCGCTTGCATGGGGGCTGCCATCTCAGTTGAGAACGCGGCGCATGTCCGGCGTATCGAGGGAGAATGCGGGAATTTCCACCGAGAAGGATTCGCCCTTCTCGGTCAACATCTCGTAATGCCCGCTCATGATGCCCATGGCGGTCGCGAGTGGCACGCCCGAGGTGTATTCAAATCGTCCGCCGGGGGGAAGCACCGGCTCTTCGCCCACCACGCCGGGGCCGCGCACTTCCTCCACATGGCCGTGGGCATCGGTGATCACCCAATGGCGCGCCTTGAGCTGGACCACGTCGCCGCCCAGATTCACCACCTCGATGGTATAGGCCCAGAAGAAATTGCCGTGTTCCGGGTCCGAGCGTTCCGCCACATAGCGCGGCGTCGCCGTCACCTGGATCTGGCGCGTCGTCGCCCGATACATTCGATCCCCCTTATACTTCGCTGCGTGCGCGCACAGTGAACCCGCGATGCGGGCACGGCGCAATGGGTTCGGGGCGAGAACCATCGCGCTCCGGAGTCGCGGGCTCCCAACGGAGCCGCCCGGCGGCGCGTGCTCACACCTTTTCGAGCGCCTGGGTGAGGTCGGCGAGGAGATCGCCGGGGTGTTCCAGCCCGACCGAGAGGCGCACCAGCCCGTCGGAAATCCCCATCTCGGCCCGCGCCTCGGGGGTGAAGCGCTGGTGGGTGGTAGTGGCGGGATGGGTCAGCAGGCTCTTGGAATCGCCGAGATTGTTGGAGATGCGGATCAGCCGCAGCGCATTGGCGAAGCGGAACGCGCCTTCTTTTCCGCCACCCACCACGAAGGTGGTCAGCGTGCCGCCGCCCTTCATCTGCCGGCGCGCCAATTCCGCCTGGGGATGGTCGGCGCGGAACGGATAGATCACCTTTTCCACCTTGGAGGAGGTGGCGAGCGCATCGGCGATGGTGGCCGCGCTCGCCTGCTGGCGCTCCACGCGCAGCGCCAGGGTCTCCATGCCCTTCAGCAGCACCCAGGCATTGAACGGCGAGATGGAGGGGCCGGTCTGGCGCAGATAGGTTTGCAGGCCCTCGGTGATGAAGGCTTGCGAGGCCAGGATCACGCCGCCGAGGCACCGGCCCTGTCCGTCGATATGCTTGGTGGCCGAATAGACCACCACGTCGGCGCCAAGCTCGAACGGCTTCTGCAGCAGCGGGGTGGCGAACACATTGTCCACCACCAGCCGCGCGCCGGCGGCATGGGCGATCTTGGCCACCGCCGCGATGTCGATGATTTCCAGCGTCGGGTTGGTGGGGCTCTCCAGGAACAGCACCTTGGTGTTGCCCTTCACCGCCGCCTGCCAGGCCTCAAGATTGGTGCCGTCCACCAGCGTGGTCTCAACCCCGAAGCGCGGCAGGAATTCCTCGATGATCCAGCGGCAGGAGCCGAACAGCGCGCGCGCGGCCACCACATGGTCGCCGGCCTTGAGCTGGCAGATCAGCGCGGCATTCACCGCCGCCATGCCGGAAGCGGTGGCGCGGGCGGCCTGCGCGCCTTCCAGCAGGGCCATGCGGCTTTCGAACATGGCGGTGGTGGGATTGCCGTAGCGCGAATAGATGAAGCCGGGATCCTCGCCCTTGAAGCGCGCCTCGCAGGATTCCGCGTCGTCATAGACGAAGCCCTGGGTGAGATAGAGCGCTTCCGCCGTTTCCCCGTATGGCGAACGGGCGGTGCCGCCCTGCACCAGCAGGGTGTCGGGATGGAGGGTGGAGAAGTCCGGGGGGATGTGGGCCAAGGTCTTCAAGCCTCAAATGAGGCCGAGGACGCGTAGGATAGGGCCAAGACGCCCTTTACGATCCCCGGCCTTTTAGCGATTTGTTTAGCGTGGCAGCAAGCCGGCCGGCTCAAATTCACCACGGATCGATAAGAGTTAAAGCGCGTCGCACCCTTGGCGTCAAGGGATGCGTCCGTTAAACCGAACGGCGGGACAGGGAGGCGGAGTGCAGGTGGACCAGCTTAAACCGGGCATCTTGCCGTCACAGGCCATTGCCGCGCTGCACGAGGCCGGTGGCATCGTCACGAAGCGCGCGTTCGACGACGATCAGATCCAGCCGGCGAGCCTGGACTTGCGGCTCGGGCGCACCGCATGGCGCATCCGCGCCAGCTTCCTGCCGGGCGCCGGGACCAGCGTGAAGCAGCGGCTGGAGGATCTCGCGCTCCACAAGCTCGACCTCGCGGACGGCGCGGTGCTCGAAACCGGCTGCGTCTATCTGGTGCAATTGTTCGAGAAGCTGAGGCTGCCGGCCGATGTCTCGGCCGCCACCAATCCGAAAAGCTCCACCGGCCGGCTCGATGTGTTCACCCGCGTGATCACCGACGGCGCGCGCGCCTTCGATGCCATCCCCGCCGGCTATGAGGGGCCGCTGTTCCTGGAAATCTCGCCCCGCACCTTCCCGATCCTGGCGCGCACCGGCTCGCGCCTGTCGCAGGTGCGGTTCCGGCGCGGCGTCTCGCGCCTGTCGGATCTCGAACTGCTGACCCTCCAGAGCGCCGAGCAACTGGTGAATGCGGAAAAGCCCGATGTGGTGGGCGGCGGCATCGCGGTCGGGGTCGATCTGGCGGGGGAGGCCTGGGGCGGGCTTCTCGGCTTCCGCGCCAAGCGGCACACCGGGGTTGTCGACGTGGATCGCCGCAATGCGCTCGATGTCGAGGATTTCTGGGAGCCGATCCGGGCGCGCGGGCGCACCAGCCTGGTGCTCGATCCCGACGCCTTCTACATCCTCGCCTCCCGCGAGGCGGTGCAGGTGCCGCCGGCGTTTGCCGCCGAGATGGTGCCGTTCGACCCGCTGGTGGGCGAATTCCGCGTGCATTATGCCGGCTTCTTCGATCCCGGCTTCGGCCATGCGGCGGCCGGCGGCAGCGGCGCGCGCGCGGTGCTGGAAGTGCGCTCGCGCGAGGTGCCGTTCATCCTTGAACACGGCCAGACCGTGGGGCGCCTGGTCTATGAGCGCATGTCCGAGCGGCCGAAGGCGCTGTACGGGGAAGGGCTCGGCTCCAATTACCAGGGCCAGGGGCTGAAGCTCTCCAAGCATTTCCGCGCCTTCGTGCCGGCGGCGTGAGGGTGCGCCATCCGGCGGGCGGGATCCTCGGACAGATCGACATTCGTGGTCCGGCGCTTTTGCAGCAGAACATCGTCATGCACGGGCTTGACCCGTGCATCCACGCAGCCCCGTTGGTGCCATCCGTTCAAGACCGGTGGGTCGGCCCGGCGTGGGTGACCGGGACACGCCCGGCCATGACGGCCGGTCAAAAAAGGACAATCGCGCGCACCTGCCGTCAGGCGCCTCGACGATGCACCACGCGCTGAATGTCGATCGGCCCTAAGCCGCCTCCAGCTCCTTGTGGGCGACGGGCTTTGTGGCATGGGCCTCGGCGGCGGGATTGAGCAGCGCGCGCAGGTCGGCGAGCGGGCGCAGCACCGCTTCGGAAAAGCTCAGATAATCCGCCACGAACGGCAAGAGGCGGCGGGTGCCCTGGTCGGTCGCCATCTCCAGCGCGACCGACACCGCCGCGTCGAGTTCCGGCGCGGCGCCGGGATTGGCGGCCGGGGTCGCCAGCCCTAGTGCCTGGTCGAACGCGGCGAGCGTGCGGGCGCGCGCGGCCTCCAGGATGGTGACGGTCTCCGGCGGGGGCGAGAGCGTGTCGAGCCGGTGCGCCACATCCTCCAGCAGCGCCAGATAGGTGATGAGGATTTCCAGCGTGGACACCAGCGTCACCACGTCCCCGGCCGAGCGATGGCCGAGCGAGGTTTCCGCGCCAATATGCGGCAGGCGTTCCGACAATTGCCGCAGGTCGGCGGACAGCGCGGCGGTCACATTGCCGATCTCGCCGGGAACACTGCCCTTGCGGGGCCAGCAATTGGCGAAGGCGGCGCGGCATTGGCTGACCATGCCCACCACCTGGTTGCGGATCTGGTCCGCCACATAGACCGGCAGCACCACGAACGAGACCACGAGCGCGATGACGGCGCCGATGGCGGTCTCATAGATGCGCGCGACCATGCCGTCTGCGCCGAGGCCGGTCACGAGGTGCAGCCCCACGATTACCGACAAGCCGGTGGCGGCGGAGGCGACGTCGTAGCGGTCGCGCTGGGTGACCAGGCCGATCATCTGGGCGATCAGGCAGGCGGCGGCCAGCAGCCAGACATTGCGGTCCAGCCCCACCACCAAGGCGATGCCGATGACCGCGCCGGCGAGCGTTCCCACGGTGCGATAGCGCACCCGCACATAGGTTTCGCCCAGGCTGTTGCCCAGCACGAACATCACCGTCATGGTCGCCCAATAGGCATGGTCCAGCCCCACCACCAGGTCGAGCGTGGTGGTGATGGCGGTGGCGACTAGGCCCTGGATGGCGACCTTGACATAAAACGGCATGCCCTGCGGCGCGGCCGGAGCCGTGGGTGTGCCGGGCGGCGGCGGGCCGGGCGTGATCAGGCCAGCGGCGGAGCCGGGCGCCACATGCCAGCGGGAGGTATCGACGCTTTCCAGGCGCGAGAGATCGCTGACCACCAGGAACAGCCGGTCGAAGGCGGTGACAGCGCGCAGCAGCGCCAATTGCTCCTGGGCGGGGATATCGGGCGCCATCGCCGCCTCGCGCAGCCGGCCGATGGCCTTGCGCATGCGCTCGGTTTCCTCGAACGGCTGGCCGAGGCCGCGCTCCAGGTGACGGGCGAGCTGATCGGCGCAGGCGGCGAGCGGCAGACGCCAGGCGCCCTCCGAGCCCCGCGGATCGGGAATGCAATCGCCCAGCAATTGGGTCGCCACCCGCAGCCGGTACACCAGCGAGCGCACCGCCTCGATATATTCGCGGGCCTGCGGGTCCTCGGCGGCGGCGTTCACCAGCGCCGCGCGCACGCGGATCTTGATCCGCTCCAGCATGTCCGCCGGCGGCGGCGGCACGCGCACGCCGGAGCGCACGCAGGTGCCCAGCAGGCGAAGGTATTCTCCAACCGTCTCGCCGGCTTCGATCACGCAGGTGGAATAGACCTTCAGCGCCGAGGGCCGCCCGAGCGTGAAGCGGACCAGGAAGGTGACGATGCCGCCCTGCACCGCCGCGAGCAGCAGCCAGGCGGCCTGGATACGGGTGGGGTGCAGCACGGCGGCGACGGTGGCGATGATGATGAGCGCGATGCCCATCCGCTGGCCTTCCATGCCGAAGCGCCGCAGATAGAGTGCGATGCAGGTGAGCGGCACCAGCAGCAGCTTCATGGCCAATTCGTTCGCCGGCGCGTTTCCCGGCGCCGCGATCACCACGGCCACCAGCAAGGCGATGGTGAGGGCGAACAATTTGCCAAAGCTGATGGCTTCCGCCCTGCGGCTGGCGGAGGGGGTGAAATTGATCAGCACCAGCGCCGTCATCGCACCCGCCATGGGGAAGATGACGTCGAGATTCAGCGCGAAGGTGCGGGAGGTTGCGTAGCCGAGGCAGATGACCAGGATGAAGGAGATGGCGAGGTGCAGCGCGCGCGTGCTGTCAATGCCGCCGGGGTCGTGGTCCGACAGCCAGCGCGCGAGCCGTCCGACCAGCGTCGGGGCCGCATCGCTGCCGGGCTCGTCGAACGCGCCGACCTGCGGGTCCTGCATCGCTTCACCCCTTCGCGATTCAAGTCGTCGGATCGCAAAGGTTCATGGCGCGCGGCAAAAGTCCAGAGACCCGCCGCGGTGTCCCGCGCGGCGTGCGGCGGCGGGGTCGCTACTTTGCGGGAACGGGCTATTGAACGACATAGCCGCCCCGCGGCACGACCATCACGGGAGCGCTCTCGATCTGATACTGATAGGCCGGCACATAGACGCGCGGCGCCGGCAGGATCATGGTGGAATTGCGCCCGCCCACCGACTGCGACTGCTGGTCCTGGATCAGCATGTATCCGCCATGGGCGCGCAGATAATCCATCTGGCGCAATTGCACTTGGCTGTCATTGACTTGGTTCACGGAATCGTCGGCACGCGCGGCGGCGGACATGCCGGACGCGGCCGCCAGGGTGAGCGCGACGAGGGCGGTGCCGGTGGCGATGAACTTGTTCATGGCGAACTCCTTCAAGCGGGCGCACCTCCTCGTTCGCGAGGAACCGCGCCGGTGCGGGGCATGCCCGCAGATTGCGATGTGATGTCGGTCCGGGAGGGAGCGCGGCGCGCTCGGCTCGGGCCGGTCTGTCAAGGAAACGCACGAGCGCGCGCTTGGTTTCCTCCGGCTCGCGCATTTCGCTGTCCCCGCGCGTCCCACCGGTTCTTTCGCGCTGCAAAATGACGTGCGAAAATCGTTCAAATTTTGCCGCGCATGCTCTAAAGCGGCGCTCGGTGCCGCGCGTTACGCCTGGCCCTGGAGGAGACATGATGGCGGCTGGCGCGCGCGTTCTTTCCCGCTATGAAGCCATGGTGCGCGCGGGGGAGATCACGTCCGATCCCGCGCAGGCCGCCGTGGTCCAGGCCTTCGCCCGTCTGGAGGTGGAACTGCGCGACCGCCTGCTCGCCCGCAAATCCTCCGCGCTCGGCTGGCTGTTCCACCGCCGCACCCCCACCGCGCCGCGCGGCCTCTATGTCTACGGCGAGGTCGGGCGCGGCAAGACCATGCTCATGGACCTGTTCTTCGAGAGCGTGGAGGTGCGCGGCAAGCGGCGCGCGCATTTCCACGAATTCATGGCGGACGTGCATGATCGCATCTTCGCTGAGCGCCAGGCGCAGAAGCGCGGCGAGCGCAAGACCTCGGACCCGCTCCAGCCGGTCGCCGACGATCTCGCCAAGCAGGTGCAACTGCTGTGCTTCGACGAATTCCACGTCACCGACATCGCCGACGCCATGATCCTCGGCCGGCTGTTCCAGAAGCTGTTCGCCGACGGCGTGGTGGTGGTCGCCACCTCGAACGTGAAGCCGGACGATCTTTATGCCGGCGGCCTCAATCGCGCGCTGTTCCTGCCCTTCATCGCCATGATCGACGAGAAGATGGAGGTGCTGAACCTCGACGCGCGCACCGACTATCGCATGGAGAAGCTGGAAGGCCTGCCGGTATGGTACGAGCCGCTCGGCCCCGCCGCGCACGAGGCGCTGGATCGCGCCTGGGCGAAAATCGCCGGGCCTGACGGTGGGCGGCCGACGGCGATCGCCAATCACAGCCGGCTGATTCCGGTGCCGCTGGCCGGCAATGGCGCGGCGCGCTTCTCGTTCGCCGATTTGTGCGCGCAGCCGCTGGGGGCAGGGGACTATCTGCGCATCTCGCGCGCCTTCCACAC
>NCHM01000113.1 GCA_002257205.1 Rhizobiales bacterium 24-66-13 | reverse complement strand
GGAAGACCTCATCCACACGCTGCAGAAATACACCGAGGTGGACGAGCCGGAACCCGAGACGGTGCCGATGATCGCCTCCAGCGTCGGTTCCAGCGACGACACCGACATCGTGCTCGACCGCATGACCGAGGAAGAGCTCCTCGCCGGCCTCCAGGGCCTCGTGCCGCCCGAGCACAATGACGAGGACGAGGGCTGACCCGCGAGGGCTGAACCCCTTCGCTGCTCTAAGATTTCCGAGATTTTGAACGCGGTCGGCACCTGCCGGCCGCGTTTTTCTTTTGTCTGCTTTCCCTGAGGCGCGACCGGCGTCAGAAGCCCACCGCGGTGCCGCGCAGATCATAGGCGTCCGCCGCCTCGATCTTCACCGAGGTGATTTCGCCCACCCGCAGCGGCCGGCGCGAGGCGATGTGCACGCGCCCGTCGATTTCCGGCGCATCGCCCTTGGTGCGGCCGATGGCGCCCGCTGGGCCGACGCTGTCGATGATCACCTGCTGGCGCGTGCCCACCTTGCGCTTGAGGCGGCGCGCGGAAATCGCCTGCTGGGTCTTCATGAAGCGGTCGTAGCGCTCGGCCTTCACCTCGTCCGGCACCGGGTCGGCGAGGGCGTTGGCGGGGGCACCGGCCACCGGCTCGAACTTGAAGCAGCCCACGCGATCGAGCTCGGCTTCCTTCAGGAAATCCAGAAGTTCGGTGAATTCCGCTTCCGTCTCGCCGGGAAAACCGACGATGAAGGTGGAGCGCAAGGTCAGGTCCGGCACCGCCGCGCGCCACGCCTGGACGCGCGCCAGGGTCTTTTCCTGCGAGGCCGGGCGCTTCATGCGCTTCAGCACGGTCGGGCTCGCATGCTGGAAGGGAATATCCAGATAGGGCAGCACCTTGCCGCTCGCCATCAGGTCCATCACCCGGTCCACATGGGGATAGGGATAGACATAATGCAGGCGCACCCAGGCACCGAGCTCGCCCAGCGCCTCGGCCAGATCGAAGAAGCGGGCGGAGCGCTCGCGGTCGCGCCACAGGCTCTCGGCATATTTGATGTCGACGCCATAGGCCGAGGTGTCCTGCGAGATCACCAGCAATTCCTTCACCCCGGCGGCAACGAGGCGCTCGGCCTCGCGCATCACCTCGGCGAGGGGGCGGCTCACGAGGTCGCCGCGCAGCTTGGGGATGATGCAGAAGGTGCAGCGATTGTTGCAGCCTTCGGAGATCTTCAGATAGGCATAATGGCGCGGGGTGAGCTTGATGCCATGTTCGGGCACGAGGTCCAGGAACGGATCGTGCTGCGGCGGCACCGCCTCGTGCACGGCGGCGAGCACGCTTTCATATTGCTGGGGACCGGAGATGGCGAGCACGCTCGGGTGGACCGCGCGGATCTGCTCGGGCTCGGCGCCCATGCAGCCGGTGACCACCACCTTGCCGTTTTCCGCCAGCGCCTCGCCGATGGCCGAGAGGCTCTCGGCCTTCGCGCTGTCCAGAAACCCGCAGGTGTTGACGATCACGAGGTCCGCGCCGTCATGGCCGCGGGAGAGTTCATAGCCTTCGGCGCGCAGGCGCGTGATGATGCGTTCGCTGTCCACCAGCGCCTTCGGGCAGCCAAGCGAGACGAACGAAATGCGAGGCGAAGTCTTCGGCGCGAGTTCGGCCATGGCGCGGGGCGCGTTTCCATCAGTGTCAGGAGCGCCGACGCGTTAAGCGAGGACGGGGGCGGCGTCAATCCCGCGCAGGGACACGAAGCCGGGAAGCAAGCCGCGCCGGGCGGGCCCGCCATCGCCCTTTTTGCCCGCCGCCCGCGAAGGCCGAAACATGAGGTGGCATGACGCAGCGGTATCGGCGCGCATGGTCGCAGGAGAGAAAAAAGCTTAACGTACCTCCTTTGATGGCGTAATAGTTGAGTCAGCCAGCCAATCCCCGAAGCGGGTCGCCAGCCAAACCAGCTTTCTTTTTTCTTGCCGGTGAAGCGCGATGACGACACGCGAATTTTCATGCATGCCCCGCGCGTGCGTTCGTTGGGGTTCGATCCTTTCTTTGGTCCTGGCCGGTGCCTTTGCGGCGCCCAGCATGGGGATGGCGCAGCAGCAGCCGACGCCGCAGGCGCAATCCGCCCCGGCGGTGCCGCAAGCGCAGCCCACCTTGCCCGCGCTCCCTGCATTGCCGGCGCAACCTGCTTTGCCCGCGCAACCTACCTTGCCGGCGGCTCCCGCGAGCCCGGCACCCGCCGCGGCGAACGCCACACCGTCCGCTCCTGCCACTTCCGTCCCTGCCTCACCCGTCCAAGGCACCCCCGGCACCGGCACACCGAGCCCCGCCACGCCTGCTCTCGGCGCGCCCGGCGCCGCGCCCATGGCCACGTCCGCATCGCTCATCCTGCCGCACGATCTTTCGCCGTGGGGCATGTTCATGGCGGCGGACATGGTGGTTAAGGCGGTGATGCTCGGCCTTGCCTTCGCCTCCGTCGTCACCTGGACCGTCGCGGTGGTGAAGGTGCTCGAACTTTTCATGGCGCTGGGGCAGGCCCGGCGCGGCCTGAAGATCCTGCGGCAGGCCAGCGGGCTGCTGCCGGCCGCCGGCGCGCTCGGCACCGCCAAGACCACCACCAACCGCCTGGTGCGCGCTGCCCTGGCGGAGCTTGAGGCCTCGCGCGGCCTTCCGGCGGAAGGCATCAAGGAGCGCGTGGCGATTTCGCTCAGCCGAATCGACGCCTATGCCACGCGCCGCATGCAGGTGGGCACCGGCCTTCTCGCCACCATCGGCGCGACTGCGCCGTTCGTCGGGCTGTTCGGCACCGTCTGGGGCATCATGAACAGCTTCATCGGCATCTCGAAGGCGCAGACCACCAATCTCGCCGTGGTGGCGCCGGGCATCGCGGAAGCACTGCTCGCCACCGCCATCGGCCTGGTCGCCGCCATACCGGCGGTGGTGATCTACAATGTGTTCGCGCGCGCCATCGCCAATTACCGGGCGACGCTGGGTGATTCCTCCTCCGAAGTGCTGCGCCACCTCTCGCGCGATCTCGACCGGCAGGACGCGGGCATCGTGGTGCCGTCCCTGCGCGCTGCGGCGGAGTGAGCCATGGCCGCGAAGCTCGATCTCGGCGGCGACGATCTCGTCGAGAACCACGAAATCAACGTCACGCCCTTCATCGACGTGATCCTGGTGCTGCTGATCATCTTCATGGTGGCGGCGCCGCTCGCCACCGTGGACGTGCAGGTGGACCTGCCGACCTCCAATGCCCAGCCTCAGCCGCGCCCGGACAAGCCGTTGTTTCTCACGGTGAAGAGCGATCTCACCTTGTCACTCGGCAATGACCAGGTGCCGCGCGACGGGTTCGGCCGGGTGCTGGACGCCGCCTCCAACGGCGACAAGCAGCAGCGCGTGTTCGTGCGCGCCGACCGGTCCGTGCCCTATGGCGACGTGATGGAGGTGATGAACCTGCTGCGCAACGCCGGCTATCTGAAGGTGGCGCTGGTGGGCCTGGAAGGCGCCGCGCCCGCGCTTCCGGCGGGTACGCCTGCCGCTCCGGGTGCCGCTGCGCCAGCTGGTGCCGCGCCCGCAGCTCCGGGGGCAGCGCCTGCAATCGCAGCGCCCGCATCCGCCGCACCCGCATCCGCCACGCCAGGGGCAGGGCGGTGACGTCGGTCCACCATCCCCATTTCCACTGGCACCATCCCACGCGCGCCGAGGTTCTGGCCTTCATCGCGCGCTGGGCCTTGGCGGCGCTGGTGATTTTCCTCATCCACG
Organism: Rhizobiales bacterium 24-66-13; assembly: GCA_002257205.1. GTDB lineage: Bacteria > Pseudomonadota > Alphaproteobacteria > Rhizobiales > Xanthobacteraceae > NCEH01. The sequence continues at coordinate 5,926 of NCHM01000113.1, read as the reverse complement.
GGGCGCTGGTCTATATCGGCCTCTATTGGCAGCGCGACCAGGAGGGCGACCTTCCGGCCGCCGCCATGGTGATCGAACTGGCCGATCTCGCGGTGTCCTCGCCCTCGGAAACCCCGGACATCGCGCCCGGCCCGCCCATGGTGAAGGCCCCCGAGCCGGTGCCCGATGCCCCCGAGACGCCGGATGATTCGCCCCCGCCGCCCGAGCCGCAGGTGATGGAGAAGGTGGAGGAAGTGTTCGAGCTTCCCCCGCCCCCGCCCATGGCCGAAGTGATGCTGCCCCAGCAGAAGCCGGTGGAGGAGGTGAAGGAAAAGCCGAAGCCGCAGGAAAAGCCCGCCCCGCCGAAAAAGAAGGCCAGCCGCAAGCCGGCGGCGCCGACCACCACCGCCGCGCCGAAGACCGATGCGCCGGAGGCCACCACCGCTGCGGCTCCCGCCATCGGTGCCTCCTCCGCAAGGTCGGCGGCACAGGCGACATGGCGCGGGCAGCTGATGGCGCATCTCAACCGCTATAAGCGCTACCCCTCCGATGCCAATGGCGACAAGGGCATGGCGCGCCTGCGCTTCACCATCGACCGTTCGGGCCGGGTCGTATCCGCGAGCCTTGCCGGCTCGGCTGGATCGGCCGTGCTGGACCGGGAAGTGCTGGCCCTGATCCACCGCGCGTCCCCGGTGCCGGCGCCGCCGCCGGAAATCGGCGGCAGCACCATCAGCCTTACGGTGCCGGTGAACTTCAACCCGCGCTGAAGCTACGGCGTATCGGGCCGGGAAGGGCGGGCATGCCCGTGCCTCTCCGCCCGCGCCCAACCCGCCGCGCTCTTCCGCCCGCGCGCCCCCGCCGCCCGCGCAGGCCAGCCGTGCCGGAAAGGTGGGGCGCGGCTTTGGACTTGGCCGCCACCCTGTGCTAAGCGACCACCCCTGCCCAAGTTCGCGCCAGCCGTGCCGCGAGCCGGCGCAGCGAAACCCTCGGAGACCACCTTCATGGCCTCGCTCGACGCGAACCGCGCCTCCGTCACGGAGGATCTGAACCGCTTCTTCTCCGCGCCGCTCTCGGAGAGCGATCCCGAGATCGCCGCCGCCATCACGGCGGAGCTCGGTCGCCAGCGCGAGGAAATCGAACTGATCGCATCCGAGAACATCGTCTCGCGCGCGGTTCTCGAAGCTCAGGGTTCGGTGCTCACGAACAAATATGCCGAAGGGTATCCCGGCAAGCGCTATTACGGCGGCTGCCAGTTCGTGGACGTGGCGGAAAATCTCGCGATCGACCGGGCGAAGAAGCTGTTCGGCTGCGCCTTCGCCAATGTGCAGCCCAATTCCGGCAGCCAGGCGAACCAGGCGGTGTTCTTCGCGCTGATGCAGCCCGGCGACGTGTTCCTCGGCCTCAATCTCGCGGCCGGCGGACACCTGACCCACGGTTCGCCGGTGAATATGTCCGGCAAATGGTTCACCCCCGTCCCCTATGGCGTGCGCGAGGATGACCAGCGCATCGATTATGACGAGGTCGCCAAGCTCGCCGACCAGCACAAGCCCAAGGTGATCGTCGCCGGCGGCTCGGCGTATCCGCGCATCATCGATTTCGCCAAGATGCGCGCCATCGCCGATTCGGTGGGCGCCAAGCTCATGGTCGACATGGCGCATTTCGCCGGCCTGGTCGCGGGCGGCGCGCATCCGAGCCCGTTCCCGCACGCCCATGTGGTGACCACCACCACCCACAAGACCCTACGCGGCCCGCGCGGCGGCATGATCCTGACCAATGACGAGGATCTGGCCAAGAAGATCAATTCGGCGATCTTCCCCGGCATCCAGGGCGGCCCGCTGATGCATGTGATCGCCGGCAAGGCGGTGGCGTTCGGCGAGGCGCTCCAGCCCTCCTTCAAGATCTATGCGCAGAATGTGGTGGAGAACGCCAAGGCGCTCGCCGAAACGCTGCGCGGCCACGGCTTCGCCATCGTCTCCGGCGGCACCGACACCCATCTGATGCTGGTGGACTTGCGCCCCAAGCGGCTGACCGGCAAGGTCTCCGAGGCGGCGCTCGGGCGTGCCCACATCACCACCAACAAGAACGGCATTCCATTCGATCCCGAAAAGCCGTTCGTTACCTCGGGCGTGCGTCTCGGCACGCCGGCGGGCACGACGCGCGGATTCGGGGTGGCGGAATTCCAGCAGGTGGGCCACATGATCGCGGAAGTCCTCGACGTGCTCTCGCAGAAGGGCACGGACGAGGATAGCTTGGTGGAACAGGCGGTTCGCGGGAAAGTGGCCGAGCTTCTCGCGCGCTTCCCGATCTACAGCTGAGCGCGGGGGCGCCGGGGGGCTATCCAACATGCGGTGTCCATACTGCGGAAGCCTGGACACCCAGGTGAAGGATAGCCGGCCGACCGAGGACAATACGGCCATTCGCCGCCGCCGGGTCTGTCCCGATTGCGGCGGCCGCTTCACCACCTTCGAGCGCGTGCAATTGCGCGAGCTGATGGTGCTGAAGCGGTCCGGCCGGCGGGTGCCGTTCGACCGCGACAAGCTCGCCCGCTCGGTGGAGATCGCGTTGCGCAAGCGGCCGGTGGAGCCGGAGCGGGTGGAGCGCATGCTCTCCGGCCTGGTGCGGCAATTGGAAAGCCTCGGCGACAGCGACATCACATCGCAGACCATCGGCGAATTGGTGATGGAAGGTCTCAAGCAGATCGACGACGTGGCCTATGTGCGCTTCGCCTCGGTCTATCGCAATTTCCGCGAGGCGAAGGATTTCGAGAGCCTGCTCGGCGAATTGTCCAACGACGGCGAGCCCAAAGCTTTCCCAGGCGGGGCCAAGGCTTTCCCAGGCGAGGCGAAGCCTTTCCCCGGCGAGGCGAAAGCGCCGCGCGGCGAGAGCGGGGCGGCCCCAGTGGTCCCCCCGGTACGCGAGGACTGATCCATGGCAGCCCTTGAGGCGGTCATCTCCCCGCAGGAAGACGAACGCCTGATGGCGGAGGCGCTTCGGGTGGGACAGGAGGGCCTCGGCCGCACCTGGCCCAATCCCTCGGTCGGCGCCATCGTTGTGCGGCAGACGGAGCATGGCCCGAAGATCCTCGGCGCCGCCGGCACAGCGCCCGCCGGGCGGCCCCACGCCGAGCCGCTGGCCTTGGCGCAGGCGGGGGAGGGCGCACGGGGCGCGACGCTCTATGTCACGCTCGAACCCTGTTCCCATTACGGGCGCACCCCGCCCTGCGCGGACGCGGTGGTCGCCGCCGGCATCCGCCGGGTGGTGGCGGCGATCGAGGATCCCGACCACCGCGTGAAGGGCCGGGGGGTCGCGCGCCTGCGCGCCGCCGGCATCTGGGTGACGGTGGGGGTCGGCGCCGAACAGGCGCTGGAGGACCATGCCGGCCACATCAGCCGCGTCACGCGCGGCCGGCCCCATGTGCTGCTGAAGATGGCGGTTTCCGCCGACGGCAAGGCCGCGTTGCCCGGTCCGCGCCCGGCGGCGATCACCGGGGAGGAGGCGCGCGCGCGCGTCCATCTCATGCGTGCCCATAGCGATGCCATCATGGTCGGCATAGGCACCGTGCTGGCGGATGATCCCATGCTCACCTCCCGCTTGCCGGGCCTGGAAGGGCGCTCGCCGGTGCGTCTGGTTTTGGACAGCGATTTGCGCTTGCCGCCCACTTCCGCCTCGGTGCGCACCGCGCAGGAGGTGCCGGTCTGGGTCATCTGCGCGGAGGATGCCCCGCTCGGACCCGAGCGCGTCCTGGTGGACCTCGGCCTTGAAGTGCTGCGGGTGCCGCGCGCGAGCGACCGGCGGCTCGATCTCGGCGCGAGCCTGCATTTGCTCGGCCTCCTGGGCGTCACGCGCCTGATGGTGGAAGGCGGCCCGCACCTCGCTGCCGCATTGCTGGATGCAGGCCTCGTGGATGAAGTGGCGCTGCTGCGGGGCGCCGGCACGCTCGGCCCCGATGCGCTCGACGCCGTTCCCGGCCGCGCGCTGGAGCGCCTTTCCGCTCCGGTGGGTTTCGTCGAGGTGGAGCATGCGGACCTTGGCCCCGACCATCTGACGCGGCTGCGCCGGCGCTGAGGCCACAAGGTCCGCCGCCCGCGCCAGACGCAAGGGCGCCATGCGCCGCCGCGCGCGCCATCTCGAAAAAGGGACGCGATTTTCGCCGCGACATGCTCTAAGGGCGTGACATCTGGCTTTTGCGGCATAGCCAGCAGAGGGAACGGCCCGCAGAGGGAACGGCCCGCAGAGGGATTTGGACGCACACCATGTTCACCGGCATCGTCACCGATCTCGGCCTTCTCACCGAGGTCACCGCGCATCACGAGGTGCGCACCCTCGCCATCGCCTCGGATTATGATCCCGCCGGCATCGCCATCGGCGCCTCGATCGCTTGTTCCGGCGTGTGCCTCACGGTGACAAGCGTGCGCGAAGGCGGCCCCCGGCGCAGCCTCTTCACCGTGGATGCGGCGCCCGAGACCTTGGCCATCACCACGGTCGCGCAGTGGCAGGCGGGGCGGCGCATCAATCTGGAGCGCGCGCTGGCCATCGGCGCGGAGCTGGGCGGGCATATCGTGACCGGCCATGTGGACGCCATGGCGAAGGTCGCGGCGCGCGAGGATTTCGCCGAGACCACCAAACTCACCTTCGAGGCGCCGGCGGATTTCGCCCGCTTCATCGCCGCCAAGGGCTCGGTCTGCCTCGACGGCACCTCGCTCACGGTGAATACCGTGGACGGCACTTTCTTCACCTGCCTGCTCATTCCCCACACCCTGGCGGTCACCTCCTGGGGGGGCGTGAAAGCCGGCGACGACATCAATCTCGAAGTGGACCTGATGGCGCGCTATGCGGCGCGACTTGCGGAGTTCCCTCGTGGCGCGTACCCCTCGCGCCCAATTCAGGAGTGATTTGACATGGTCAGCACGCGCAACGAGCGCGCGGGCCCCGCGGTGGAGCCGGTTTCCGGCGCGCGGGTGCTCATCGTGGAAGCCCGCTATTACGAGGCCCTGGCCGACGAACTGCTCGCCAGCGCGCGCGCCGCGCTGGAAGCGGCCGGGGTCGCGGTCGAGGTGGTGACGGTGCCCGGCGCGCTGGAAATCCCCATCGCCGCCGAAATCGCCATGGACGGCGCGGAAATCAGCGGCGAGCCCATCGACGCCATCGTGGCGCTCGGCTGCGTGATCCGGGGCGAGACCTATCATTTCGAGATCGTCGCCGGCGAATCCGCGCGCGGCCTCATGGACCTCGGCCTCGCCCATGCGATGCCGGTGGGCAACGGCATTCTCACCGTGGATACCGAAGCGCAGGCTTGGGAGCGCGCGCGCGTCTCCGAGGGCAATAAGGGCGGCGGCGCGGCCGAGGCGGCGCTGAACCTGCTGCGCCTCAAGCGCCGGGTGTCGGAATGAGCGAGACCGCGCCGAAACCCATGCGCAAGAGCCTCGCCCGCCTGGGCGCGGTGCAGGCGCTTTATCAGATGGACGTGGCCGGCACGCCGGTGAACGAGATCTTCGCCGAATTCCAGAGCCATTGGCTCGGGCAGGAGGTGGAGGGCACGCAATATCCCGACGCCGACGTGACCCTGTTCAAGGACGTAGTGGAAGGCGTGGTCCGCGACCAGCGCACCCTCGACCCCATGGTGGACAAGGCGCTCTCCGACGGCTGGCCGCTGCGCCGCGTGGAAGTGGTGCTGCGCGCGGTGCTGCGCGCGGGCGCGTTCGAGCTTTCCTCGCGCCCGGATGTGCCGGCGCGGGTGGTGATCGCCGAATATGTCAATGTCGCCGGTGCGTTCCTGGATCGCGACGAGACCGGCATGGTCAATGCGGTGCTGGACGCGCTCGCCCGCGACCTGCGCGCCAGCGAGTTCGCCCGCAGCGGAACCGATTGAGATGGTCGCGGACGGCGGTTCGGGCGAGGATGAATTCATCGGCCGGTTCTTCCGGCCCATCGCCACGGACGCCGCCGC
>NCHM01000740.1 GCA_002257205.1 Rhizobiales bacterium 24-66-13 | reverse complement strand
GCGGGTGTTGGCAAGGCAATCATCCTCCGCCACCAGGAAGCCGCGCCCCTCGCGCGAGGACACCAGCAGCTTGCGCCCGCCCTGATAGGCGAAGACGCTGACGATCTCCGCTTCCTGCTCCAGGTCGATCATGAGGCGGATCGGCTCGCCATGGCCGCGCCCGCCCGGCAGCTTGGAGGCATCCAGGGTGTAGAAGCGGCCGTTCGTGGCCCAGACCATGACACGCGACGTGGTCTCGGCGAAGAAGGCGTGGGCGAGGCTGTCGTCGCCCTTGAACTGAAGGCCGGAGAGATCCGCCACATGGCCCTTCAGCGCGCGGATCCAGCCCTTCTGCGTGACCACGATGGTGACCGGCTCGCGCTCCACCAGCGCCTCGCTGAAGGCATCCTCGTCGAACACAGCCGCGACGCCGAAGCTGGTGCGGCGGCGACCGATGGCGGTGTCCGGGCCATAGAGCTTATGGGTCTCGCGGATCTGCTTGCCAATCGCCTTCCACTGGGCCGGCTCGGATCCCACGAGCTTGTTGAGCTGGTCCTGTTCCTTGCTCAGCTTGTCGTGCTCCTTGCGGATTTCCATCTCCTCCAGGCGGCGCAGGGAGCGCAGGCGCATGTTGAGGATGGCTTCCGCCTGCACGTCCGTGAGCTCGAACGTGGACATGAGCGAAACCTTGGGCTCGTCCTCCTCGCGGATGATGCGGATCACCTCGTCGAGGTTGAGATAGGCGATCAGATAACCGCCCAGAACCTCCAGCCGATGCGCGATCTCGCCCAGACGATGACGCGAGGAGCGCAGCAGCACGTCGCGGCGGTGGGCGAGCCATTCGCGCAGCGCGTCGGCGAGCGAGAGCACCTTGGGAATCTGCCCGCGCACCAGCACGTTCATGTTCAGCGAGACGCGGGCCTCAAGCTCAGTGAGCTTGAACAGGCTGGCCATCAGGACTTCCGCATCCACCGCGCGGGTGCGCGGCTCCAGCACCAGGCGGATGTCCTCCGCGCTCTCGTCGCGCACGTCGGCAAGCAGGGGAAGCTTCTTGTCGGTCAGCAGCTCGGCGATCTTCTCCACCAGGCGCGACTTGGGCACGCCATAGGGAATTTCCGTCACCACCACGAGATAGGTGCCGCGCCCGGTGTCTTCCTTGTGCCAG
>NCHM01000112.1 GCA_002257205.1 Rhizobiales bacterium 24-66-13 | reverse complement strand
GCGACGCCGAAATCATAGAATGGCGTCAGCCAATGGAAGCCCGCCGCAGGCGTAAATGGTGCAACTTCGCTTTCAGAACGGCTCGACGTCATCGCATCTCTCCTCAGCGTAAGGATGCTACTTCCTGTAGTCGCTACAGGATCAAGCGATTTGGTTGCGGGGCATCGGCCCTTGAGCGCCAGGATTTCACACGGCCGGAAGATAGAAAGGCAGGTTAAGCCCCGAGCCGACACCAACCTCGAGCACCCTGCCTTCCGCCGCGCCGATCACCCGCTCGCGATAAGGTCGCAGCCGCTGGTTACGCATCGCGAGATCACAAAGCCTCTGCAGTATGACGTCGTTGTAAAGGCTCATCACGCCGCTTCCTAAGCCGTGCTGATGCTCGCAGCCTCCGCCGCATCAGTGATTCCGCCCGTCGCTTTTCGTTGCAAAACTTGCGCTCGTGGGCATCAAAACAGTCCTTTCAGCTTATCCCAGAAGCCTGAACTCGGATGTCCGTGAGGTTTTTGCGCCCGGTTTGTGAGCGCGTTGACAAAGATCACCAGATTGACCGGCTCGAACTTCAGGCCATGGAAGCGGGCACGAAGCCGACCATCCTGGTCGATGACATGAGTGACGATGCCGTGCATCTGCATGCCGTCATCGCCTTGCGTGAACTTGAGACCGTAGGCCTCGGCGATCTTGCGCGTACTGTCCTCGGGCTGATCGGGGGCGGCCGTCAGGAACATCCAATTAATAGGATCGAGGCCGTGGGCATTGCCGTAACCGCGCAGGACCTCGCCGGTGTCACGCTTCGGATCCGTCGTGATGGTAACAAACTCGACCATTGCCTTCATCGGCGTCTGGTTGATCATCGTCTGGAGCTCGGCCATCCGCTCGGCGTGGAGCGGGCACACGTCCGGGCAATTCGCGTAAATGAAATTCAACACTACGACCTTGCGGCGCAGGCTGGCGAGGCTGACGACGCGACCATCGGCATCCTGCAAGATGAATCCTGGCGCCTCGCTGTCGACCGACTGGAAGTATTTGTCTTTGTCGCGCAGATCCTGATCGACCTCTTCAAGGGAGTGGGCCAGGACCGGCGCAACGCTCGCCATCAACAAGGCGATTATGAGCACTGAGAAATGCAGGAGACGCATGGCGATTCACCTTGGAGGGACGCCCGTGGCGTGCGCACCGCAGGAACTGCTAGCCTTGCCCTGGCCATCGGGCGTTTGCGCTCCTCCGGTCCCCTTAGACGAACCATTCACCCGGCTCGTACAAAGACCGAGCGCGCACATCGCGACGCAAGGAAGCGCGCTCAGCAGCAGCGGAGCGGCACCGATTGCGACGAGCCCGCTCCAATTGAACGCCCCGCCGATACCGAGCACCAGGACACCGAGCAGAATGAGTCCATGCCGGCCCCGCAGCAAACGTTTTAACCCGCCTAGACGCGACTGAGACTCGGGATCGGTCGGCATGTCAGTGGCATCAATACTGGTCATAACGGTTGATCACTTCGTTGTGGGGCAGACGGATGCTTTTCTTGGCGGTCGATGATCGATTTGAAGAATGCGGCCATGTCCGGCGCGTCCCATTCGGCTGGACCGATCAGCCGCCCGAGTTCCTGGCCTTGCGCGTCGATAAGCAGCGTCGTCGGTAGGCCAGCCGTCGCAAGGGCGAAGCCAGCCTTGCTAGAAGGATCGATGTGGATGGCAAGGTGCTGGATGCCGATGTCGGCGTAAAATTTCTTCACAACCTCGATCCCGCCGCGGTCGATCGACAAGGCGAGCACCTCGAAATCTGGCCCGCCGAGTGTCGCCTGCAGCCGGTCGAGCGTCGGCATCTCCTTCCGGCAGGGCGAACACCAGGTCGCCCAGAGATTAAGGAGCACCACTTTGCCGCGGAAGTCGGCGAGCGTCTGAGGGTTGCCTTCGCCGTCCGTGAACCGGAGCTCCGGCACGGGGGCCGGCACATCGCGCAACACGAAATTCTGGGGCGGACCGGCGAGCACCGGCCCCGCCATTGCGAAAATCGCGACAATGGCGAGGACGGGCCGTCTCATGACGTGCCCCCCTTCGCCTGCTGGCGCAGACGATCGACGAGCGGAAGGATCGTCTCAGTCAAAGCCTGCTCAGTGACCGGACCAATCTGCTTGTGGGCGATACGTCCGTCGGCGCCGACCACGAAGGTCTCCGGCACGCCGTAGACACCCCAGTCGATCGCGACGCGACCGTCCCGGTCGGCACCGGTGCGGATGTAGGGGTCGCCAAACCTATCCAGCCACTCGGCCGCATCTTCGGGGCGGTCCTTGAAGTTGAGCCCGTGGATCGGCACCGTCCGGTCCTGCGCAAGGCGCAGGAAGAGCGGGTGCTCAGCCCGGCAGGCGACGCACCAAGACGCGAAGACATTGACGAGCGAGACCTGGCCTCGGAGATCACCGGTCGACAGGCCGATCGTGCGGCCTTGGACGGGCGGGAGGCTGAAGGCCGGCACGGGTTTGCCGATCAGGGCCGACGGAAGCTGGCTGGGATCGCTGCCGAGCCGCGAGGCGACCACGGCGGCGAGGCCGCCGAAACCGACGACCGGCGCAAAATAGAGCAGCCGACGCCGCGTGATAGCTGCGGCCGGCTGCTCCACGGCTGTGGTTGCATGCTCCGTGGTAGTGCTGCCAGTCATCGAAGCGACCTCCCAGTCATTCCGTCGCGTAGACGGTCGGAGCCTTGCCGTCCTTAGTCACGGCATAGATCACGAACTTCTCGGTCTTTGTGCCCACCATCCCCGGCGAGCCCATCGGCATTCCCGGCAGCGTGATGCCGTCGATCGCCGGCTTCTGGGTGAGCAGCCTGCGAACAATGTTCACCGGAACATGGCCGTCGATCACGTAGCCGTCGACGAACATCGTATGGCAGCCTTCGAGCTCCGTCGGCACCCCGGCCTTGCGGCTGATCTCCGCGAGGTCATTGGTCGGCTTCACGTCCACCTGAAAACCGTTCTGGCGCAGATAGTCCGCGTATCCCTCGCAACAGCTACATTGGGGGTTCTTGTAGAGAGTTGCCCGAATGCCGGTGTCCGCGATCGACGGCATCGGCAGCAGTAGAATGGCGGCGCTTCCGAGCAGAAAAGTTCGTCGTTGCATGGGTGGGTTCCCTTCGTCTGGTTCGAATTCAGGCCACGCGCAGCACGGTCATCATGCCGGCCATCTGGTGGTCGATGACGTGGCAATGCAGCATCCAGTCGCCCGGATTGTCGGCGACAAAGGCGACCTCGACGGCATCCCTCGGCGCCATCAGGACCGTGTCCTGCCATTGCCGGTGCGGCACCCGAACGCCGTTCCGGCTGAGCACCCGAAAGCTGTGGCCGTGAAAGTGCATCGGGTGCCACCAAGCGGTTTCGTTGCGCAGAACCAGCACGACGCTGTGCCCGCGCTGGAATGTGAGGGCGGGCTCCATGCCGGCATGGCCGTCGCCGGTCATCGACATGCCGTTGATGGCCCAGGCGGCACCGCCGCCCATGCCCATCATCCCACCCATCATCCCGCCCATGCCGGTCATGGCGCCGCCCCCCATCATGCCGCCCTGGAGCGTCAGCTCGTGGCGATCCGCATTGGCGAGATCGGGCTCCGCTAGGGGATTGCGTAGAAGGCTGAGCGGCGCGTCAGGGGGATGCTCGCGAATGGGCGGCTTCTCTCCGTAGGCGAGCTGCGTCACCCAGTAGGACAAGCCGTCGTAGAAATCGTCGATGACGCGGTAGCGGCGCCCCGGCTCGCCCTGCATGTCGAGCGCGACGTCGATACGCATGGCAGGGCCGAGCAAGATCCGGCCGCCCTCGGGCTCGTGCGGGTCGCAGGGCTGACCGTCGATCGCCACGATCACTGGCCGGTGCCCCTCGAAGCGCAGGGCCATGACGCGAGCGAGCGAACCATTGACGAGGCGGAGGCGAATGCGCTCGCCGGCCCGGATCGGCTCCTCCTCCGAAACCTGACCACTCAGTGTGACCGTATTGCCGACCCGGCCGGACATAGCCGCTTCCATCCGGTTGCCAAATCCTGAGGCGATCTCACCCCCCGAGGTCAGCCGCCAGTCGGCCAGGAGCCAGAGAAGATCGCGGTCGACCGGGACGGTCTCGCGCTCTTCGACGATGATTGCCCCGGCGAGCCCACGGCCGAGCTGCTCCAAGCTGTTAGCGTGCGGGTGATACCAGAAAGTCCCCGCATCGGGTGGCGTGAACTCGTATGTAAAGCTCTCGCCAGGTTTGATCGGCGGCTGCGTCAGACCGGGCACGCCATCCATGGCATTCGGCAGCCTTATGCCGTGCCAGTGGACAGTGGTGTCCTGGTCGAGATGGTTCTCGACGATGATCCGCGCCGGCTCTCCCTGCCGCAGGCGCACAATCGGACCCGGCACGGTGTTGTTATAGGCCCAGACATCGGTTTCCGGGTGGCCTTCGCCGGCAAGACGCGCGCGGGTTGGCGCCGCCATGATGCGATGATCGACAGGCACTGCGGCCCTCGCCGGCAACGACCGTAACGCTGTGGTCAATAGAAGACCGGCGCCGGCCCCGAGCAAGCTTCGACGCGACACGGGATAACTGAATTCGATACTCACGTTCGACCCCTCCGTTCATCGTCGATGACGGAACGCGTCGGCCTTCGATTGCTGATGACATCCGATGGGCTCAATGCGCGCGGCAGAAGACGCGCGGACGCGCTCGTTCACTCGGCTCATCGCCTGAACGCGAGAGCCGCAGCGTCAACCGATCTCGATGGGTCTCGGAGGGTATGGTTCGGGCGGCGATGCCTTGCCGTTAAGCAGCGGGTATCGCGCCATGAATGACACGGTCTTGTGGACCAGCATCACCGGCTCGGCTAGCGGGAGCACCGCCAGCATGGGTGCTACGCAGATGGCCGCGCAGGAGATGGCCTTCATGCCATCGTCGCCGCCGCCCGCTGGGCAGCCCTGACAGGGGTCGTGCCCGGAACCGCCCATGTCGAATGCCATTGCCATCTTCACGGTCATGTCGCTGGCCTGGGCGGCGGACAGGCTCGTCCCCACGGTGACAAAGACCGCGAGGAATAGGGCAACGAGCTGTCGGGCCGACCAAAGTTTCATGGCAGTCTTAGCATCGCCCCAAACTGTGCCGAAAACAAGCCAGACTCATAGAATGCGACGATGGGACGCCGGACGGGTTGCGGCCCCTGGTGCAGTGGACACCGTAAGAACAGTATCTAGCGAGCACCAACACGGCGATGCCGATGATTCCAATGAGGCTCATGCCCCACATCATCCCTCCACCCATCATCATCCGAGCTTTCGCCAAGGAATTCGTTCGGTGCTCCCTGTATCATCCCACGGACCCCGAACTGCGGTATATCACATAGGCAGCAACGACGAAGATCAGCCCGGCGAAAATCCGATTGAGCAGATCCTTGCGAGACGCAAGATACGTCGAGGCAAACGTTCCAATCGCACCGCCGGCAATTCCGCCCACGATGAACTCGGTCGCAATCGTCCAATCCACCAAGCCGGTCGCTGCATAGTTGATCGCCGTCGCCAAGCCGAAGGTGCCAACCGCCAACAGAGAGGAACCAATTGCCGAGATCGTCGGCATTCCGGTGGCAAGGATCAGTCCAGGGACGATCAGGAAGCCCCCGCCGATGCCGAAGAAAACGGAGACGCCGCCAGCAATCAGAGCAACTATGCCCGTCACCGTGCACATGCGCCAATCGACGCGACGCGGACTACCACCTTCGTTCTTGCGCGGACGAAGCATCAGAGCGCCGACCACCATCATCAGTAGGCCGAACAGGAACAGCAAATGCTGGCCGTCGATCGCCTTTCCGAGCGTCGATCCGGCAAGGGCGCCGATCGTCCCGACCAAAGCGAACAGGATCGCGCAGCGCCACCAGATATGCCCATTTCGGGCGTGGACGATCAGATTGATATAGGCGTTCACTGAGACGGCGAGCGCGCCCGTCCCGATTGCCACATGTGGATTGGAGACACCGACGACATATAGCAGCAACGGTGTTGCCAGGATCGAACCACCCCCGCCAATCAAGCCAAGGGTGAAGCCGATCAGCGCGCCCGTACCAAGGGCAAGAAACACGGCCTCGCTCACGCCGATTCATGAACGACCATGCCGATCACCATGGCAACGACGAAGGCTACGACCGGCATGAGGCCGAGTGACAGGGCTGACAGCGCCGGGCCGGGGCAAAGACCCGCCAGGCCCCAGCCGACCCCGAAGATCGCGGAGCCAATGACCAGGCGCGCGTCGATCTTCGTCGCGATCGGAAGATGAAAGACCGTATCCAGCATCGGACGCGCCATGCGGCGCTTGATCGTCATCCCGATCATGGCGACGGCGATCGCGCCACCAAGTACGAAGGCAAGGCTGGGATCCCAGGCTCCGAACACATCTAGGAAGCCCTGCACGCGAGCTGGATCGAGCATCCCCGATAATGAGAGGCCAATGCCAAAGACTGCCCCGGTGCCGAGCGCAACCGCGCCTTGCGAAATGCGATTCGTCATAGCCCCGCCATCCGCATCGATGTGACCGTAAGGATCCCGGCCAAAAGGAAGGCGGCGACCGCTGCCATTGATCGGCGTGAGAAGCCTGCAAGGCCAAGGACGCCGTGGCCGCTGGTGCAGCCGGATCCCATACGCGTACCGAAGCCGACAAGCAGCCCAGCGATCACGATGGTCGGCATCGAGGCGGTTATCACTCGCAGGACGGGGCAGGCACCAAGCACGGGTGGAAGCCGGCGGGCGGTTGGAAATTCGGCAACACGATCGATGGCTGTCAGGCCGAGTTCGTGTGCGTTCCTGATGCCATGGTCAATTTGAGTCTCGTACCCGAAGGCTTGACCGACGAACAGGTTCTGATGTGCCCGGACATCATGTCTACAGGCTTCGTCGGCGCGGAGAACGGAGACATTCGCATCGGCGATAGCGTCGTGGTTTTCGCTCAAGGGCCGATCGGCCTTTGTGCCACCGCCGGCGCCAAATTGAGAGGCGCCACGATGATCATCGCCGTCGATGCGATCGCCGAACGAATGGCCGTGTCGCGCATGCTCGGCGCGGACTTCATCATCGATTTCAAGAAAGCTGACCCTGTCGAGGAGATCATGAGGATCACGGACGGGCGCGGGGTTGATGTTGCGATCGAGGCCCTCGGGACGCAGGCAACCTTCGAGGCTGCGCTGCGCGTGCTGCGGCCGGGCGGCACGCTGTCGAGCCTTGGCGTCTACTCGACCGACCTTCGGATCCCGCTTGGGGCCTTCGTTGCTGGGCTAGGTGATCACAAGATCGTCACGGCGCTGTGTCCGGGTGGCAAGGAGCGGATGCGGCGGCTCATGGACGTGATCGCTTCCGGAAGGGTCGATCTGACGCCGCTGATCACCCACCGCTACAAGCTCGACGACATCGAGAATGCCTATGACCTCTTCTCCCATCAGCGTGACGGGGTGTTGAAGGTTGCCATTACTCCGTAGCGCCTGAAGCGCCACTCGTTGCCGATACACTGCTGCGACGAACTACTGGTCCTTAACCAAGCGCTTTTCTAAAACATTCGGAAGCCTCAAGATGTCTCGGGAGGAAAGCAGTTCTTCACCCTTCGATCCCCGGGGTGACACGACACCATCTTCGCCCTGATATCGGTGGTCACCCTTACCGTTCGAAGAGTTGTGGAGCCCAGCTTCAATTTTCGCGGAGAATTTCCGGTTCCGCTTGATCTCAACCACGAAGGGCCGAACCGACTGTTTCATCCGTCCTCTCCAATCTCTCGGCAGGGCTTGCATGCTACGACACCGATGTGACTGGCGTTTGATCTCAGTCAATTCCGTCGCAGCGGCACACTTACCTCAACCAATACATCGTCACTCGAAGGACCGGACTGCCTGGCAAACGCCGGAGTGCCGAACTCGACTTCCCGCCAAGCGGCATTCGGGCCCCCAAGGCCTTTTGAGCGACAGGGGTCGCGCGTCAGCGCGATCCAGACCTATCCCGCGGCCATTCCTGCAACGCAACAATCCAGAGACCCACCAAGTTGGCCAGAGGCACGAGCGCAACGATCGACCAAAGTGGCGAGAATCCAATTCGAGCGAGAATGCGTCCGACGGGGTAAAGCAGCAGCGTGACAAACAAGACGAAAGCGATCCAGTGCCAAGCCGACCAATAGCCAATCATCATATAGGGTTGGTCCATCATTAGAATGTCCTTAGCACTTTTGCTGCGTGAATTCACAACCTGAGATACAAGAATCTGCGAAGGGGCGAGCCCTCCGTCCAGGCTCGTCGCGGCAACACGCAAAGCCAGATACTTCTCGTGTCAACACCACCAATTGACATGTCTCAGCAGCCATGCCGACCTAACGTGCGACGATTTCATCGTAAGATGGCAAGTTCTATGCTGGACTAATTACTCCGAGATAAGGCCGTTCGTAACCGCCGCCTTGTCGTACAAGAATACGAGATTGGGGTCGGGGAGGTCGCGAGCGCGGTCCTTACCGTCGAAGTCGAAGCGCGTCAGGAAATCTCGGATGACATTAAGCCGTGCCTCTGACTTGTCGTCCGCGCGCACGACGGTCCAGGGCGCAAATGGCGTGTGCGTACGGGCCAGCATCTCGTTCCGGGCTACACTATAATCGTCCCAGTGCTTTGTCGCTGTATCGTCGATCGGGCTCAGCTTCCACTGCTTGAGCGGATCGTCGCGGCGATCCTTCAGCCGGCGCTTCTGTTCGGTTCGCGAGATATCCAAATAGTATTTGAGGATGGTGACGCCACAATGGGCGAGCAGCTGCTCGAACAGCGGGGCCGTCATGAGGAACTCGTCATATTCCTCGTTGCTGCAGAAGCCCATTACCCGCTCGACCCCGGCGCGATTGTACCAACTGCGGTTGAACAGCACGATCTCCCCGCCTGCCGGCAGATGCGGCACCCAACGTTGGAAATACCAAGACTTCTGGTCTCGGTCGGACGGTTTGCCCAGTGCGACCACCCGCGTCTCGCGCGGGCTGAGATGCTCAACGATTCGCTTGATCGTTCCATCCTTGCCGGAGGCGTCCCGTCCTTCGAAGATCACGAGAACCTTCTTGCTGGATTTGATGAGGTGCTTCTGAAGGCCCGCCAGCTCCACCTGGAGTTCGTGAAGTGCTTGTCTGGTGGCTTCGTGTTTTTCTTTCTTGCCCATCTGGAATTCCTGTCATGAAGTTTGTTGCATTCCGAAGTATCGTCGGTTGCAATTCAACGGTACGAAAGCGCAGCCGCCTGCCAACCTAGACAGGCGTTCACCGGGGGCCGATCCTACTCAGTCGGATATCTTCGGCTTGCCAATTCGTAACTCCCATTCTCTCGCTGAATCGCGATCTAAAGGCGCCGAAATCCATCAGTGCGCCGTTTCAAGAGCGGCGGGAGAGTTAACCCGTGCCAGGAGGCCCGGGATACCAAGACTTCCGACGACGCCTCCCAGCACCACGAGGGCCGTTAGCGTGAAGGGCGCGTTTGGCACGAAGGAAACCCCAAACAGCAGACCGCCAGCGGCCGATCCTGCCGCTTGGCCGAGACTTGCGGCCGCAGTCTGCCGACCCAATTCCGCTCCTTGCCTTTCCCCCGCACTGAGCGAAATCCAGTACGTCGCGATGGGGGAGAGGATACCAGCGCTGGCCGCGATCGCGGCTACGACTATGGCCGTAGGCACGGTCGCTGCGGCGAATGGCACGGCGGCGAC
>NCHM01000739.1 GCA_002257205.1 Rhizobiales bacterium 24-66-13 | reverse complement strand
GCCCATGACATGGCGACGGTCTTTGCCTATGTCGCCGGCCGACCTGTGGCGGAGTACCCCGAGGCCTATCGGACCGAGATCGAGGACGTCATCCAGCAGCGGCGGCCGGATGTGTGGGCGAAGGCAACCGAAGCGGTGTGACGCGCGCTCCGGGCTGTCTCCAACGGTCCGTCTGCTTGCAGCGGATCCTCGCCTATCTTGCATTCGCCCCTTGTCGACCATCTCGACGATCACCGCGTAGCTCTCCCCAAGATTGCTGCCGTGAACCGCCGCGGCTTTCGGGGATGTGGAGCGCTGCGCGCGGGCACGCCGGTCGATCTCTCCGCCTGCACCTTATCGTGGCCGATGGGGAGAGCAGGTCCGCGGCGGCAGGTCATGTCGGCCATCCCATGTCGGTTTCGTAGCCTGGGCACAGGTCCCTTGCCGGTCATCCCCTCGGGTTTTGCTGCGGTCGTAAACCGGCGGTCGGCCGCTTCAAGGCCGCGTTCCGCGCCGCGTGGCGGCCGGACCCGTCAGGCTCGGCAAAGTGGACCCGCGTCCCGCGCGAGGGCTGAGAGCCCTGCTTGTCCGCAGGCCCGCTTCGCTCGCCTCGCTGTCTCCGGACCCTGAAGCATCCGCCTTTCGCCGGTTTCTCTCGACCGCACCCGAAGGGAAGACCGGCAAGGCCCGGCCCTGGTCCCGAGGGAGAAACCGAAGGAAAGGAACTTCACATGACCAAGACCGTTCGCGCGCCCCGCCAGTCCGCCCGCGTCGTCCAGCTCCGCAAGGGCACCACGCTCGAAATGGTCCGGCTGGCTTGCCCCGACGCCCACCAGACCATCCTCATCTCCGAAAGCTTCGGGCTTCCGGTCCCCGACAGCGACGGAATCCGGGAGCTCCACCTGCGACTGATCGTAGAGACGGCCGATAGCCTTGGCGAAGGGCTCAGCGAACGGGCGATGCAGATCCATCTCCAGCGCATCGTCGGCGCCTATGTCGGATCCGCCCACGGAGCCGGCCAGTTCTATTCCCGCGCCGTCACCGAAGCCCGCGACGCCACCGCCAAGCTCGCCAATGACGCCCGCGACGAGGATCTCGACGGCCCGGTCGGCTTCTCGAGCGCTGCGCAGCGCAAGCGCGAATTCGCGGCCGACATGGGGCTCCAGGCCCA
>NCHM01000111.1 GCA_002257205.1 Rhizobiales bacterium 24-66-13 | reverse complement strand
CGTGGTGGGCTATGTCTTCAAGAAGCTGGATTATCCGATGGCGCCCCTGGTGCTGGCCCTGGTGCTGGGTGACCGGACCGAAGAGGCCGCGCGCCAGGCTCTCA
Source organism: Rhizobiales bacterium 24-66-13 (assembly GCA_002257205.1). Classification (GTDB taxonomy): domain Bacteria; phylum Pseudomonadota; class Alphaproteobacteria; order Rhizobiales; family Xanthobacteraceae; genus NCEH01. The sequence continues at coordinate 9,637 of NCHM01000111.1, read as the reverse complement.
TCGGTTCAGAGGGGGATCTCAACGTTTTCTTTGCCAACGGCCTCGTCACGAGCCTCATCCTTCTTGCCTTCGCGCTGCTGCTGTGGGGACCCATCTCGGATCTCGTCGCGCGGCTGCGTCGCAAAGCGGTCCCGCAGATGGGCTAAGTGTTTGATCCGGGGGGTCGGCCGGGGAGCTTCTCCATCACCCAACGGTTCCATGTGGAAGTCGCTGCGGCAGCTTCAATGCAAACCTGCAGGTGCATGTGCTCACGACTTTGGTGCGTTCGATTAAGGCCCGTGGCGGGCCGGCAACCCGCCGCGGGTTCCGCGCGCCCAGGCACGTTGATCCGGCGTCTGAGGAGGCGCAGGAAACGCCTCAGGCTGGCTCCGTATGCGGTTTACTCGCTCCGGACACCTTGAGGATTTTGCGTCCGATGAAAATGGGTCAGGAAGGAGACCGCCGTGCCGATGGCCGCCTCGGTCAGCCAGGTAAACAGCGCGGAGACCGTATGGAACGGGGGGCGATCTCCCTGGGAAGCTCAGTGAACACTTAGCGTTCGGTCGGTAGCCGCTCGCTGAAGGTCCGGATCTCCTAACCGAGCCAGGGTCTGTTTCTGGCGCTCCCCGTCCGTCGATTGGCTACGCGGCCGCCGCGTCCCAATCCGGCGCGAAGGGCGGGCGCACGAAGCGTTGGTCCTTTGGGAGCGCGGCGATGGCCGCCCGGTCCTCGTCGTCGAGGCGGATCGCGCGCGCGTCGAGATTGGCCCTCTGGCTCTCGGGACGGGCGGCCTTGGGGATCACCGCGACGCCCGGCTGGTCCAGCAGCCAGGCGACAGCTATCTGCGCGGCGCTGCAGCCATGCTTGGCGCCGAGCGCGGCAAGGGTCGGGTCGTTCGCCGCCCGTCCCTGCGCGAGCGGGGCATAGGCGGTCAGCGGAATGCCCTTCTCCCGCAGATAGGCCAGCATCGGCGCCTGCGAGAGGAACGGGTGATACTCGAGCTGGACGCTCGCGATCGGCGCGCCGATCTCTTCCAGGGCACGGCGAAGCATCGGCATATTGAAATTGCACACGCCGATCGCCCGGGTCAGGCCGCGCTGGCGCAGCGACATGAGCGCCTCCAGAGTCGCCGCCATGTCCATGTCCGGCGCGGGCCAGTGGATCATGTAGAGGTCCACATGATCGAGGCCGAGCTTGCGCAAGCTGGTGTCGAAGGCCCGGTGGAGCGCATCCGGCGCAAGCTGGTCGTGCCAGACTTTGGTGGTGACGAACAATTCGTCCCGGGCAACGCCGGACGCCGAGAGTGCGGCGCCGACGGCGGCCTCGTTCTCATACATCGCCGCCGTGTCGATATGCCGGTAGCCGAGCGCGAGCGCGCTTTCGACGACGGGCTGGGCATCGGCGCCCGGCATGCGGAACGTGCCGAAGCCGAGACGGGGGATCGCAACGCCCTGAATAGCAATGGTTTCCATGATCTTCTCCTTGTCTGGCATGTGGAGGCGGCGGCTTATGCCACAGCCTTGCCGCCACTGGCCTTCACCAGATCGGCGATGACGCTCTCAATTGTTGTGACCCCCTTCCGCGCCGCGCGGCCCTCATTAGCAAAATCGATCCAGCCTTCATTGAAGCCGTCGATCATGCGGATGCGCGGCAGCGGGTTGCGGCTGCCCTGCGCCCGAAACAAAACCTCCCATGTCTCGCGCGGCACGATCTCGACCGAAACCGGGTGCCCCAGCGCTGCGGCGAAGGCGCGGGCGATGGCGTTCGGCGAAACGCGGGCCGGACCTTCCAGCTCGACGATCCGCGTTCCGCTCCAGTCCTCGCGCAGCAGCGCGGCGGCGGTGTGGCCGACATCCTGCGTCGCGACCATGGGGAAGGACTTGTCGGCGGGCTGCAGGAAGCTGCGCAGCACGCCTTCATCGCGCGCGGCGGGAACATCCCATTGCGCATTCTCCATGAACCAGCCGGGCCGAAGGAAGGTGACCGGCAGGCCGAGCCCGCCCACCGCCTGCTCCAGCAGCGTGCGCTGGGTCAGCAGGTTCTCGTGCGGGGCGTCGGCGCCGATGGTGGACAGGCACACGACCTTGGCCGGATGCGCGTCGCTGAGCGCCTTCGTCACGGCGTCGATGACGCGGCGGGCTTCCGGAAAGCCCGGCTCCGGATCGAATTCGGATGGCGGCAGGATGAACACGCCCTCGGCGTCCCTGAATGATGCGGCAAGGCTTGCCGCATCATCCATCTCGGCGATGGCGACGTCGCAGCCTCTGGCGCGCCACTCGGCCGCCTTGGCCGCATCGCGCAGCACGGCCCGCACGGGCAGGTTCGCGGCGAGCAGGCTGCGCGCAAGCGCGCTGCCGACCTTGCCGGTGATTCCGGTGATGGCATACATGGTGGGTCTCCAGCGTAGCTTATGGGATCGCTCGGCTCAGGCATGCAGGGCCCGATCCGCCGCGCGTTCCGTGATGGAGACGGTTGTATGTGGTGCCGTGGCGTGATTCCCGCGCATTAGTATCAGTGCTACGTTGACTCCGGTTCACTGCTGACCTGAAGGCGGAGCGCGCGCGCATGGTGTTCGACACGCGATTGCTGACGGGCGTAGGCGTGATGGCTGCCGTCACCGAAACCGGCAATTTTGCGCGCGCCGCCGAGATGCTGGGCCTCACGCCTTCCGGGGTGAGCCGGGCCGTCGCGCGGCTGGAGGCGCGGGTGGGCGTGCGGCTGTTCGATCGCAACCCGCGTGAAGTCAGCTTGACGGAAGAGGGGCGGCGCTTCCATGCGCAGGTGATGCCGCTGCTCGCCGGCCTCGACGAGGCCGCTGCCGAGGCCGCCGGCGCCGCGGCGGTCGTACGCGGACGTCTGCGCGTGTCGGTGGACCCGTGGTTCGCGCGAACGGTCCTCGCCTCGCGGCTTCAGGAGTTTCTGCGGCGCTATCCGCTGCTGTCGGTGGATTTTTCCACCAGCAACTACCGCGAGGAGATGATGGCGGGCTTCGACGTGGCGGTGCGCTTCGGTCCGCCGGACAGTTCATCGCTGATCGCCCGCAAGCTGCTGGAGACCCGCGTGGTGACAGTGGCCGCCCCCGCCTATCTGGAGCGACATGGGGTGCCGCGGTCCCCGCACGACCTTGTCCATCACGAGGCGCTGCTGTTTCGCGATCCTCAGACCGGCCTGCCGTTTCCCTGGGAATTCCATCGCGACGCAGAGCGCGTCGAGGTCAAGGTCGCCAGCCGACTGGTGCTGGACGATCCTTCGGTCGCGGTCTCCGCCTGCGTGGCGGGCCAGGGGATTTTCCAGAGCGTCGCGGTGGGTCTCGCGCCCTTTCTGTCAGCAGGTGACCTCGTACCTGTCTTGCCGGAATGGTCGGAGGAGCTTTATCCGCTCTACGCCTACCACCCCTCGCGCCACCTTCCCCCGGCGAAGGTCCGGGCCTTTCTGGACTACGTGCGGGAGATCGCGCAGGACACAGGAACCATTTGACTGCTCGTGGTGCGATGTCCTGACCAACATCGGTGCGGGCCATCGGTGAGAACGGTTTGCCCGACGTGCCGGGGACCCCTTCGTGTCCGCGACGCCGGCGGCTCGGACCGGCGCCGATCTTTCGGGAGGCCATCAGGCTCCTGGCGCGGCGGCGAATGATTGTTCAGATTGAACCGGCTAAGGCCCACCGCACGACGCCCTATCCGAGGCGGCCGGATTTGGCCCAGGCTTGGCGGATGCGCTCAGTAGCTCCCACAGACTCGCGCTTGCGCTTTGGCATCTCCGGTTCGCGTGTAGACGGCATCAGTAAGCGCAATGCCGACCACAAGGCTCACGGTAAAGTTCCGGCCGAGCGCATAGTCGAAACCGGCACCCAGGCCCGCCAGCAAATAGTTCCTGGCGCTCGACCGGGCCGAGCAGGCCCTGATCGCCGTAAGCGCGGTCCCAGCCGGTATCGCTTCTCGAGAAATATGAGAGCGTGGGTCGGCTGCCATTCCAGCATTCTACAGTTGCGTTGCCTCAATGCACCGCAACATGACCCGCCTAGGGTCTCCGCGCGGGACGAGCCACGGAGGCAGCAGGACGAGCTGCCGCGACGGGACGCAGGGGCGCCGAGGGGCGCGTCTGCGATCGTGATCGCGCGCGCTCATCGAACTGCCTCGCGCAGCAGGAGGTCGTTCGATGAACGATATTATTTCGGCCCGGCGTCGACCGGGATGGAAGAGATGGGGCGCGCTGGCGGCGGTCGCCGCCCTATTGGGCGCGGGGATCTTTTGGTGGGTCGTGACCCCGCCGCGCGTGGATGATGCCGGGCACACGCTCCCGGAGGCGGCGGACCCGGCGCTGATCGCGCGCGGCCGCTACATGGCCGAACTCGGCGATTGCGTCGCTTGCCACACCGAAGGCGGAGGCCCTTCGATGGCCGGCGGGCGACCGCTGGAAACGCCCTTCGGCGTCCTCTATTCCACCAACATCACGCCCGACGCCAAGACGGGAATCGGCGGCTACAGCTTCGGCGCCTTCGACCGCGCCATGCGCAAGGGCGTGACCGCCGAAGGCGCGCATATGTATCCGGCGATGCCGTATCCGTCCTACGCCAAGATCTCGCCGGACGACATGTTCGCCCTCTACGTCTATCTGATGAAGGGTGTGGCGCCGGTGGTGAGCGCCAACAAGCCGTCGGAAATCGGCTTCCCGTTCAACCAGCGCTGGTCGCTGGCATTCTGGAACCTCGTGTTCCTCGACACCCACCCCTTCGTCGCCGACGCGGACAGGGACGAGATGTGGAATCGCGGCGCCTATCTGGTGCAGGGTCTCGGCCATTGCGGCGCCTGCCACACACCGCGCGGCATCGGCTTCCAGGAGGTCGCCATGTCGGAGCGGGGCGCGAGCGGGGCCGCGTTCGTCTCCGGTGCGAAGGTGGAGGAATGGAACGCCATCAATCTGCGCAACCTATGGACCGTCCCCGATACGGTGGAGTTGCTGAAGACCGGACAAAACCGCTTCGCCACGGTCTCGGGCTCCATGACCGAGGTGATCCACAATTCCACGCAGAATTTTACCGAAGGCGATCTCGTCGCCATCGCGACCTATTTGAAGTCCCTGCCGTCGGATCACCCCTACAAGGACCTGCCGCCGAAGGGTGACGACACCGTGCCCGAGCCTATGTTCACCACGCGCGGCGGGCTTGCCTATGCGCAGTTCTGCGCGGACTGCCATCGTCTCGATGGCGCCGGCGTCGCCAAGGTGTTTCCGCCGCTCGCGGGGAATCCCACGGTGGCGGCGAAGGATTCCTCGACCCTGGTGCATATCACCCTGACCGGCTGGAAGACGGCGGAGACGCAGACCCATCCCCGCGTCTTCACCATGCCCGGCTTCGCACGCCTCGACGACCAGGAGATCGCCGAAATCCTCTCGTTCGTGCGCTCGAACTGGGGCAATGCCGCTGCACCCGTGTCGGCGGAGCAGGTCAAGGCGGCGCGCGCCACCCTCGATCCGCAGGTGGACACCTCGCGGTTCGAGACCCCGCGCATCGCCAACCTGCTGTCGGAGCCGAACGCCAGCCAGTTGGTCCGTGGCATGCGCCTCAACACCGAGACCCACATCTTGCTGCCGAAGAACGTGGGCAATGTGCTCAATTGCGCCAGCTGTCACCTCAACGGCGGCACGGTGGCGGATGGCTCGCCTTATGTCGGCGTCTCGGCCATGTTCCCGAGCTACGCCCCGCGCGCCGGCCGGGTGATCACGCTGGAAGAGCGCATCAACGGCTGCTTCCTGCGCTCCATGAACGGCAAGCCGCTCGCCACCGATGGCGCCGACATGCAAGCAATGGTCGCCTATTTCAACTGGATGAAGGGCGCGACCAGGCCGGAGGACAAGGTCGAGGGCCGGGGCGTGGGCAAGATCGACCCCAAGATCAAGCCCGATCCTGAAAACGGCGCGCGCATCTACACCGCGCAATGTGCCGTGTGTCACGGCCAGAACGGCGAAGGCCTGAAGAATGCGAACGGCACGTTCGTCTATCCGCCGCTATGGGGCGATCTGTCCTTCAACATCGGGGCCGGCATGGCGCGCACCTATACGGCGGCGGCGTTCGTGAAGCGCAACATGCCGGTGGGTTTTCACCAGCGCTTCCCGCTGGGCCAGGGCGGCCTCTCGGACCAGGAGGCGGTGGACGTGGCCGAGTATTTCAGCCACATGCCGCGCCCGGATTTCGCGGCCAAGATGAACGACTGGCCGAAGGACAAGAAGCCGGCCGACGCCCGCTACTGATCCTTCCCACGAAAGCAACGAACGCCCGGGCCGCGCAGGACCCGGGCGTCCGCATATCCCGCCCGTCACGGGACGATGCACGGGCGGGAATCTCAACCGGGCAGAACCACCACCTTGGCTCCGTCGGGAACGCGGCGATGAAGATCGATGATGTCCTGGTTCATCATGCGGATGCAGCCGGACGACACCGCCTCGCCGATGGACCACGGCTCGTTGGTGCCGTGGATGCGGTAGAGCGTGTCCTTCCCATCCTTGAAGAGGTAGAGCGCGCGGGCGCCCAGCGGATTGGTCTCGCCGCCCGCCATGCCGCCCGCCCAGGGCTGGTATCTGGCCGGCTCGCGGGCGATCATCGTGTCGGTGGGCCGCCAGCTCGGCCATTCCCGCTTGTAGCCGATGGCGGCGGTGCCGGAGAATTCCAGCCCCGCCCGCCCGACGCCGACGCCATAGCGCAACGCCTTGCCGTTCTCCTGCACCAGGTAGAGGAAGCGGTTCCTGGGATCCACCACAAGGGTGCCGGGCGGCTGGCCGGTGGGGTTGTCCACCAGCTGGCGCACGTTGCGGGGCTTGATCTCGGTGGGGTCGACGCCGGGAATGTGGAACCCGCCATCCTCCAGCGCGCCATAGCGTGCCGCATCGGCCGGCGCGATGCGCGGTGCCGGCGCGGCGGGGGTCGGTTGGTTCGACGCGGTGACGCAGGCGCCGAGCGCCAGCGGCAGCAGGAGCGCGCACGCCAGCGCGCGGACGGGACGACGGGCGATGCGAGCGGCGGGCGCGGGGCGGCTTTCGATTCCGCCGCGCATCATGGATCCGCCGCGCGCCAAAAGTCTTTCGTGCGCCACAAGTGGGTCGCGCGCCACACGTCGGTCGCGTGTCATTGCTCGGCTGCCTGCCGCCGCCGGGCTTCCGCCACCGCCCGCTTGAAGCTGGCATAATCGAGCGTCGAGGCCAGCAGGGGGCCGACCAGATAGGCCGGAGTGCCCTGGAGCCCGAGGGATTCCGCCTGCGCATTGGTCCGCTTGAGCAGCGCCACGATCTCGGCCCCGTGGAGCTGGGCGTCCATCTCCAGGCGACCCATGTCCACACCCGATGCCTTCACCGCCTGGAGCATCTGCTCCTGGGGGATCTTGCGTCCGGGAATGCCCATCAGGGCCGCATGGACCAGCTCGTATTTCTCCTGGAACTTGGCCGCGAGCGCCAGCTTCGCGCCATAGACCGAGGCTTCCGTGAGAATCGGCCAATCCTTGTAGACGAGGCGGATGTGTCCATCCTCGGCCACGATGCGCGCGAGATCGGGGGCCGATTTCTTGCAGAATGGGCAATTATAATCGAGGAACGCGACGATGGTGACGTCGCCCTGCGGATTCCCGGCCGTCGGCGCATCGGGATCGCGCAGAATGGCGTCCACGTCCACGCCCTGGGCGAGGGCCGGCCGTCCGGCCGCCAGCGCCAGGGCAGGGGGAAGGAAGGATACCGCCGCGAGGCGGATGAAGTCCCTGCGTCGCATGAAATCTCCGGTCGATGGGGGGAGGGTCACAGGCCGGCTTTCGCCATGAGGCCGTCGAGATCGGCGCGGGTGATCGCGCCGATGTGCCGGGAACCGGGAACTTCGCGTCCCGCGGCATCCAGGAGGAACAAGGTGGGCGGGCCGACGACGGAATAGCGGGACATGAGCGCCTGCTCGCCCGCGCCATAATTGGTGACGTCGGCGGCGATGCGCGGCACCTGCGCCAGGCGCTGCCGCACCTCCGGTTCGGTCATCACCGCCTCGTTGGACTTGCAGACCGTGCACCAGCCGGCGGTGAAGGAAACCAACACCGGCCGGCCCGAGGTCCGCGTCTCGGCAAAGGCGGCGTCGAGGGCGGCGGGCGAGGAGACGCGCACCTCTTCCGCCGCCGTCGCAAGCGGACCCGGCGGTGCGGCGAGGAAGCCGAGCGGGCGCAGGGGATCGTCCGCGCCGCCGGCGGCGCCGACCACGAGCACGGCGCCATAGAGCGCGGCGAGGAGCCCCGCCGCCTTGCCGAGGCGGGCCGTCGGCGGGCTGCGCCGCGCCATCCGGTCGAACCCGCCGAGGAATACGCCGAGCCCGAGGGCCAGCGCGCCCCAGAGCGCCACGCCCACGGGCGCGGGAAGCACACGCCCGGCCAGCAGGGCGGCGACGGCGAGAAACAGCACGCCACACGCCTGCTTTGCCCGCACCAGCCACGGTCCGGAGCGCGGCAGGATCTGCGCGCCGAAGGTGCCGACCGCGATCAGCGGCACGCTCATGCCGAGCCCGAGCAGAAACAGCGCCGCGCCGCCGCGTGCCGCATCGCCGGTCTGGGCCGCATAGAGCATGGCCCCGGCGAGCGGCGGCGTCACGCACGGACCCACCACCAGGGCCGAGCCGAAGCCGAGCGTCGCCGCTTGGCCGATCGAGCCGCCCGCGCCGCGTCCGAGCCGTGCCGCGAGCCCCGCCGGAACTGCCAATTCGAACAGGCCGAACATGGAGGCGGCGAGCCCCAGAAAGAGCATCGCCATCAGCCCCAGCGCCCACGGCGTCTGCAACGCGGCCTGGAGGTTCGCGCCCGACCAGGCGGCGACCAGCCCGAGAACACCATAGGCGGCCGCCATGGCGAGACCATAGGTGCCGGAGAGCGCGAAGCCGCGCAGCGGCGTCGGCTTCGCGCCGCCACCGGCGAGGATGCCGGACAGTACGGGCAGCATGGGAAACACACAGGGCGTGAAGGCGAGCAGCAGGCCGAAGCCGAAGAACGCCACCAGCGGCGCGCCGAGCCCGCCCCCCAGGATGGAGCCCGCCGTCTCTTCTGCCGCCGTCCCGGCGTCCTTCGCGCCGATGCCGTCGGTTCCTGTGCCGTTCGTGCCCGCAGCCTTGGCGCCGGTGCCAGTGGTTCCGCTATCTGTGATTCCGGCAGCGTGCGCGGTCGCGCCGGAGGGCGGCATAAGCGCTAAGCGCTCCTTGATGCGGGATGCGGCCACCGGGGCAGCCGTGGCCGGTTGCTCTTCCGCCGACGATGCGGCGGTAGCGTCCATTCCCGTGGGCGGTGGCGCGGCGATGGCCAGCGTCGCGAGATCCACCAGGCGCGTGACCATTGGATAGCAGATGCCCGCTTCGGCGCAGCCCTGGAAGGACACTGAGACCTCGCCCCGTGCCGGCAGGCCGGCCGCGCGCGCCTCGGCATGGCCATGATAGATTTCCACCGGCCCGAAATTGGGATCGTCCTTGTCCTGGCCGGCGGCGGTGGTGAGCGAGACCGCGGCGCCCTCGATCTGCGCCTTCAGGCTGTCGCGGTAGAGATAGGTGCCGGGCGCAATGCGCCAGAGCAGCGATAAGGTGCCGTCCGCCGCGCGCGTGGCGGTGAGGTGAAAGGCCTCGTCCGCCATCAGCGGCCGGGTCTGGGCGGACGCGAAC
>NCHM01000738.1 GCA_002257205.1 Rhizobiales bacterium 24-66-13 | reverse complement strand
TCCACCAACGCGCCGATCCACCTCAACGCCATCGCGCGCCATGTGGGCGTGAAGCTGGACGTGGACGATTGGCAGAGCGTCGGCCACAAGATCCCGCTGCTGGTGAACATGCAGCCGGCCGGCGAGTTTCTGGGCGAGGAATTCCACCGCGCGGGCGGCATTCCCGCCGTGGTGGCGGAGCTGATCGCCAAGGGCAAGATCCACGAAGGCGCGCTCACCGTGAACGGGCGCACCATGGGCGAGAATTGCGCGGGCAAATTCTCCTGGGATCGCAGCGTGATCTATGCCTATGACGCGCCGCTGAAGGAAGATGCCGGCTTCATCGTGCTGCGCGGCAATCTGTTCGACAATGCAATCATGAAGACCAGCGTGATCTCGGACGAGTTCCGCGCCCGCTTCCTCTCCAACAATGACGACCCCGATGCGTTCGAGGGGCCGGCCATGGTGTTCGAGGGGCCGGAGGATTACCATCACCGCATCGACGATCCCACCCTTGGCATCGACGAGCACACCTTGCTGTTCATCCGCGGCACCGGGCCCCTGGGCTATCCGGGCGGCGCGGAAGTGGTGAACATGCAGCCGCCGGCCGCGCTCATCAAGAAGGGCGTCTCGGCCTTGCCCTGCATCGGCGACGGGCGCCAGTCCGGGACTTCGGGCTCGCCCTCGATCCTCAATGCCAGCCCGGAAGCGGCGGCGGGCGGCGGGCTGTCGATCCTGCGCACCGGCGACCGGGTGCGCATCGACCTGAACAAGGGCACGGCGGATATCCTGCTGCCCGACGCGGAGCTTGCCCAGCGCCGGGCGGAGCTGGAGGCCAAGGGCGGCTTCCCGATCCCCGCCAGCCAGACCCCCTGGCAGGAAATCCAGCGCAGCATGGTGGCCCAGTTCGATGAGGGCATGGTGTTGAAGCCGGCGGTGAAATATCAACGGGTCGCCCAGACCATGGGCGTTCCGCGCGATAATCACTAGCCGTCCCACCTCACTAGGCGTCCGCCATGACAAAGACCGGTATCGCCGGGGGCCAGCCCCTCGGCGCGATCATGGAAGGCGGCGCGGCGGCCCGCCCGGCGCGGGTGCCGCTGCGCGGCCGCCTGGTCCATGTGGTGCCGTTCGATCCGGCGGCCCATGCGGACGCTCTTCATGCCGCATCCC
>NCHM01000737.1 GCA_002257205.1 Rhizobiales bacterium 24-66-13 | reverse complement strand
GAGCCGACGATCTTGGTGATGTTGTAGGGCTCGTAATCAACGAAGCGGACCCGGTTGTCCTGGGGAGCGCTGCTGGGCGTCTCCAGGGCATAAGCAGGGGTGACGAGGCAGGCCCAAGCCACGACGAAGATGAGAGCAGCGCGCTTCAATTGATGGCCTCCGGATCGGCCCGGTATTCGCTCACGACAAAACCGAGCGGATTGACCAAGCGATCCGTCGCGGACATGGGCGCATTCACATAGGAGAAGGTCAGCGTCGCGACCCAATGAGTGGTGCGGACATCCTCTCCGCGTGTGACGGTGCGGATGTATCGGACCGACACCACGTGGAGGTTGATCAACGAGATCGAGACGATGTTGATCCGCGCGGTGGCAGTGCGCCCATAGATGTTTTGCGGAGATTCGGGGTTGCTCCCCCGATAGAGCGCCGCAAAGCGCTGCTGCTCAGCCTGTGTGGAGAGAAGGGCGACCGTCCGGAAATTTTCCTCCGCCTCGCTCCAGACATAGCTCTCCCGCGCTCGGACATACCGCGCCGCGAAATACTTGGTGACAGCCTCGTCGTAAGTTCCGGCCTCCGACGTCAGCCCCGAGACCACATCGACGATGCCGGTGGAATTGTCGACGCGGACCACAAAGGGCTGAACCGTCTTCAGTGGCGTCAGGCCCGCAACCGCGAAGACTGCGGCAGCCGCCAGGATGCTGGCGCAGATCGCCACGAACCAGGCGACCCGCGCCGACCGCTCAGCCCGGATCATCCGGTCCTGATCGAACCGGCGCGCCTTGTCGAAATAGCTCTTAAGGCTGTCGTTCGTCACCATCACCCCTGCCTCGCGCAAGATCGAGAGGAGTTGGCGATGTCGAGATGCGCGAATGCGCCCGCCGGCGACGTCGAGACATCGTCGGCAAATGCCGTGGCGCGGCGCGGTGCCGAGGGCGCCGCGTCAGACTGCACTTTCACGCCGTTGCTGCCCTCCCACTGCCACATGGCGCGGTTGAGCGGCCGACGCGCGTAGCCGTCGCATTTGGGCAGGGGATAAGACCACGAAGCGCAACCGCTGAGGGCCGACGTCACGCAGAGCAATACGAACATACGCAACATGCACCCACTCGCTTGTGAAAATTGTTCTCGAAACGGCGTCACCCAGCCCCGCCCGATCCGA
>NCHM01000110.1 GCA_002257205.1 Rhizobiales bacterium 24-66-13 | reverse complement strand
TCGGCGGTGTGCATCGGCACCATCGCCCTGGTGGGGGCGGACCTGGTATGGGCGCGCTTCCGCTGGCGCGCCGATTTGCGCATGTCGCACCAGGAAGTGAAGGACGAGTTCAAGCAGGCCGAGGGCGACCCCATGGTGAAGGCGCGCATGCGCGCGCTCGCCCAGCAACGGGCACGCCAGCGCATGCTCACCAACGTGCCCAAGGCCTCGCTGGTGATCGCCAACCCGACCCATTACGCGATCGCCCTGCAATACGACCGCGCCAAGGGCGGCGCCCCGCTGGTGGTGGCCAAGGGCATGGACCTGATCGCGCTGAAAATCCGCGAGATCGCCGAGCGCAACAACATTCCCGTAATCGAGGACCGAGCCCTCGCCCGCGCCATGTACGACGCGGTTCAAGTTGATCAATGGATTCCCAACGAATTCTATCGCCCGGTGGCGAAGATACTTTACTTCATTTATTCGAGGAAGCCCAATGCGCCCCCGTAACGGCACCCATATCCTCGAGATCCAGCACCTGGAGCATGCGGAGATCGAGCGCTACGAGAAGCTGCTGGCCAATGCCCTCAAGCAGGTCATCACCGAGCTCGCGTTCACCAACGCCGGGCTGATGCTGTCCTATGTGAGCGCGGGCCAGGAAAGCATCATCGCGGATATCCTCGCCTCGTCGGCGGAGATGTCTCTGAAGCCGGGCATCCTGCGCTACGGGCATCAGGCCACAAGCTCCGCCGAATGGGGCGCCGCGCCGATCATGAGCCTCAGCCTGGAGCTTCATCACGCCAAGCTGAGCGCCTTTTTCCGGCTGGTGTTCGATCAGTTCGCCATCGGCGTGGACATCGATTCGATCCGCTTCGCCCGCGCCGCCGGCACGCCCGAGGAGGACCTCGCCTGCTTTGCGGCGGCGCTGGAAGACATGCGCATCACCACACAATAAGCCCGGCCCGGCGATCGCCAGCCTGGGGCAAGGTTCTCACCCTAGCGTGCGGACAGGTTATCCGGGAGGTCGGTTTGGAGCCCCTATTTCTATTCAGCCTCGCATCGCGCCACGCCCAATGGGCCTCGGTCCGTCAGGCCGCCATTTCTGGAAATATCGCCAATGCCAACACGCCCGGCTTCAAGGCCGCGGATGTGGAGCCCTTCACCGCGGTGCTCGACAAGACGCGTCTTTCGATGAACCGGACCTCGGCCCGCCATATGGACGTGGCCAACGCCGGCGCGCCGACCAGCAAGGTGAACAAGGCCGAAGGCTGGGATGTCAGCCATTCCGGCAACACCGTCAGCCTGGAGCAGGAAATGCTCAAGGCCGACGAGGTGAACCGCGCCTTCTCCCTCAATACGAACGTCGTGCGCTCGTTCCAGCGCATGATGCTCTCAAGCGTGAAGACCTGAGCATGACCGTCCTGACCCTCGATCCGCTGCGGGCCGCCTCCGGGATCGCCGCCGCCGGCCTGGAAGCCCAGTCCACCCGCCTGCGCATCGCGGCGGAAAACGTCGCCAACGCGCGCTCCACCGGCAATGCGCCCGGCGCCGATCCTTATACGCGCAAGACCGTCCAGTTCTCCGCCGAGCTGGATCGCGCGCTCGGCGCCTCCACCGTGCGCGTGAAGTCGCTGGGGCATGATCGCGCGCCGTTCCAGACCGAATACGATCCCGGCAATCCGGCCGCCGACGCCTCCGGGCAGGTGAAGATGCCGAACGTGAACACGCTGATGGAAATGGCCGACATGCGCGAGGCGGGTCGCTCCTATGAAGCCAATCTCCAGATGATCAAGCAAGCCCGCTCCATGGTGGCGATGACCATCGATCTCCTGAGGAGTTGAGCATGATCGACGCGGTCAATTTCAGCGCGCTCTCGCGCACCTCCAGCACCAGCCTCGGCGGGACGCGCACCGACACGCAGATGACGTCGCAATTGACGTCCAAGGTCGCGCCCGGCGCCGCCGCCGCCCCGTCCGATTTCACCGACATGCTCTCGCAGATGTCGTCCAATGCCGTGACCACCCTGAAGCAGGGCGAACGCGCGGCGATCTCGGGCATCTCCGGCAAGGCCTCGGTTCACCACGTGGTGGAGGCGATCATGTCGGCGGAACAGACCCTGCAAACAGCGATCGCGGTGCGCGACAAGGTTGTCGCCGCCTATCAGGAAATCAGCCGGATGGCGATCTGAGGATAAGACATGCGCGCCCTAGCCATTGCCGCTACCGGAATGTCCGCCCAGCAGACCAATGTGGAAGTGATCGCAAACAATATCGCGAACATCAACACCACGGGGTTCAAGCGCGCCCGCGCCGAATTCTCCGATCTGCTGTATCAGGCCGAACGCGCCCAGGGGGTGCCCAATCAGGATGGCGCGGGCCCAATCCCCGAAGGCGCCCGCATCGGCCTTGGCGTGCGCACCGTCGGCATCCGCAACCTGCACATTCAAGGGCCCCTCGCGCAGACCGGCAACCCGCTGGATCTCGCCATCAACGGGCGCGGCTGGTTCGAGGTCACGAGCCCGTCGGGCGAGACGCTCTATACGCGCGCCGGTTCCTTCAACAAGGGCCCCGCCGGAGAGCTCGTAACCTCCGACGGCTATGCGGTTATGCCGGCCATCACCTTTCCCGCCAATGCGACGGGGATCGTGGTCAATGATTCCGGGCAGATCTATGCCCAGATCCCGGACCAGCAGGCGCCGCAATTGCTGGGCCAGCTCAGCGTCGCGAACTTCGCCAATGATTCCGGCCTCGACCCGCTGGGCAACAATCTCTACCGCGAGACCACCGCCTCCGGCCAGCCGGTGGTGAGCGTCGCCGGCGACATCGGCTTCGGCAACATCCATCAGGGCTATCTGGAAGGCTCCAACGTCGATCCGGTGAAGGAAATCACCGAGCTGATCTCCGCCCAGCGCGCCTATGAAATGAACTCGAAGGTGATCCAGGCCGCCGATGAAATGGCGAGCACGGTCTCCAAGGGTATCCGCTGATCGTCATGAGGCTCCCCATGTCCGCACATCGCCAAGCGCCGGCGCCGCTTCGCGCGTCCCGCACCGAAAGTGCGCACATGCCGTGGCGCTTCCCCCGCGTTTCGGCGCGCTGCGTCGCGCTCGGCCTGCTCGCGCTGTCTTGCATGATGCCGGCCACCTCCGGCGGCGCGCAGACCATCTCCGCCATGGCGGCGCAGGCGGAAGCCAGCCGCGAGCCGCCGCCCCCGGCGCCAAGCCCCGGCGCTGCCGTAGCGCCGCCCGCGCCTGCCCCGGTGGTCGCGGCGAGCGAGGATATTCCCGTGCCGGTTCCCGCCGTGACGATCTTCCCCGGCGATGTGATCACCGCCGGCATGCTCACCGAGCGCATGATGCCGCACGCCACCGTCGCCCGCTGGGGCACCATGGCCGGCGCGCCTTCGCTGATCGGTAAGGCCGCGCGCCGCCTGCTGGTGGCGGGTCAGCCGATCCCGCTCAATTCCGTTGCCGAGGTTCCCCTCATCATCAAGGGCGCGGCGACGCGGGTGCGCCTGGAAGAAGGCGGCCTTTCCATTTCCGGCTATGCGACCGCGCTGGAATCCGGCGTCGCCGGCGCCGTCGTTCGCCTCAAGAACATGGATAGCGGCCAGACCATCCTCGGCGTCGTGCAGACCGACGGCTCCGTGCGCGTGAGCATGAAATGACGGCGCGCGCCCCTCTTCGCACCCCGCTTCGCGGGCTCCTGCATGTCGCCGCCGCCCTCGCGCTGCTGCTGGCGGGTGGAATGGCGGGCGCCGATTGCGCCGCCGCCGGCACGCGGATCAAGGACATCTCCAGCATCCAGGGCGTGCGAGACAACCAATTGATCGGCTACGGCCTGGTCATCGGCCTCCAGGGCACCGGCGACACGCTGCGCAATTCCCCGTTCACCGAACAGGCCCTGCAATCCATGCTCGACCGCATGGGCATCAACGTGCAGGGGCTGCAATTGCGTGCCCGCAACATCGCCGCCGTGGCGGTGACAGCGAATCTCCCCGCCTTCGCCGCCATCGGCACGCGAATCGACGTCACCATCGCCTCGCTGGGCGATGCCACCTCGCTGCGCGGCGGCACCTTGCTCGCCACCCCGCTCAGCGGCGCCGACAATCTCGTGTATGCAGTGGCGCAGGGCCAGCTGGTTTCCGGCATCGCCATAACTGGCCAGGCGGAAACCCTCACCCAGGGCGTGCCCACCGCTGGCCGCATCGCCAATGGCGCTCTCGTGGAACGCCAGCTCTCCGGCCAGCTGCGCGACCTGCCCGAGATTGTCATCGATCTCAACAATCCCGATTTCAAGACCGCCGCCATGATGGCGGACGTGATCAACGCCTATACTCGCGAGCGCTACGGCCGCCCGCTCGCCCGCGAGCGCGACCTGCGCACGGTTGCGGTGCAGCGTCCACCGCAGGCCAATCCCGCGCGCTTCATCGCCGAACTGGGCGATCTCACCGTCAATCCCGACACGCCGGCCAAAGTGGTGGTGGACCAGCGCACCGGCACCGTTGTGATCGGGCGCAACGTGCAGGTCTCAACCTTCGCCGTCACCCAGGGCAATCTCACGGTGCAGGTGCAGGAGACCCCGGTGGTGTCGCAGCCCGCGCCCTTCTCCTATGGCGAGACGGTGGTGGTGCCGCGCACCGACATCGAAGCACAGGAGACCGGCGGCCCGATCGGCATCGTCTCCGGCACCAATCTGCAAACCCTGGTGAACGGGCTCAACCGCTTCGGCCTGAAGCCGAACGACATCATCTCGATCCTCCAGGCGGTGAAGACCGCGGGCGCGCTCCAGGCCGAGCTGGTCTTCCAGTAAAGGCCGCTTGCCCCGCGCGGCAGTCAGCGTCGCGCAAGCCACTCCTCCTAGAACGGAATCATGGAGAGAGGCGGGACGTGAGGCGGCGCAAAGCCACCCGCGCGCAAGAATGGAACACCATTCTGCGGGACCTGCACGACAGCACGAAAAAGCTGTCTCGGCGACATCCGGCTTTGATCCTGAAACCCCGCGCCCTCTGCTGCCGGAGACGGCAACGGCCGCCCGCCGCCGCAGAGCCCGCGCCCGATTGAACGGGAGGATGCTCGATGACCGCAACCATGTCCGCTCTGCTTCCACCTCTGGTGATTTTCATGACCGGCCTCGTCACCGGGGCCGCCTGCATCTCGCTGCTGGTTCAAGCGCAGATGAAGCGCCTGCGGGAAGACAAGCGCTATCTGGTCGAACTGCTCGACGGCGCGATCCTGATGCGGCGCGATGCGGCCCAGAAGACCGGGCCGATGCGTGCGCGCGCCCTGCCCCTGCTGCTGGTGCTGTGTGCCGCGCTGGTCGGCCTCGGACGCGAGGCCCAGGCCCAGAGCGCGCCCGCGGCCAGGCCGATGGAAGTCGCGGCCGCCGATGCCAGCCGCGAGGACAATGCGATCCAATATTGCCGTTCCATCGTGAACGCCGCATCCGACGCCCGCTTCGCGCGGCAGAAGGAGGCGCTGGCGACCATGGAGAAGGACATCGAGGCCCGCATCGCCGCGCTGGAAGCCAAGCGCGCGGAATATCAGGACTGGCTGCAACGGCGCGAGGTGTTCCTGAAAAAGGCCGACGATTCCCTCATTTCCGTCATCTCCCAGATGCGCCCGGACGCCGCCTCGGCGCAGATCTCCGCCATGGGCGAGGAAGCCGCCGCCGCCGTGCTCGCGAAGCTCACCCCGCGCGTGGCGAGCGCCATCCTCAACGAGATGGACCCGCCCCGGGCGGCGCGCCTCACCTCCATCATGGTCGGCCTCGGCCGCCGCACGGTCGACGGGCGGGCCAGCTGATGAACCTGATGCCGAATCGGCCGCGCGTCGCCCGCGTGGTTTCCGCCCTTGGCCTCGCGATCGCGCTGGCGGGCTGCCAGACGACCTATGACAGCCTCGCTTTCGGACCGGCCCTGACCCCGGTGGGAACCGGGCTCGACACCACGCGCCAGCCGGTGCCCATGGCGTTCCGCCAGCCGGCCCAGCGCAGCTTCAGGTCGACCTGGGATCAGGCCAACGGGCAGAGCATGTATCGCGACCTGCGGGCCTCCAAGGTAGGCGACGTCATTCGCGTGGCCATCGCCATCGACGACAAGGCGCAGTTCGACAATGCGACCGACCGCTCCCGCGATTCCAAGACCCGGCTCGGCGCCGAGGCCGCGCTGAATCTCTCCGGCTTCGGCAAGGGCGCCAATGCCGCTGCCGGCTCCGGCAATCTCGATACCAATTCCTCCACCAGCACCACCGGCAAGGGCACCATCGACCGGTCGGAGAAGCTGCGGCTTTCCATCGCCGTGGTGGTCACCGAGGTGATGCCCGACGGCAATCTCATCATCAGCGGCTCGCAGGAAATCCTGGTGAATTACGAAGTGCGGGTTCTGAACATCGGCGGCATCGTCAACCCGCTCGACGTCTCCGCGACCAATATCATCCCCTACGACAAGATCGCCGAGGCGCGCATTTCCTACGCCGGACGCGGTCGCCAAACCGATGTGCAGCAGCCCGCCTGGGGCCAGCGCATCTATGACATGGTCGTTCCCTTCTAGAGCGCGCGGCGATCGGCTTGCGTCGCGAGCTGATCGGATAAGGCGTTCTCTAACAATTGTTTAGTGCCTGATTCACCGATCAGGTGTTTCAACCTGATCGGTTCAGGCCCTAATTGGAGAAGACAGAAAAATGGCCGCCGCGCCCGCCAAGAAAGCCGCCCCGGACCCCGCCACCGCCCCCGCCAAGAAAGGCAGCGGCATGATTCTCGCGCTGCTCATTCTCACCGTGCTCGGCGTGGTGATGGGCGGCGGGCTCGGCTACCAGCTGGCCGACACGGTGGAGAAGGTGGTCGCCGCCAAGCCGCCCGTCGAGCCGGAAAAGAAACCGGAACCCCTCGCCTATACCGGCAATCTCTCCTCCCAGGCCCTGAAGCCGGTGGTGGTGAATCTCGCCGCACCCTCGGGAACCTTCGCGCGCCTCGAATCCACGATCATCTTCAAGACCGGCGCCCTGGCGAACCCGCAAGTCACCGCGAGCGAGATCCGCGAAGACATCATGGCCTATATGCGCACGCTCTCGCTCAGCCAATTGGAGGGGCCGAGCGCGCTTCAGCACCTGCGGGAGGATCTCAACGAGCGCGCCGGCATCCGCTCCGAAGGCAAGGTCAGCGAACTGCTGCTCGAAACCCTGGTGGTGCAGTGAACCGGCCGTCCCTGACCGCGCGGGCCCTGCCCGCGAGGGTTCCGCCCGCGAGGGTTCTGCCCGCTTGCGCGCTGCTGCTCGCCGGCGCCCTGGTGCTCGCCGCCGGCCCGGCCACGGCCCAGACCCTCAATCTCGACCAATTGCTGCCCGACAGCGGTGGCGGCAGCACCAGCGGGCGCATCATTCAGATGGTGGCGCTGCTGACGGTTCTTTCGGTGGCGCCGGGCCTGCTCATCATGATGACGAGCTTCACGCGCCTCGCCATCGCCCTGTCGTTCCTGCGGTCCGGCCTCGGCCTGCAATCGACGCCGGCGAACCTCGTGCTGATCAGCCTGTCGCTGTTCATGACCTTCTACATCATGGGCCCGACCTTCGATCGCGCCTGGCAGGAGGGCGTGCGCCCGCTAACGGAACAGAAGATCACCGAAGAAGAAGCGATCGCGCGGATCGCCGACCCATTCCGCGATTTCATGCTCTCCCAGGTGCGCGGCAAGGATCTGCAATTGTTCGCGGACATCGCCCAGGCGAATGCCGAGAAGCCCGACCGCAAGCTCGCCGCCCCGCTGCCGGTCCCGCCGAAGGCGGCGAACGCGCCGGAAGAGAAGATCGACATGCGCATCCTGATCCCGGCCTTCATGATTTCCGAGCTGCGGCGCGGCTTCGAGATCGGCTTCCTGATCGTGCTGCCATTCCTGATCATCGACATGATCGTGGCAACGCTGGTGATGTCCATGGGCATGATGATGATGCCGCCCTCGGTGATCTCTCTGCCCTTCAAGATCCTGTTCTTCATCCTGATCGACGGTTGGAACATCCTGGTGAGCGGGCTGGTGCGCTCGTTCTACTGACCGCGCGCCCGACTGCCCCTGATGAGGCTGACCTGCCCCTTTCCGGACAGCATTCATGGATGGCACCCATTGGGCCCGCCCTCGCCACTGACAAGCCCCGCCGCGTTTCGGCGGGGTTTATTTTTGCACGGTGCGCTGGGTTTGAAAGGCACCCGCTGCCATTGCCTGCGTGAGAACGAGCCTTGCGCAGACCGGGCGGACGATGGTCCTGGTGTTCAGGCGACACCGCGAGCCGGCAGGGCGCGCGCACCAGACGCGGCCCTTCCCCGAAGTGGGCACATCCATGCTGAAGACATGCGCCCCGCCGGACCACGCGAGGCTCTGCATTCACCAGGCCTGGACAGGCCAGCCTCCGGCCGGCGCGCGGGGACGTTCCGCTTGTCTGCCTCCCGCCGGACGGCCGAGGATGCGGCCGATCCTCGGCCTTGCATTCCTCGGCCTTGAAGACATCGGCGAACGGCGAGAGAGGGCGGCCGGCGCCCGTTTGGATCCGCCGGGAAGGACCCGTCGGGCTCGGTGGCGGCCCGACTGAGGCTTCGACCCCGCACATTGCGACCGGCGCCCGCCCTGTCCACGCGGGCAAAGGGTGGTGGCGCATCGGGCCGAATCGCGGCGGGGTGGGATCGAACACAGCGATAGCCGCCGCACGGGAGCCGGCGCGCCGCCGATCCCGCCGCTCAAGAGCGCGATGTCGGCATGCATCGCGCCGGCGGGCGAAACCATCGATGAGGATGGGGCACCGGACGCTTCCCGGCGCGATGGCGCAGATGGGAGACGTTCCGCGGCATCCCGCGCCCATCATGGGGCCGCTGCCGGACCGGGACGGCTGATCGTGTCGGGTTTCACCAGCGCCCGGTGCGGGGGAACGGAGGGACGCGGCGACTTGCGAGGGGATTTAAACGCGTTGAAGGCGGCGCCACAGGGCGCCGCCTTGCTTCTTGGATGCGTCGCGTTCAGGCGGCGCGCAGGGAGCTGACGAAGCGGGTCACCTCGGTCTCCATGGAATGCGATTGCTCGGACAGGGCCGAGGACAGGCTCATGAGCTGGGTCGCGGCGGAGCCGGTGGAACCGGCGGCCTTGCCGACCTCGGTCATGTTGACCGTCACCTGGCTCGCGCCTTCGGCGGCGCGATGGGTATTGCCGGCGATTTCGCTGGTGGCGACACGCTGCTCTTCGATGGCGCTGGAAATGGCGCCCGTCACGTCCCGGATCGAGTTGATGGTGGTGACGATGGAGCTGATGGACGTCACGGTGGCGCCGGTCGCCTCCTGGATCTCGCCGATCTTGGCGGCAATCTCGTCGGTGGCCTTGGCGGTCTGTGCCGCCAGTTCCTTCACTTCTGCGGCAACCACCGCGAAGCCGCGTCCCGCATCGCCTGCCCGTGCCGCCTCGATGGTGGCGTTGAGGGCCAGCAGATTGGTCTGCTCGGCAATGTCCTTAATCAGGTTCAGCACGCCGCCGATGGAATTGGCAGCTGCTGAGAGGGCGCGGATATTGTCGCTGGTGCGCCCCGCTTCGTCGGCGGCGGAATGGGCGATCTTGGCGGAATTCGCCACCTGCTCGCTCACTTCGCGGATCGAGGCGGAAAGCTCCTCGGCGGACGCGGCGACGGTCTGCACGTTGCTGGATGCACCTTCCGCGGCGCTGGACACCGCATGGGCCTGGCGCGAGGTTTCCTCGGCGCTGGCGGAGAGCCCCCGCGCCGCATCGGCCACTTCGTTGGAGGAGGAGGCGAAGCGCTCGGCAAGACTGCCCATGGTCTGCTGGAACGCATTGGCGATGGAATTGCGCTCGGAAATGATC
>NCHM01000109.1 GCA_002257205.1 Rhizobiales bacterium 24-66-13 | reverse complement strand
GCGTCGAAGGCCGAGACGGTATGGTCGGACATCTGGCAGATCCTTGCTTGGTCAGCCGAAGCGGCCGGTGATGTAGTCGCGGGTCTTGATCTGCTTGGGATTGGTGAAGATCACGTCGGACGGCGCGACCTCGACCAGCTCGCCCAGGTAGAAAAAGGCGGTGATATCGGCGCAGCGCGCCGCCTGCTGCATGTTGTGGGTCACGATGACGATCGTGAAATCCTGCTTCAGCTCGTCGATCAAATCCTCGATCTTCGAGGTGGAGATCGGGTCGAGCGCCGAGGTCGGCTCGTCCAGCAGGATCACTTCCGGCTGCACGGCGATGGTGCGGGCGATGCACAGGCGCTGCTGCTGGCCGCCGGACATGCCGAGCGCCGAGGTGTGCAGGCGGTCCTTGGTCTCTTCCCAGATGGCGGCCTTACGCAGGCAGCTTTCCACCCGCTCGTCCATCTTCGACTTGTTGAGGTTCTCGTGCAGGCGCACGCCGAAGGCGATGTTGTCATAGATCGACATGGGGAACGGCGTGGGCTTCTGGAACACCATGCCGATGCGCGTGCGCACGACGGTCGGGTCCAGCTCCTTGCCGACGATGTTGACGCCGTCAAACATCACGCCACCCTCGGCGCGCTGGCCGGGATAGAGGTCATACATGCGGTTGAACACGCGCAGCAAGGTGGACTTGCCGCAGCCCGAGGGGCCGATCATCGCGGTAACCCGCTTCTCGGGGATCTCGAAATTGATGTTCTTCAGCGCGTGGTTCTGCCCGTAATAGAAGTCGAGCTTCTCCACCTTGATCTTGGTCGGCGCCTGAATGGCATCGGGCTTGGCCGAAACGGAGGAGGAGATATTGAAGGTGGGGTCCACTGCGGAATTCATCTTCGGCCTCTTGGATCTTGATGTGCGATTGTCCAGGGGTCCAGGCGCTCAGCCCGCCCGGGCGAGGAAGAGACGGGAGACGATGTTTAGCAGCAGCACGGACACCGTGATGAGCAAGGCACCGGCCCAAGCCAAGGCAACCCAATCGTCGAAGGGGCTGCCGGCATATTGATAGATGGCGATGGGTAGGCTCGCCATCGGCGCCGACAGATCGGTCGACCACGAATTATTGCCGAGCGAGGTGAACAGCAGCGGAGCGGTCTCGCCGGCGGCGCGGGCGATGGAGAGCAGGACGCCGGTCATGATCCCGGCGCGCGCAGCCCGCCAAGTCACCATCATCACGACCTTCCATTGAGGCGCACCGAGCGCATAGGCCGCTTCGCGCAAGCCGATGGGCACCAGGTTCAGCATGTCCTCCGTCGTGCGCACGATCACCGGGATCACAAGGATCGCCAGTGCCGCCGAGCCGGCCCAGCCGGAGAACCCGCCGAACGGGTTGACGAGGAAGGCATAGACGAACAGGCCGACGAGGATCGAGGGCGCCGAAAGAAGGATGTCGTTCACGAACCTGGCGATGTGGCCAACCTTCGTGGTCTTTCCATTCTCGGCCAGGAATGTCCCGGCCAGAAGGCCGATAGGGGTGCCGATGACCATCGCGATGCCGATCTGGATCAGCGACCCGACGATGGCATTCAGAAGCCCACCGTTATGGCCCGGCGGCAGCGTTATCTTGGTGAATACGTTGAGCCCGAGGGCCGGAAGGCCCTTCTGGACCAGGGTGAACAAAATCCACGCCAGCAGAAACAGGGCGATTCCGGCAAACGCGGTGCTCACCGCTTTGACAACGTGGTCCTTGGTGCGACGGATTGCGAGCGACATGGCGGCCGGCCCCTCAAGACTTCAGGTTCGAGCGGACAAGGAAGCGCGACAGCGCCAGGACGATAAAAGAGATCACGAACAGGATGAAGCCCAGAGCGAGGAGCGAGTCCAGCTTGAGCGAGCCCTGCGCGGCTTCCGGAAATTCGTTGGCGATGGTTGAGGCGATGGTCGCGCCGGGCGCGAACAGCGAGGCCGAGAGGCGTGTCGCATTGCCGATCACGAAGGTGACGGCCATGGTCTCGCCGAGCGCGCGGCCTAGGCCCAGCATCACGGCGCCGACCATGGCGGTCTTACCGTAGGGCACGGACACGTTCTTGTAGACCTCGAAGGTCGTGCCGCCGACGCCATAGGCCGATTCCTTGAGCATGGGGGGAACCGATTCCAGCGTCTCCACGAACATGGCCGTGATGAAGGGAAGGATCATGACCGCCATGATCAGGCCGGCGGTCAGCATGCCGCCACCCAGGGCAGGCCCCGTGAAGAGCGCGCCGATCACCGGAATGGGTCCGAGCCAATCGATCAGGGGCGGCTGCACATAGGCGGCCATCAGCGGGGAGATGATGAAGAAGCCCCACATGCCGTAGATGATGGACGGGACGGCGGCGAGGAGCTGAACCGCTACGCCGATCGGCCGACGCATCACCTGGGGCGCGATCTCCGTGAGGAAGAAGGCGATACCGAAGGACAGCGGAAGCGCGACGATGACGGCGATGATGGCACTGAAGATCGTGCCGTAGATCATGACCAGGGCGCCGAACTTCTCCGTCACGGGATTCCAGGTCGCCGTCCAGAGGAAATCGAGGCCGAAAGCCGAGAAAGCGGGAAGGCCGCCTTCAAAAAGCATCGCGATGATGAGGCCCAGCAGCACCAGCACGAAGATGCCGCATCCCCAAAGCAGGCCGACGAAGACCAAATCGGCGATCCGGCCGACCGGCTTGGCATCGCCGATGTGCCCCGGTTGAACGCCACTCCCAGGAAGCCCAGCCATCGTTGCGTCCATTGTCGTCTTTCCCTTTTGATGAAAGCATCCTGCCGCGCTCCCCAAAGCGCAGCAGGATCGACCCCGGGCAGGCTTGCGGAATGTCTCCGCAGCCAGCCCGGGCTTGCCTCATGAAGTGGACGGTCGATCAGTTCGACCAGACCGGCTTTCCGTCGACGAGCACGTCGGACTTCCAGGCGGCGCGGACGCGCTCAGCCACATCCTTGGGCAGCGGGATGTAATGGAGCTTCTCGGCAATCGGGCCACCATGCTCGAAGGCCCAATCGAAGAACTTCATCACGTCCTTGGCCTGCTCAGCCGACTTCGGCTGCTTGGGCAGAAGGATGAAGGTCGCGCTGGTGATCGGCCAGGTCGCGTCGCCCGGGGTGTTGATCATGGACGCAGCGAAATCCTTCGCATTCGCCCAATCCGCATTGGCCGCAGCGGCCTGGAACGCGGGAACGGTGGGGCTGACGAACTTGCCGGCCTTGTTCTGCAGTTCGGTGGTCACGAGATTGTTGGCCGAAGCGTAGATGTATTCGACGTAGCCGATGGCACCCTTGGTGTTCTTGACGGTACCGGCAACACCTTCATTGCCCTTGCCGCCAGCGCCAGCGGGCCAGGACACGGAGGTGGCAGCGCCAACCTTGGACTTCCACTCGGCGCTGACGTCGGCGAGATAGGTGGCGAACACGTAGGTGGTGCCCGATCCGTCCGAACGATAGGTCGGCACGATGCCGATGCTGGGCAGCTTGAGGCCGGGGTTGAGGTCGGCGATCGCCTTGTCATCCCACTTGGTGATCTTGCCGAGATAGATGTCGGCGAGAACGGGACCCGTCAGTTTCAGCTTGTTGGCTTCGACACCGTCGAGATTGACGATCGTAACCACGGAGCCGATCACCGCCGGGAACTGAAGCAGATTCTGCTGCGCCAGCTTGGCGCTGTCGACGGGCGCATCCGACGCGCCGAAATCGACCGTACGGTTGAAGATCTGGGTCTGACCAGCACCCGAACCGATGGACTGGTAGTTAAGGCCGGTGCCGGTCTTTTCCTTATAGGCGACAGCCCAAGCCTGATAGACGGGCGCCGGGAACGTGGCGCCAGCGCCGGTGATGTCAGCGGCGAAGGCTCCGCCAACGAACAGGGAGCCGGCAACAGCAATCGCTGCGCCAAAAGCGGTGGTGAGCTTCACGGGGTTCTCTCCTTGACCAATAGGTGTCGCCCGTCGGCTATCTGCCGCGACGCAACATTGGGCCGGTTAACTGTAACGGTCCGGCGACACGGTTCTATGACCCCAACGTGACAGCGCGATGACGGCTTAAGCCTTTGATTTTAAGAGATTTTTTTCAGGCACATCGACCAGATCAAACCTAACCGTAAAAGTTGCACCGGCATCTTGCCGGCTCTCAATCCCCAGGCGCCCTCTATGACGCGCCACAATATGCTTCACGATCGCCAGCCCCAGGCCCGTCCCACCCTGGTCCCGGCTGACCGCCACATCCACCCGGTAGAAGCGCTCCGTGAGGCGCGGCAGGTGCTCGGGCGAAATGCCGGGGCCGAAATCCTGCACCGAAACCACCGCCGCCGGCGTCCCGCCCCGCTCGATGCCAACCGCCACCTCCACCCGGTGACCATTGGCCCCGTATTTCAGCGCATTCTCGACCAGATTCTCGAACAGGCGGATTAATTCGTCCCGTTCGCCAAGGACATAGACCGGCTCCTGCGGCCGGTGGATCTCGATCGCCACGTCGCGGTCCTGCGCCAACGGGCCGAGCGTGTCGCACACATGAGCGACGATGCCGCCCAATTCCACCGGCGTTTCCGGCCGCACATGGGCATTCAGCTCGATGCGCGACAGCGAGAGTAGATCCTCGATCAGGCGTGACATGCGGCGCGCTTGCGCGGCCATGATCCCGAGAAACCGCTCCCGCGCCGCAACATCATTGCGGGCCGGGCCGAGAAGAGTCTCGATGAAGCCCAGGAGCGAGGCCAGCGGCGTGCGCAGCTCGTGGCTCGCATTGGCCACGAAGTCGGCCCGCATCTGTTCGATCCGGCGCTGATGGGTCAGATCGCGGAACGTGAGCAGCACCGTATCGGGGGTGCGATCGTCCCGCGCGGTCGGACCACGCCGCACCGGATCGAGCCGGAGCGGCACCACATGGGCCTCCAGCCAGCGATCCAGGGGCACCCGCTCGCCGAACTCGACGCGGCGCGGGATCCCGTCCTGCGCGCCCGCGCGCACCGCCTCCAGCACCTCCGGCACACGCACCAGGAACGAGAGGGGATCGCCCACCTTCGCCGGCCCCACGGAGAGGGCCACCCGCTGGTTCGCGGTGAGAATCTCGCCGCCCGGCGTGAGCAGAAGCGCCGGCTCGGGCAGCGCCGCCACCACCGCCTCCACCCGCGGATCGACGCGCGGGGCGGGCGGCGGCTCGTCGCGCGGCGGCTCCGCGCGGATCGGCGGCTGCGCCTCGCGCCCGCGTAGCGCCACGAACGCACAGGCGGAAAACAGGAACACCAGCAACGCCGCGAACGGCGGTGTGATCTGATCGAAGGCCGCACCCGCGCCGAACAGCGCGCACAGCGCGACCAGCACGCCGAGGAAGGTGAGCCAGGATGCCGCGCCCGTGCGGCGCGGACCCGCGTTGCGCATCATGAGCCCGCCCGCCGGATGGGCCGCGTGCCCGCGCCGCACCACGCCTGCGGCGTGCACCGGCCGCGCCCGGACAGGCCCGCCGGAAACGAGGGGCGGAAAGGCGCGTGCCGTTTCGGCAGGGACAGACCAGACATGAAGCGCATTTCCTCCCGCAGCATTTGCGTATAGCAATTTTGAGGTCCGACGCAGCGGCTCCCTCGGCATATGCTGTAGCGCCTGCACGAAGACAATAAGACAGTGGCGGCGTACAGGCGCCTTCCAGCGCATTCCTCAAGGTTTTTTCTTTGGCTTTATGGGATCGTTGCGTGCGGGATCGGCTCGCGCCTTCCCGCATGCGCCGCGGAATGGTATCGCGTGCGCTCGCGCAGCACCGAGGAGGGGCGAGTTCTTATGAAATTGGTCAAGCGGCACGGCCCCTTCCCGGCCCGGCCGCATCCCCGTTCCGCCATCCGCGACAGGCTTGCGCCCCGCGTGTCGGCCGCCGCGACTCCCTGGGCGATGACCTGGGCGATGAGCTTGGCGCTTGCCGGGCTGGTGGCGGGGAAAACCCCCGCGGCTGCGGAGCCCCTGCCCATGCCCAGCGTGGATTTCGCACTCAAGGCCAAGCTTGGCGGGCGGGTGCAGGTGGATATGTCGCGCCAGGGCAATCGGATGCGGATGGAAATCAGCAATCCGGCCGTGCCCGGAACCTTGCTCGGCTTCCTCAATATCGACACCCGCAAGGTCGTGCTGGTCTCCCCCAGCCTGCCGAAGATGGGGGTCGAAACCGATCTGCCGGCGGATTTCCAGATCGCATCCCTCGCCGGCGAGGGCACGCGCGCGGGAACCTCCGAAGTGGCGGGAGAGCCTTGCACGCTCTGGCAGGTGGAGAAGGCCGCCCAGCTCGCTGGACCGACCACCGCATGCATCACCGAGGATGGCATCGTCCTGCGGACGGTGGTCGAGATCCAGGGTAAGCCCCACCTCACCTTCGAGGTGGTTTCGCTGACCCGCGGCCCGCAGGATCCCGACCTGTTCCGCCTGCCGCCGGGAACGCGGACACTGAAGATGCCGAACGGCGGCGGCCTGCTTCCCAAGCCCGGTACGGGACCCGCGCTCGCGCCCTGACATGCGGCGCGACCGCTCCCGGCCGCGTCATCTCGCAGCCGGCAGCGGCCGGCGGCCAGCGAACCGCCCGAGCCAGCGGCGTTCAGCTGTCGCGCGATTCCAGGCCGGTGGGCAAACGCCCGTGGACCGGCTCCTCCGCCGCCTCCCGGCGCAGACGCCGCCGCAGGGTGCTGAGCCACAATTCGCGCGAGCCGAGAATCGTCAGCGCAATGGCGAACGGCACGATGTAATAGAACAGGCGGAACAGCAGCAGGGCGCCGACCATCTCCTCCTTGTCGAACTGCGGTAGCGCGATCAGCAGCGCCGCATCGAACACGCCGAGACCGCCGGGCGCATGGCTCGCGAAGCCGAGCAGCGTCGCTGTGATGAAGATCACCGCCAGCGAAACCGGATCGATATAAGGCGAGGCCGGCATCAGCATGTACATGGCCGCCGCGCACAAGGTGAGATCGAGAATGCCGATCCCCACCTGGATCACGGTCGATTTGCCTGCCGGCAAGGTGACGAACCAGCTGGAGCGGCCGATCTTGCGCGGTGCCGCGCTCACCCAATACATATAGCCGAACAGGCCGATGAGCGCGGTCACGCCGATCAGCCGGTTCACCAGCGGCGGCAATTGGTCGACGGCGGTGGCGGCTTCCGGATGGATCAGGATGCCGAGGCCGAGCACCGCGATATTGCCGAGCCAGAAGGTCAGCCCGGCGATGAAGCAGATCTTCGCGACATCGACCGCCGTCAGCCCCCAGGCCGAATAGATGCGGTAGCGCACCGAGCCGCCGGTGAAGACCGTGAAGCCGACATTGTGGCCGACCGAATAGGAGCAGAAGCCCGCCATGGCCGCCACGCGATAGGGGATGCGCGTGCGCCCGATGGTCTTCAGGGCGAAGAAATCATACAGCGTCAGGGTAAGATAGGCGCAGGCCACCAGCACGAAAGCGGCGAAGACGAAGCGCGGGTCCTTCTCCTTCAGCGCCAGCACCACCTGATCGAACTTCAGCGTGTGCAGCATCCGGTAGAGCACGACGGCGGCAAATCCGATGACCACCAGGCTCGCGATCAAGCCGAGCCCGTGCAGGCCCACTTTGTCCCGAAGGAAACGCCAGATTTTCACATGAACCATGAAACACCATTTCCCCGCCGGCCGCTTCTTGTCCCGCATCCCCGGGGCGCCGGCCCGCGGTGCGTTTCTTTGAGGCCTCTTTCCCTTACGTCGGAACGCGTTTCGCGGCTATGCCTTGTTGCCGGCTCTCGAGCGTGGGCCCGCATGTCCTAATCCGGCAACACGGCCGGTCCAAGGCAAGCCCGGCATACGCTCACAACTTCACGGGATAGCCGATTTCCATGGTTCGGGCGCGCGGCAGGCCGAAGCGGTCCACCGAGCGCTCCGCATTGCGCGCCAGGAACGCGAACACGTGGGCCACTACGTCGCGCAAGCGGAAAATCTCGTCCGGCGGGATGATGCGCTCGTGGCCGATGACATAGATCGCCTCGTCCGGGTCAATGCCCCGCGCGCTCAACGCCGGGCCGAGCACCGAGGGCACGTCGATCTGCTGCATGTAGCCGAACCGCAAGTCCACCTGCACGAAGGTTCCGTCCAGCAAGGTCACGCGCACGCGCTCCTCGGGCGAAACGCGCGGCCGCGCGACGATCCATACCGAGACCACCACCGCTCTGTTGAAGCGGATCTTCATCACATCGGCCATGCGCGACAGCGCCACCGGCGTCATGGCGCCAGCGCGGGACAGGAAGATCGCGGTGCGCGGGCTCACCCCGTCGCTCGCGCGCTCCTTGCGGGCCACGAAGCCGTCGAGCGGCTCGGTGAAGCGGACCTGCTGGGCCACCACGCTTTCCAGGCCACGCCGCCAGCTCACCATCACGAAGATGACGATGCCGGCGATGGTCAGCGGCAGCCAGCCCCCATCATGCAGCTTGGTGAGGTTGGACGTGGCGAAGGCGGCATCCAAGGAGAGCAGGCAGACGCCGAGCAGGATCACCGCCGGCTTGGGCCAGCCCCAGGCGCGATTCACCTGGGCGATGAACAGGATCGAGGTGGTCACCATGGCAAACGCCACCGCGATGCCATAGGCCGATGCGAGACGGTCGGAGGCCTCGAAGCCCAGCACCACGGCGATGCAGGCGATCATCAAAAGCCAGTTGAGCCGGCCCACATAGATGTGCTGCTCATTGTGCTCGCTGGTGTAGCGGATGCGCATGGGCGGCAGATAGCCAAGCTCGATCGCCTGCTTGGCCAGCGAGAACACGCCGGTGATGATGGATTGCGAGGCGATCACCGTGGCCGCCGTGGCGAGCAGCAGCAGCGGGATGTCGATCGGGTCCGGGCACAGATCGAAGAAGGGGTTGCGCACCGCGCTCGGATCGGTGAGCAAAATCGCGCCCTGGCCGAAATAGTTCAGCAGCAGCGCCGGCATGGCGACCACCAGCCAGGCCCGCGCGATCACCTTGCGGCCGAAATGCCCAAGATCGGCATAGAGCGCCTCGCCGCCCGTGATGGCGAGAAAGCACGCTCCGAGGATCACGCCCGCAAGGCCGGGATGCTCGACCAGCAGGCGCACGCCATGGCGCGGATCAAGCCCCACCAGCACCTCGGGCGCCCGCACGATGCCGTAGATGCCGAGAATGCCGATGGAGCTGAACCAGATCAGCATGATCGGGCCGTAGAAGCTGGCGATCTTGTCGGTGCCCGCGCGCTGGGAGAGGAACACGCCGAGCAGGACCGCCACCGTGAGCGGCACCACCCATTGATGCAGCTGCGGGGCAATGACGCCGAGCCCCTCGATGGCGGAAAGCACTGACATGGCCGGGGTCAGCACGCCGTCGCCGATCAGCATGGCGGCGCCGAGCAGGCCGGCGGCGAGCAGATACCACCTAAGGCCGAGCGCGCTGCGGTGCAGGTCCAGCAGCGTGACCAGGGCGAGAATGCCGCCTTCCCCGTCATTGTCCGCCCGCAGCACCAGCATCACATATTTGACGGTCACCGAGAGGATGATGCTCCAGGTGATGAGCGACAGCAGGCCGAGCACGTCGTCGGGCAGGAAATTGGTGCCGCCCACCGCCAGCACGCCCTGCTTGAGCGCGTAGAGCGGGCTGGTGCCGATGTCTCCGAACACCACGCCCAACGCCCCGATCTCGGCGGCAAAGGGCAGAATACGTTTTCGTTCGCGGCTCACACTCAGGGACATGTCGCTGGATCCGCGCGCTTAACGAGGGGGCCGGGACAGAAGGGGACAGCGGCGCAGACAGCGACCCGACAGGTCGCTTCGGCGCCATCCCGCGCGCCGCGATCGATGGTCATAACCGTCCAAGGC
>NCHM01000108.1 GCA_002257205.1 Rhizobiales bacterium 24-66-13 | reverse complement strand
AGGATCTTTATGGCGTCGTCCGGCTTGCCGGCGGCGAGCGCGGCATTGGCGGCGATCAGGCTGTAATTGAGGATTTCCTGGTCGGTGAGGACGTTGGAGGCCAGCACCTTGTCGAAATCCTGCACCGCGCCGGCCCGGTTGCCGGTGGCCTGGAGCAGATAGGCGCGCAGGATCCGGGGCAGGACGTCGTTTTCATCCTCCTCCACCGCGCTCGCGGCGGCGGCCGCGGCCTCCTTGGTCTGGCCGGCCGCCATCAGCGCCTGGATCAGCACGATGCGGAACACCATGGCGTGCGGCGCCTGCTGCACCGCCTTCTTGGCGGAGTCCACGGCGGCCTTGGGGTTCTTCTCCGCCATCTGCTTGAGCGCCAGGATCGCAGAGGGCTCGCCGAGGCGCGTCTGCGCCATGCTGCGCAGGCCGAGCAGGGCCGGATCGTCCTCGCCCGCCGCGATCGCCTCGCCGATGGCGGCATCGAGGGCGGCGAACTGGTTGGAGCGCTCCAGCGTATCGATCAGCAGGCGGCGCCAGGCGGCGTTCGAGGGGCTGACCGCCAGCGCCTCGCGGATGCGCTTTTCCGCCAGCGTGTAATTGCCGTCGGCATAGGCCTTATAGGCTTCGTCGGCGGCCTTGAAGCCGGGATTGGCGACCCCGCCGGCGCCCGGCGGCGTGGTGGCGGGCACCAGCGTGCAGGCCGGTCCATAGGGCGTGTCGCGGCATTTCTGATAGGGCACCGGCAGCGTCTTGAAGGCGTCCTTCGGCACGATGCTCGGGGTCGCGTCCTGGGCGCTCGCGGCATCGCGGCGCGCCTTCACCGACGGGTCCTGGGTATCGCCGAGCGGATCGAGGATCTTCAGGGCGCGGCGCGGATTTCCGGCGGCGATGGCGGCGTCGGCAATCACCAGGCGCACGTCGCGCGCGTCGGGGCCGGTGAGCACCTCGTCGGTCAGCGCGCTGTCGAAATCCTGGTTGGCCTCGTTGATGCGGCCGAGGCGCTCGCGCAGATAGCCGCGCAGCACCTGGGGCAGGAAGGATTTGGGATCGACCGCGATGGCCGCGGTCGCGGCCTGCTCGGCCGCTTCGATCTGGTCGTCGGCGATCAGGGCATAGATCAGCAGCACCCGGTAGCTGAGATCATCGGGCACCAGCGCGATGGCTTTGCGGATCTCGACGAGGGCCGCCTTCGGGTTGCGCGCCTCCAGCGCCTTGTTGGCGGCGAGCGAGGGCGCCTGGGCAAGCACCTTGCTCTGGCTGCGCAGGCGGGCCGTGATCGCCGGGTCCTGGACCCCGGCGGCGATCGCATCCTTCGCCGCCGCGACCGATTCTGCGACATCGCCCTGGGCGTCGAGCGCGTCCATGAGCAGGAGCCAGAGCCGGGCGACATCGGGCCGAAGGCGCAGCGCCTCGCGCGCCTGGGCGGCGGCGGTGGCGTAGTCCTTGGCCTGATAGGCCGAATAGGCCTTGTCGGCGGCGGTCCATGCCGGCCCCACGAGGGCCGGTTCCTGGGCGAGCGCGGGCGTGTGGGCGACCAACGCTATGCCGCTCACCGTCATTGCCAGCATGGCGGCGGCGGTAACCCTGCGCATGCGCCCCATCGCCTGAAAGCGCATGGGGCGGCTGATCTCGGAGAGATGAATCGCGGTAGTCATGTGCCTACCGTCGATTATTAAGGTTAAATCACAGTTAAGGCTGTTTTCAAAGTCTGGATCTTTGTGATTCGCTTTCTGTTAACTTTTATCAAATCCGAGATACTTCGCGGAAGGCAATGTTCAGGAAGTTTAAAGGTTTTATTTACGTTCTGTAAACCAGTGTTTACGAATGGTGAAGAAGGGGGGTGCCGCCCTTACTTAGCGTCGCTGTTACTTGGCGATCGCCGCCGTCATGCGATCCCGCCACATCTGCGGGGCGATGATGGAGGGGGCATCCCATTGTCCGGTCGCGTCCGGGCCGCTGTGGAATTGCCCCTCGTTGAACTGCCACACGATCACCTGCGGCGGCTGCTTGGCGAAGCCGGGGGAGCCGACATATTGCAGGAAGGTGAACCACGGCCCGATATTGCCCACGTTCCAGGTCAGCGACACCGGCCGGTCGAGCGCGTTCGAGAGCTTCTGCGGGAAGCCGAGATAGGGCTGCACGAAGCTGTTGCCCACCACATGCACCGGGGCGGGGGCCGCATCCAGGAGGCCCTTCTTGTCCTCGGGCGGAACGCGCACGGTGTACAGGTCCGGCCCCACGGCCTTCTGCTGGTCCGGCGAGAGGAAGCGTTGGGCAAGATCGCCGAGATTGCGCTGGGTGACCCATTCGCCGAGCTTGTCACCCGTGCCCGGCGCGCCGGAGAGCTTGACGCTGGCCTTGATCACCTGCGCGACCGCGCCGGCCGCGGCTTCCGCCGACCAAGCGGTCCAGTGGTAATCCGCCCGGAAGAAGATGGTCTGCTTGCCGGTCTCCACCGATTTCAGCGTCGGCCGCAGGTCGATGGCCTCAAGCCCGCTCTGCTTCAGCTGGGCGAGGATGAAATCATAGCGCGCCTTCACGTCGGTGGAGACTGCGGTCCCGTCGGGCAGCTTGTCGGGATAGAAGGTGGCCTTCAGCGGCACCACCAGCGGCACCAGCAGGATGTTGCGCGCCGCGAGGCGGTCCTTGGTGTCCTTGATCAGCGCGACTACCTTCTGGACACCGGCGGTGTCGGAGGTGGTGAGGCTTTCCCAACCGGGAAACAGCCAGCCGCCCTTGCCCATGATGATGATCGGCCCGTCGGCGGCCCTGGCCGGAAGGCCGGGCACGGCCGCGCCCGCGAGCAAAGCGGCGGCGGTGAGAAGGGCGCGGC
Organism: Rhizobiales bacterium 24-66-13; assembly: GCA_002257205.1. Classification (GTDB taxonomy): domain Bacteria; phylum Pseudomonadota; class Alphaproteobacteria; order Rhizobiales; family Xanthobacteraceae; genus NCEH01. The sequence continues at coordinate 7,012 of NCHM01000108.1, read as the reverse complement.
GGCGCGTCACAAGCATCATGGAAGGTCCCTTTCGAGATAGCGCCGTTCGGCATCGGTGAGCGGCTGGGTCAAGGCGCGAACCGGCCATTCCCATACGACAAGCTTGGTCCGCTGGAGCAGGTCGGCGTGGGCGTCCAGAAGGTCCAGGATGGCGCCGGAAAAGCCGCCGCCCGCGAGGCTGCGCTGGACCACTTCGCGCGCGAGCGCCGCCTGAAGCGATTCGAGGAACCCCGAGTTCAGCGAATAGGAGGAGCCCGCCAGGATTATGGCGGGAACCGGCGTATCGTCGAGCAGGCCGCCGGCGCGTTTCCAGGAGGCGGAGATGTCGCGGGTCTGGTCGGGCGCCGGGCCGAAAATGTCGGCGGTGCGCACGAGGTTTGCCAGCCGCATGAGATCGCCGGGGCGCGGGTGGAGCGGCCCTTCGGCGAGGGTGACCGGGGTTGTACCGGCGCCGAGAATGACATTGACCATCATCGCCACCTGCTCAGCGGCGAAGCCTGCGCCCATGGTGTTCCAATGGGTGTCGGTGCGCAGGAAGCCGGGCTGAGGCCAGTCCGGCGCGAGGTTCACCTGTCGCAGCCCGCTGCCGTTGGAATAGCCGCGCCAGGCGGCGCGCCGGTTGCGGGCCTGCTCCGCGACCGGCAGGCCGCAGGTTTCCCTACGCGCCAGATCCACTTTGTCCGGCACCGGAAGCACCACCAGCGCGACGCCGCGCTTGGCGAAATCGGCGGCGATCTTGCGCGCCAGCCGCACGCGGGCGGCGAGGAAGGTGTCGCCGTTGCGGACTTCAAGGATTTCCTCGGCGAGGAACAGCCAGCCGGGACAGCCGGCGCGCACCTGGGGGCCAGCATCGCCGATCGCGGCATAGAGCGCGCCCGCCGCCGCGCCGTCCAGCGCTTCGCTGTGCGGGACGCCGGCGGCGAAGGTGCGGTCGAAGGTGGCGGTGAAGGTGCCGTTCAGCAGGGTGGACGCGGAGAGCGGGGCATAGGCGGCGCGCGCCTGCTCGCTCCACAGATGGGGCAGGCTCGCCGCCATGCCGGCGAAACACACCAGCAGGAAGGCCGCGGCGTAGACGAGATGGAGTTTCGCGCGCATGGCCGTCTCCCCCTCAGAACTGGAAATACAGGAAGGGCACGACCGTGCGCCCCTGCAACACCCACACCGCCAGCAGCCATAGCGGCAGCGCCGACCATAGGCGCACCACGGCGCCAAAGCGCGCGGCGGGTTCGCTGAACCGGCCGATCAGGGGCACATAGACCATCACGATCCCGAGCAGCAGGGTCGCGAGGATGGTGGGATGCAAGGTTGCCAGGAAGTCCTGCGAGGGCGCGATCCCGTTCGCCCCCATCAGGCCGTCGAGGGCGACCGAGAATTCGTCCCAGGTCTGGGCGCGGAACAGCAGCCAGCCGAACATCACGAACAGCAGCGTCGTCACATGGCCGATCACCGCCGGCGCCTTGGGCAGGCCGGCCGCCGACGCCAGCCGCAGCACCATGAGGCCGAGGCCGTGCCATAGGCCCCACACCAGGAAGGTCCAGCTCGCCCCATGCCACAGCCCGCCGAGGCCCATGGTGATCATCAGGTTCACGCACAAGCGCCACAGCCCGCCGCGATTGCCGCCGAGCGGGATGTAGAGATAGTCCCGCAGCCAGGTGGACAAGGAGATGTGCCAGCGGCGCCAGAATTCGGCGAGCGTGACCGAGAGATAGGGATTGTCGAAATTCTCGTGGAATTTCAGCCCCACCATCAGGCCGAGCCCGATCGCCATGGAGCTGTAGCCGGCGAAATCGAAATACAGCTGCAAGGTATAGCCGAGCACCGCCAGCGCCACGTCCGCCGCGCTCGGATGGGCGAGGGCATAGCCCGCGTCCACCATTGGCGCGAGGGTGTCGGCGATCAGCACCTTCTGGGCGAAGCCGAGCATGAAGCGCTCCACCCCGATGGCGAATTCCGCCCGATCAAAGGCGCGCGCGTGCAGGCGGTCCGCCACCCATTGATAGCGCACCACCGGACCCGCCACGAGGTGGCCGAACATGGATTGATAGGTGGCGTAATTGATAAAGCTGGGTTCGGCCGGCACGGTCCCGCGATACACATCCACCGAATAGGAGATGGCGCCGAACACGAAGAAGGACAGGCCGATCGGCAGCACGATGGCCTGCCAGCCGGTGAGCGGCGCGCCGAGCGCGATCGCGGTGCCGGCGAACAGATTGGCGTATTTGAACCAGATCAGCGCCGCGAGCGGTCCGGCGATGGCGACGAACAGCGGCCAGCCGCGCTCATGGTCCGCCCGCCGCGCGATCCACAGTCCCGTCACCCACGACCAGACCGCGATGCCGACGATGAGGGGCAGGAAATCCACCCGCCACCAGGCATAGAACAGCCAGGAGAAGCCGAGCAGCGTGAGATTCCGCCAGCGCGCCGGCGTCAGGCCGTAGGCGACCAGGAACACCGGCAGGAAGAGGAAGATGAAGCTGTCGCTGGCGAAGACCATTGCGGACCCGAAGCCCTTTCGCGATCAGTTGGCGGGGCCGCGATAGGGTTCGGTCTCATCATTCTGGCCGGCCAGCACGGGCGCCTGCGCGGTGCCCACGAGAAACAGGCTGTAATGGTCCCCGGCCTTGAGCTGCGGCAGCTTCAGCGGCGCGGAGACCGCATCCCCGCAGCGCCCGACGAGGCTGGCTTCCACCGGATTGATCGCCCGCTGGCGGCTCTCCATCGCGGGCACCGCGTCGAACACGGTCGGCCCGTCGGCCACGGCGAGGGTGGCGGTGCAGCCGGGCGCGAGCGCGTAGAAGCGCAGCATGGCTTTGAGATCATCGCGCCCCTCAGTGGAATCGGCCAGCGCCTCCAGGCGGAAGCCGGTGCCTTCGGGCAGCAGCACCAAAGTGGAGAAGCCGTCGGCGGCGGGGCTCGCGGCCCCCGAGACCGGCTTGCCGTCCACGCTGACGGAGACCGGCTTGCCGCCGGGCACGACGCGATAGACGCTGGCGCGCGGGCCGTCCGGCCCGATGGTCGCTTTTGCGCCTTCAGCCAGCCCCACCACCACCGGCGCGTCGGTGGGATTGAGGACCCGCACGAAGGCCGAGCCCGCCGGCGGCTTGGCCGCATAGAGGCGCGTGAGCGGCGTCGCCTGGGCGCAGGCCTCGCCGGCCGCCAGGCTCAGCAGGGCGGCGAGAACGGCGATGGTCGGAACACGGGTCATCGAACGACATCCCACCTGTTGGGGCCGATCATACCGCGGCCAATTGCTCGAATCGCCGCCGCTGCTCCGCTTGCGCGGTCTCGACGGCCTCGCGGGTGACGACGCCGCGCGCGACCAGATGGTCGCCGATGCGGCCGTCGCGCTCCGGACGATAGTCTTCCATGGCCGCGTCGAACGCGGCGCGCTGCAACAGACCCTGCTCGATCAGCAGGTCGCCCAGCAGGGGCACGCTGCCCTTTTCGCTCGTGTCGAAGGTGTCGCCCTGTTCCGTCAGCAGCCGCAGGGCGGCCGCGATCTCGCTTTCGCGGGCGATCATCTGCTCGGGCACGCCGCCGAGGACCGGCGTGAGCAGGGTGAGGACCTCCGGCTTCAGCGGACCGCCCACGGCGATGCGCGGCGCGCCGTCCTCGGCGCCGAGGAAAATGAAGCGATGGCGCACGCACAGGGCCAGATCGACCTGCCGGCCGTAGCGCTGCACGGTGGCGGCATCGATATGGGCGCGCGGCAGGTCCGATTGCGCGGAAATGGCTTCCGCCAGGGTCTCATCGTCCAGCCAGCCCTGGAAGATCAGGAGGCGGCCGAGCGGGATGTCGCGTTCGGCCTGGAGCGTCAGGGCGTGTTCGAGGCGGGCTTCGTCCAGCACCTGCCAGGACATCAGAAGATCACCCAGCCGGCGCCGGCGCAGCAGCAATTCGTCAGCGGTGGGGAAGGCGTGCATGGTCTTGTCCCATGTCACGGGCTGCCCGAACAGCGAGGTCTGAATGAAGATGCGCCAGGCGCGCAGGGTCGCCATGAAGTTCACGGCATTGCACACCACGAGGCGCGGCACCGAGAGGACCGCCTGTTGCCAGCCGTACAGGCGCCAGACGAAATACGCCCGCTGGCTGATGCGCAGCAGCAGCGCGAACGTGTTGAACCACAGGATGTACAGGATCCAGCTGTTCTCGGTGAACAGCGGTGGGTAGCGCAGGGTCCAGGCGCCCAGTTCGGCGGCGACGTAGAAGCCGACGAAATTCAGCACCAGGAAATAGGCCAGCGTGCTGACGATGGAGGTGATGATCGACTTGCGGTCGCGCACCAGCAGATATTTCGTCGCGAGCGAGCCGGGCCAGCCCTGCTGGCGCCAGCTCTGCAAGGCGATGCCGAGCGTCCAGCGGGCGCGCTGGCGATAGGCGGCGCGGAACGTGTCGGGGAAATATTCCCGCACGCACAGCGGCATGTCGAGGGTGGTGGTGTGCACCCCGGTGCCCAGCCAGGAATAGCGCTTCACCTGGTACTTCACTGGGAAGCGCACGAAGATGGACCGCATGCCGAGGCGCGACAGGCGCATGCCGATGTCGTAATCCTCGGTCACGCTTTCGGTGTTGAACGGCCGGTTGTTGTTGGTGTCGCAGAGCGCCAGCAGGGCGCGGCGCGAGAAGCCGGTTCCCACGCCTGCCGAGGGCACCATGCCGGAAATGCTCTCGCGCACCGGCAGGTCCTTGGCGTGCCATTCGGCGAACTCGTCCATATAGGTGCCGGCGACCAGCTCGAACCATTCGCGTTCCAGCGAGATCACCGGCAGCTGGATCAGGTCCTTGCGCGGGATCAGATAGTTGAACAGGCGCATTTCCAGCGGGTGGGTCACGTCCTCGCTGTCGTGCAGGATCACGCCGGTGAATTCCATGCCCTTTTCCTGCTCGTAGAGGAAAATGGCCTGCACCACCCAATTGAGGCAGTCGGCCTTGGAGGTGGGGCCGGGATGGGGCACTTCCACGCGCTGCAATTGCTTGATGCGCCGGCGCATGCGCTCGACTTCCACGATGGTTGCGGCATCGTTGGGATAGGTGCCGACGAAGATCGTGTAGTCGCGATAGTCGAGCGTATCGACCAGGGTTTCCAGCATGCCGGCGATCACGTCCGCTTCCAGCCAGGCCGGGATCATGATCGCGAATGGCTGCTCGGGGCGTTCGAGCAATTGTTCGACGGTCAGCGGGCGATAGACGCGCTTGATGGTGAGCGCGCGATAGGTTTCGCGCACCCAGAAATAGATGTCGATGAACAGGTCATCCAGACTCGAGATCAGGATGATGATCGCGACCACGGCCGCGACCCATTCGAGGGCGGCGTAATAATCCGCCGCGCCGTAGGTGAGGAGATATGACATCACGCAACGCCGCCTTGGTCAGGCATCACGGTTCCTCTCGCGTACGCCGGCGCGCCCGTTGGGCAAGGACCACGAACAGCAGGAACAGCAGGATCGCGACGCCCACGGCGGCCGGGCCCCAGGCGGGGCCGCGCTTGAGCAAGCTGGAGAACGCATCATTCTCCCCGGCTGCGTCCCGCGTCAGCGTCGCCGAATTGGTGTCGAGCGTCACCGCCGGTCCCGCGGAGGACAAAAGGCTGATGTCGCCGGCGCTCAGCAGGAACGGCTTCTTCCAGTCCGGGGCATTGGCGCCGATGGTGCGATAGACGAGGCCGATCTGGTGGCCCGAGGTCACCGCCTCGATCACGCCGAGATTGGTGAGCGAGCCCACGTCCAGCATGGTCTGTTCGTTGCTGCCGGTGATGGCGAGGCGGCTGCCGTCCACTTTCACCTTGCTCGTCACGTTGCCGACGCGCGTGTCGATGGCGAGGAACGCGCCGTCCGGGGTGATCTCGGCGCCGTCGCCGGCCACGGTGAGGATCGCGCGCTCGGGTGTCACGCCGGAGGCCACGGCGAGCGAGATCACCCGGCGCAGGGTCGTGGGGTCGCGCAGATAGGCTTGCGGGACGATGACGTTCGCGCGGGTGGCGAGGCGCGGCATGGCGCCGAAGAAATCCACCGTGGCGGGGGCGTCCACCAGCACCGCGCGGCTCGAGGGCAGCACCGCCACCGGGAACGCCTGGGGCGTTTCGCGGCACCGGTCGCTCATGGGCTGGCGCTGGAACGAGATCTTCAGCACGTTGCGGGCCGCCAGCGCATAGCGCGGCACCTGGACCGGGATGCGCTCGGTGATGCCGTTGGCGGAGAGCCGCCGGGCGCCGAGCAGATAATCATTCAGCATGATCGAGGCGATGGGCGCGGAATCGCCGGCGCTCGGGGCGGCGGAAACATCCACCAGGAATTCGGAGGGCACGCGCCCGCCGCCCAGCAGGGTGCCGAGATCGAAGGTGGCGCTCCAATCGCCGCGCGCTAGCACGTCGAAGGTGCCGGTGCGGCCGCCGAGGCGCGAGAGGTCGATCGAGGTGACGCCGGAGAAATCGGGCGTCGTGGCCACGCGCACATTGGCCGCGGGCACCACCAGCATCTGGCGCCACAGCTCCGACAGCACGCCGGAGGCCTGCGCCGCCGCCTGGGCGGAAATGGCGATGACCGGCTTGCCGGCGATGGTCACGAGGCGGACGTTTTCGTCGCCCTGGGCGGCATTCGCCAGGAGCTGGGCGCGCAGCGGGGCGAACGCGCTGGCATTGTCGGGCGAGCCGGCGCGCAGATCGTCTTCCAGGGCGCGCACGGCCTGGTCCATCTGGTCGCGGATGCTCGGGTCCTCGATGATGAAATCGGCCGAGAAGCCGCCCTGGCGGGCGAGGGCGATATAGGCGCCCAGTTCCGCCCGGCTGGCGATGCGATGGCGGCCGCCGCCGGAGAAGGCGGCGAAGGCGGGCACGGCGGCGAGGCCTGGCGACAGCACGATGCCCGATGTGTCCACCTCCTGTCCGACGCCGGGCATCACGGCGATGCGCGGCTGTTTGCCGGCCTGCTGGAGCACGGTGCCGATGCGCCACGCCGCATCATAGGTCGCCTTGGAGAGCTCGCCCGGCGGGATCAGGATCACCGGGCGGGGCGGC
>NCHM01000107.1 GCA_002257205.1 Rhizobiales bacterium 24-66-13 | reverse complement strand
CGGCCGAAGAGGACGCGCTGCTGACTTTGCTGTAAGGCAGAGGCAAGCTGCCGGCCGATCGCGGTCGAACCTTTGTCACCGGCCCGCCGGGAACCAAAATACGAGGAGGCCCATGGCGCACGACGATCCGACCCGCGAGGATCCGGCCCGTCCGAAGGCGGACCCGGCCACCCCCTCTCCCGCGACCGGCGCAGCCGAAGCTGGCGCCGCGCCGAAGACGGCGGACAGCCCGGCCCCCGCTGCCGCCGCGCACGAGACCCCGCTCGCCCCACAGGTCGACGCGCCCGTGACGTCTCCGGCAAGCAGGCCCGCGGCGAGCGGATCAGCCCCAGTCGAATCCGCCATCGAGGCCGCGCCCCGTGCCGCGCCCGACGGCGCCATGGACGATCCCCTGCCCCCCGCACCGCCCGAGCCCGGCGAAGACGCGCGCACGGATACCCCGAACGCGGATACTCCAGACGCGGAAGCATCGAAGGCCGCCGACGCGGCCGCCTTCGACACCGCCCAGCCCATGCTCATCCCCCCGCCCGCCCCGGCATCGCGCGGCGCCTCGCCCTGGCTTGCGCTGCTGCTCGGCATGGTCGGTGGCGGCGTGGTCGCGGCCCTGGTGGTCTATGGCCTGTCCTCGCGGCTTGGAACGCTCAGCGTGAGCGATGACATTCAACCCCTGGCTGCCCGCATCGCGACACTGGAGGCGCGCGGCGCCGCCGATCCGCGCGTGGTCGCGGCGTTGACCCAGCGGGTCGACAAGATCGAGGCCGCCGCAGCCCAGCAGCCGACGCCGGAGCAGGCGCGCGCCGTTATCGCCCAGGCCCAGGGTGATATCGCCACCTTGCGCCAGGGGCAGCAGAACCTTCAGGGCGCGGTCAAGGACGCGGCGAGCGCCGCCGCCGGCGCCAGCCAGCAGGTGACCGCCCTCGGCACGCGGCTCGACCAGTCCGCAGCCACATCCGCCGCCGCAAGCCGCGCCGCCGCCGCCATCGCGGTGCTGGCGGTGCTAAACGATGCCATCGTTTCCGGCCGCCCGTTCGCGGCCGAGCTGGATGCCGCCCGCGCCGTGCTCGGCGCCACGGCGGGCACGCTCGATCCTTTCGCGGCGGTCGCGGACGTCGGCTTTTCTCCGCCCGCCAAGCTCGCGAGCCGGCTGCAGCAGGCCGCGGCCGAGGCGGGATCTGGATCCGCCCCCGCCGAAGCAACCTCCACGGCCGGAAGCGTGGTGAATCGCCTTCTGTCCAGCGCCGAAAGCCTGGTCAAGGTGCGCCCCGCCGACACCGCGCCCACGCCTGAAGTCCAGGCGACGCTCGACCAGGCGCTCGCCGCTTTGCGCGCCGGCGATTTCGACACCGCGCTTGCGCGGCTCGATGCACTGCCGCAGGGAACGAAGGCCAAGCTCACGTCCCTGATCGCCGAGATCCAGCAGCGCCGGAACGCAGCCAATGCGGTCGATGCGCTTTATCTCCAGGCCCTCGCCGCCATTTCCGGGAAAGTGCCGTGATCCGTCTCGTCATCCTCCTCGTTCTGCTCGCCGCCGTCGCGTTCGGTGCTTCCTGGCTCGCCGACCGGCCGGGCGAGATCCTCATGGTCTGGCAAGGCTGGCGGCTGGAGACCAGCGTGCCCGTGGCGCTCGCCGCCCTCGCGCTGTTCAGCGGCGTTCTGCTGATCGTGTGGCGGCTGCTCTCGCTGCTGCTGTCCTCGCCACGCCTGTTCGCCCGCTTCTCGCGCCGCCGGCGCCGGGAAAAGGGCTGGGCCGCCGTGTCGCGCGGCCTGCTTGCCATCGGCGCGGGCAATGGCGCGGAAGCGAAGAAAGCCAGCCAGGACGCCGCCCGCCTGCTGCCGCACGAGCCGCTGACCCATCTGCTGGCGGCCCAGACCGCCCAGTTCGAAGGCGATCCGGAACTCGCACGGGCAAGCTTCCGCCTGATGCTGGAATCCCCCGACACGCGCCTGCTCGCCTTGCGCGGCCTGCATATGGAAGCGCGCCGCGCCGGCGATCTCTCCGCCGCGCGCCTGCTGGCGGAACAGGCGGCCGAACAGGCCCCGGCGCTCGCCTGGGCGGCGGATGCCGTGATTGAGGCGCGCTGCGCCGAGGGCGATTATCCCGGCGCCCGCGCGGTGCTGGAAAAGCAGATGGCGGCGAAGGGCATCGACAAGGTGCAGCACCGCCGCCGCCGCGCGATCCTGCTCGCCGCCGAGGCCATGGCGGTGGAAATCTCCGATCCGCCGGTGGCGAAGGAACGCGCGCTCGAAGCGGTGCGCCTCGCCCCGACGCTGGTGCCCGCCGCCGCCGTCGCCGGCCGCCTGCTCGGCTCGGCCGGCGAATTGAAGAAGGCGCTCAAGATCGTCGAGGCCGCTTATGCCACGACGCCGCACCCCGAACTGGCGGAAGTTGCCGCCCATCTGCGGCCGGGCGATGCCGCTCTCGATCGGCTGAAGCGCATCCGCCTGCTCGCCGCCAAGGCGCCGGCCCATCCGGAGAGCGCCATCGCGCTCGCCCATGCCTGCATCGACGCGCTGGAATTCGGCGAGGCGCGGGCCGTGCTCCAGCCGCTGGCGGCCGAGCCGACCCAGCGCATCTGCCTGCTGATGGCGGAGCTGGAAGCCAGCGAGCACGGCGATATCGGCAAGGCGCGCGAATGGGCCGCCCGCGCGGTGCGCGCGCCGCGCGATCCCGCCTGGATCGCCGATGGCGTGGTCTCCGAGCAATGGGCGCCGCTCTCGCCGGTCACCGGCAAGCTCGACGCTTATGTGTGGGCCGTGCCGCCGGGCGTGACCGCAACCCCGATCCTGGAGCATGAGGCGGAGCGCGTGCGCGCCGCCATCGCCGCCATTCCCCCGAAACCCGTGGCCGCCCCGACCGGCGACCTGCCGCCCGCCGAGGGCAATGGCGGCGCGCCCGACCCCTCGGCGAACGGCGCCCACGTGCCTTCGAACGGCACCTCGCCGGCCGCGCACGCCAAGGGCGAAATGACGAAGGGCGAGATGACAAAAGGTGAGGTGACGAAGGTGGAGACGCCCAAGGCGCCGCCCCTTGCCGCCCTGCCGCCGCTGCCGGACGATCCCGGCCCGGAGCTGGACGACGAGGAAGCCCTCGCTCCGCGCTCCCGCCCCACCGGCGTGTGACCGGGCGGGGATGGGACGCGATCCTTTTCCCCGCCGCATCGTCTGCCTCACGGAGGAGACGGTGGAGACGCTCTATCTGCTGGGGGAGGATCACCGCATCGCCGGCGTCTCCGGCTATGCGGTGCGCCCGCCCCGCGTGCGCAAGGAAAAGCCCCGCGTTTCCGCCTTCGTCTCGGCGGACCTGCCGAAGATCCTGGCCCTTGAGCCGGATCTGGTGCTGGCCTTTTCCGATCTCCAGGCCGACATCGTCGCCGATCTCGCCCGCGCGGGGCTGGAGGTGCATGTCTTCAACCAGCGCACCATCGACGGCATCTTCGCCATGATCGCGACTCTCGCAGCGCTTGTGGGCGCGGTCGAACAAGGCGCCGCGCTGATCGCTTCGCTCGACGCGCGGCTGGAGGCGGCGCGGAGCCGCGCCGCCGCCCGGCGGCACAAGCCCAGGATCTATTTCGAGGAATGGGACGAGCCGATGATCTGCGGCATCGGCTGGGTGTCGCAATTGGTGGAGATCGCCGGCGGCATCGACATTTTCGCCGATCGCGCCACGGGCCGCGCCGCGCGCGAGCGCTTCGTCAGCGCGGAAGAGGTGATCGCGCGGGCGCCCGACATGGTGATCGGCTCCTGGTGCGGCAAGAAGTTCAATCCCGCCCGCTTCGCCGCCCGGCCCGGCTTCGACGCGCTCCCCGCCGTGCGCGCGGGGCGGCTGCACGAGATCAAATCGACGCTCATCCTGCAACCTGGCCCGGCGGCGTTGACCGATGGGCTGGATGCCTTGCTGGCGCTGTTCGATGGTTTTGAAAGCGAGCGGGGCCGCGGGGCCTGAGGGGGAGCGTTTTGCGCTCTGCCCCCTCACCCCAACCCTCTCCCCGAGGGGGAGAGGGGGCGGCGCGGCGGGTGGGCAACTTAGGCTCCGAAAACGCCATAAGGCCCCCTCTCCCCGCCGGGGAGAGGGCTGGGGTGAGGGGAGACCGCGAGCGAACCTGCTCCGAACGCGCAGGCGCCCCAGGGGAAGCCGCCCTGGCGCCCCGGAACCACCGCGCCGGCCGGTCGCGATCCCCGGCGAGGAGGGACAAAAGCCGCGCGCGCCTTGTGGCTGCCGAATGCCGGTGCTATGCGGCGCGGATGACCGCAACGCCGCAGACCCATATCCGCAATTTTTCCATCGTCGCGCACATCGACCATGGCAAGTCCACGCTCGCCGACCGGCTGATCCAGCTCACCGGCGGCTTGAGCGAACGCGAGATGACCGAGCAGGTGCTCGACAACATGGATATCGAGCGCGAGCGCGGCATCACCATCAAGGCGCAGACCGTGCGCCTCTCCTACAAGGCCAAGGATGGGGAAACCTATATCCTCAACCTGATCGACACCCCGGGCCACGTGGACTTCGCCTATGAGGTGAACCGCTCGCTCGCTGCCGTGGAAGGCTCGCTCCTGGTGGTGGACGCTTCCCAGGGGGTCGAGGCGCAGACGCTCGCCAATGTCTATCAGGCGATCGACAACAATCACGACATCGTCCCGGTGCTCAACAAGATCGATTTGCCCGCCGCCGAACCGGAAAAGGTGAAGGCGCAGATCGAGGACGTGATCGGCATCGACGCCTCTGGCGCCATCGGCATCTCGGCCAAGACCGGGCTGAATATCGACCAGGTGCTGGAAGCCATCGTCACCCGCCTGCCGCCGCCGATGGGCGACCGCGACGCGCCGCTGAAAGCGCTGCTGGTCGACAGCTGGTACGACACCTATCTCGGCGTCGTGGTGCTGGTTCGCGTGGTCGACGGCGTGGTGAAGAAGGGCCAGCGCATCAAGATGATGCGCACCGGCGCCGCCTATGACATGGACCGCGTCGGCGTGTTCACCCCCAAGATGGTGGCCATGGAGAGCCTCGGCCCGGGCGAAATCGGCTTTCTCACCGGCTCCATCAAGGAAGTGGCGGAAACCCGCGTCGGCGATACCATCACGGATGAAAAGCGCCCCTGCGCCGAGCCCCTGCCGGGCTTCAAGCCGGCCCAGCCGGTGGTGTTCTGCGGCCTGTTCCCGGTGGATGCGGCGGATTTCGAGGATCTGCGCGCCGCCATGGGCAAGCTGCGCCTGAACGATGCCAGCTTCTCCTTCGAGATGGAGACCTCGGCCGCGCTCGGCTTCGGCTTCCGCTGCGGGTTCTTGGGCCTGCTGCACCTGGAGATCATCCAGGAGCGGCTGGAGCGCGAGTTCAACCTCGACCTGATCGCGACCGCCCCCTCCGTCATCTATGAGATGGAGATGAGCGACGGCACCACCATCGAGCTGCACAATCCGGCCGACATGCCGGACGTGGTGAAGATCAAGGAAATCCGCGAGCCCTGGATCCGCGCCACCATCCTCACCCCGGACGATTATCTCGGCAGCGTGCTCAAGCTCTGCCAGGACCGGCGCGGCAACCAGATCGAGCTGACCTATGTGGGCGCCCGCGCCATGGTCACCTACGACTTGCCGCTGAACGAAGTGGTGTTCGATTTCTACGACCGGCTGAAGTCGATCTCGAAGGGCTATGCCTCGTTCGACTACACCATCACGGATTATCGCGAGGGCGACCTCGTGAAGATGTCGATCCTGGTGAATGCCGAGCCGGTGGACGCGCTCTCCATGCTGGTGCACCGCACCCGTGCCGACCATCGCGGCCGCGCCATGTGCGAGAAGCTGAAGGATTTGATTCCCCAGCATCTGTTCAACATTCCGATCCAGGCCGCCATCGGCGCCAAGGTGATCGCCCGCGAGACCATCAAGGCCCTGCGCAAGGACGTGACCGCCAAATGCTACGGCGGCGACATCTCCCGTAAGCGCAAGCTGTTGGACAAGCAGAAGGAAGGCAAGAAGAAGATGCGCCAGTTCGGGCGCGTCGAGATTCCCCAGGAAGCCTTCATCGCCGCGCTCAAGATGGACGACTGAGGTCGCCGCCTGCGTGCGGCTTTGCTTGCGGTGATGAAATGAGGCACCGTTCCTGTGCCGGGAGCAACCCGGGCGACAGGAGGATGCCATGGCGACGTTCGAAGTCTACAAGGACAAGGCTGGCGAATTCCGTTTCCGCTACAAGGCCTCAAACGGCGAGGTGATGTTCGGGTCCGAGGGCTATAAGGCGAAAGCCTCCGCGCTTGCCGCCATCGAATCCCTCAAGAAGAACGTGCCGGGCGCCAAGGTGGACGACACGACCACCGCATCCTGAACGGCGCGAGACCACCCCTACCCCCCGCCATGAACGGCAAAATGCCTCCGGAAACAATACGTTGGCCCGGACGCACGCGTGTCATGCGGGGATGGTAGGTGCGGTGGGTCACTGGGGGAACGGCTGTCTGGGACGTCTGGGAGGGCTTGCCCACGCCTGCGGGCGCGGGAACGCTTTCCGTGCGCCCCGGCGTCCGACCGCCGGGAAAGACACGCGCCCCAGCCTGGAGCGTCCGCCGCCCGCCCGGCGCCGGCGCTCCTTTATGTTCGAGGTTTTCCATGGCCGGTCCGCACACCGAAGGTCATCTCATCGAGCGGATCGGGTGGCTGCGCGCCGCCGTGCTCGGCGCCAATGACGGCATCGTCTCCACCGCCAGCCTGATCGTCGGCGTCGCTTCCGCCTCCGCCACCCATTCCGACATCCTGGTGGCCGGCGTCGCGGGCCTGGTCGCGGGCGCCATGTCCATGGCGGCGGGCGAATATGTCTCGGTCAGCTCCCAGTCGGACACGGAAAAGGCCGACCTCGCGCGCGAAACCGCGGAGCTCAAGGCCGATCCCATCGCCGAGCGGCACGAGCTCGCCTCGATCTATATCCATCGCGGGCTGGAGCCGGCGCTGGCCCATCAGGTGGCCGCGCAATTGATGGCCCGCGACCCGCTGGAAGCCCATGCGCGCGACGAACTGGGCATTTCCGAATTCACCACCGCCCGGCCGATCCAGGCCGCGCTCACCTCCGCCGCCTCGTTCGCGGTGGGCGCCATCCTGCCGCTGCTGATGGCGGTGGTGACGCCCGCCACGCTTCAGGTGCCGGTGGTGGCGGGCGCCTCGCTGGTGTTCCTCGCCGTGCTCGGCGCCATCGCGGCCAAGGCCGGCGGGGCGGAAGTGGTGCGCGCCACCGCGCGCGTCACCTTCTGGGGCGCCATCGCCATGGCCGCCACCGCCGGCATCGGCGCCCTCTTCGGCACCGTGGTCTGAGGCGGCGCGACAATCAGGGTATCGACGCGCTTGGAACCGCCGTCCTGCACGGGCTTGTCCCGTGCATCCACGTGGCACCGCTGGCGCCGGCCTTTCAAAGCCACCGCGGTCGGCCCGGCGTAGATGGCCGGGACGAGCCCGGCCATGACGACCATGAAAGAAAGACCGACCGGTCAAAGAACGACAATGGCACGCACCTGCTGTCAGGTGCCGCAACGACACGCCACGCCCCAGGATGTCGATCGCCCCTCAGGGGCCTGATCAAAGGCGGAAGCGGCGGGCGCATCGGCCCGCCGACGGTCACGGCATCACGCGGCGCGCCAGCACGAACAATACGCCCGCCGTCACCAGAGCGGGCAAGGTCGCGCCGAGGTCGGGGAGATAAGCCGTCACCGCATGGAAGGTGGCGATGCCGATGCCCCAGGACAGGATGCCGGCGATGTTCCACCCGCCGGAAAACCAATAGGCGCCACGCACGCGGGTGATCTCGTCGACCGCGATGCGGCGCTTGCGCACGATGAAATGGTCCGCCAGCACCACGCCGAACAGCGGCGCGAACACCGAGCCGATCAGCAGCAGGAAGCCTTCATACTGGGCCAGCGGCACCAGCAAGGCGATCAGCGTGCACAGGGCGCCGAAGCCGAGCGCGAGATGCGGCACCGCGACCGGCACCAAGGTGCCGGTGGAGACGGCCGCCGAGTGGATGTCCGCGAAGGCGTTGTCGGTTTCGTCCAGCAGGATCAGCAGCAGCGCGAAGCCGCCGCCGGCGCTCGCCAGCGCCACCACGATGGTGCCCTCCCCGCCCGAGGCCAGGGCATAGGCCGCGCCGAGCCCGTAGAACCAGATGTTGGCCACCAGATAGCCGAGCGCGCTGCCCCGGAAGATGCTGCTGGAGGATTTGCCGAAGCGGGTATAATCGGAAATCAGCGGCAGCCAGGACAGCGGCATGGCCACCACCAGGTCGATGGCGCCGCCGAAGCTCATCTCGCCGGTGCCGGGCTTGGCGAACAGCGCCGCGAGATCATAATTGGCCATCAGCCGCCAGGTGAGCCACACCGCCGCGCCGAGCAGCAGATAGAGCCCCCAGGCGCGCAAAAACCGCCGCACGAACGATACCGGCCCCATCACCGCGATCGCGGTCGCGAGCACGCCGAACAGCAAGGTCCACACGCCCGGCAGCGAGAAGCCGAACGCCTGTTTGGACAAGGCTTCCGCCGCCTCGCCCATGATGATGATCTCGAACGCGCCCCAGCCCACCAATTGCACCATGTTGATGAGCGTCGGCAGGATCGCGCCGCGCAGGCCGAGCGTGGGCCGCAGGCTCGCCATGGCCGAAAGTCCCGAATCGGCGCCGATCACGCCCACTCCCGCGAGCAGGACCACGCCGAGCACGGTGCCGGCGATGATCGCGAGGAACGCCGTGCCGAGGCTGAGCGCGGGAACCAGCAGCGCGCCCGCCTGGAGCACCAGCAGGCCGATACCGAGGCTGAACCAGAGGGCGAAGGCATCCGAGCCGGAAAACACCCGTCGACGGGCGGGCACGGGTGTCAGGGGATCATAGGTGGTGGCGGCGGATTCCATCGTGTCACTCAACAGCGCTGGCGCGGCCGGAGCGTTGTGGGCCCGGCGCGCAGGATTAGGCCGCGGCGCCTGAGGCTGTGCGGAGTCCGGATCCATCTAAAGCGCGTTGCCCATCGAGGGAAGCGGGCATCCGACGTATTGCAAGATTTCGCCGCGCATTTCGCGGCCCAAGGGCACCGGGATCAGAAGAGCTCTAATCCAGATCAAGGTGAACCGGCAGCATCTCCAATTGTTCGCGCACTTCCCGCGCGGTCGCCAGCATCAGCCGCATGCGCCTCTTCTGCATGCGCGCGACGTCGGTCTCGCGCTCCCGGCTCTGTTCGAGAATGACGAAAAATTCGTGCTCCACGGTGGGAAAGGTGTGCTTGATGCGGAAATCCACCGCGCCCAGGGCGTGCAGTTCCTCGATGATCAGCACGAAGCTGCTGGGGGTGAAGCACCAGGCATGGCAATCCACATAGGCTTCATTCTCCGGGTCGCTCTGCTCTCGGAACACGCCGTAGGATTGCCAGATCGGGCATCCCGAGAAACTCGGCGTGCCCAGCGGACCGGGACTCCAGGCCACGCGCCCGTCGCTGCTGACGACGGATGTCTCATATTCGAACCGGGTGGCGCGGCTGTGCTTGGTGAGGCCCAGCCGATTGGCTTCCAGCCAGCCCGCCGTGGAGCTGAGCGGACGGAAGAAATCGAAGCACCAGCGCTTGTCGGGCACCGCGAGCGCAATCACCGCGCCCGGCTTCAGCAGCACCGCGAGCGAGCGGAGGAAGGCGACCGGATCAGGAATATGTTCGAGCACATGGCTGGCGATGCAGGCATCGAACGCGCCGTGATAGACCTTGGGGATGGCGTCCACCATCGGCCCGGCGCGCCAGACGAAGTCCACGCGCTCGATGCGGGAGACATCGACATCCACGTGGTCGCGGTATTTTTCCCGCAAGTCCTGTTCGCTGGCGTGATCGATGGAATAGACGTTCCATCC
>NCHM01000106.1 GCA_002257205.1 Rhizobiales bacterium 24-66-13 | reverse complement strand
CAAGAAGGCCTGCGCGGTCAATCCGCTGAAGATGAGCCAGCCGATCGGCGGCGCGCTCGCCTTCATGGGGCTGCGCGGCGCCATGCCCCTGCTGCACGGCTCCCAGGGCTGCACCTCGTTCGGCCTGGTGCTGTTCGTGCGGCACTTCAAGGAAGCGATCCCGATGCAGACCACCGCCATGAGCGAGGTGGCAACGGTGCTCGGCGGCTATGAGAACGTCGAACAGGCGGTGCTCAACATCCACAAGCGCACCAAGCCCGAGATCATCGGCATCTGCTCCACCGGCGTCACCGAGACCAAGGGCGACGACGTGGAAGGTTATATCAAGCTGATCCGGCAGAACCATCCGGAAGTGGCCAACCTGCCTATGGTCTATGTCTCGACCCCCGACTTCAAGGACGCGTTCCAGGACGGATGGGAAAAGACCGTCGCCCGCATGGTGGAAGTGTTGGTGGATACGCCCGCCAATGCCGCCCGGCGCGACCCGGCGCGGGTGAATGTTCTGCCCGGCTGCCACCTGACACCCGGCGACATCGAGGAGGTGCGCACCATCCTTGAGGATTTCGGCCTGGAACCCTCGTTCCTGCCGGATCTGGGCGGCTCGCTGGACGGGCATATTCCCGACGAATTCACGCCCACCACCATCGGCGGCATCGGCGTGGATGAAGTCGCCACCATGGGCCAAGCCGCCTGGACCATCGCGATCGGCGCGCAGATGAAACAGGCCGCCGAGGCGATGGAAAAGAAGGCCGGCACGCCGTTCAAGGTGTTCGAGCGCCTGTGTGGCCTTGGTCCGAACGATGCTTTCGTGTCCTTCCTCAGCGAGATCAGCGGCCGGCCGGTGCCGCTGAAATATCGCCGCCAGCGCGGCCAGCTGGTGGATGCCATGCTGGATGCCCATTTCCACGTGGGCGGCCGCAAGCTCGCCATCGGCGCGGAACCCGACCTCCTGTTCGATCTCAGCTCCATGCTGCACGAGTTGGGGGCCCATGTGACGGCCGCCGTCACGACCACCCAATCGCCGGTGCTGGCGCGGGTGGAGACGGACGATGTCCTGATCGGCGATCTGGAAGACCTGGAAACCCTCGCCAAGGCACGGGGCTGCGACTTGCTGGTGACCCACTCCCACGGCCGGCAGGCGGCGGAACGGCTTCACATTCCCTTCTATCGCGCGGGCATGCCCATGTTCGATCGTCTCGGCGCGGGACATCAGCTGAGCGTCGGCTATCGCGGCACGCGCGACACGATCTTCCACATCAGCAATCTCATCATTGCCGACCACGAAGAAAATCACGAACCCACGCCTGATACCTGGCGCGGCGAAGGTCATGCCGCGGGCCATGCCGCCGCGGCGCATTGATGCGAGACGAGGAAAGGAAGATCCCATGAAGATCGCATTCGCAACCCAGGATCTGAAGCGTGTCGATGCTCATTTTGGCTGGGCCAAGAACATCGCGATCTATGAGATCGGCCCCCAGGGGCACCGCTTTCTTGAGGCCATCCAATTCGATGGCGACCTGAAGGAAGACGGCAACGAAGACAAGCTGGCGCCCAAGATCGATGCCATCAAGGATTGCGCCATCCTCTATGTGGCCGCCATCGGCGGGTCCGGCGCAGCGCCTCCCCCCTGGCTGCGCAAGGCTCTGGCCAAGGGCCAGGAACGCACCTTCGATTTTGATGAGTGAGGAACACCATGGCTGAAACCGCAGAACTCGCCCCGACCCCCGCCGCCGAAGCTCCCTTCATCAAGGAATTGATCAAGGTGTGGCGCGCGCAGGATTCCCATGGTGCCTGGGATAGCAAGGCCGACCTCGACCTGCTGGAACCCTATATTCTCGATAAGGAGGCGCGCCGCGCCCTGCCGATCATCGGCGATCCCGATCCGGATACCCTCTGGCGCATGGAACTGTTCTTCAACGCCGTCTGCCTCTCCATCGAGAAGGCGACCGGCGTGATGATCACGCCCATGATGAAGATGAGCCATGAGGGTTTCGGCCGCATGGTGCTGATCGGCGGCCGGCTGATCGTTGTGAACAAGCAATTGCGCGACGTGCACCGCTTCGGCTTCGACACCCTCGCGAAGCTCGCCGAGGAAGGCCAGAAGCACGTCGATGCCGGCATCGAGATGATCGAGAAATTCGAACCCGTCGCGAAATATTGAGGTGATCCATGAGCGACCTGGAAAGCTTGAAAGCGGAAATCAAGAAGCTGTCAGCCAAGGCGACGGCCGCCAAGATGGATCTGCATGATCTGTCCGAAGAACTGCCGATCAGCTGGGAGACCATCCCCGACGTCGCCAAGCGGGCACACGAGGCCTACGCCGAACTGGAGCAGAAGCGTGCCCAGTTGAAGGCGCTCGAAGCCGCCTGACACCGGGGCACTGCACCCCCGCATCGCCCGTGGGCTGTCTCACGGGCCGGTGGTCAAGCCCGCGCGGACCTGAACGAACCCTTTCGGCGCCGGTCAAGGAGCGGCGCCGTCGGTCTCATCTGAAAGTCGAGAGCATCATGTCAAACGCAACCCGCGACGGCCGCGCCTGGCAGCCGGAATATCTCCTGGCCATCGACGTCAAGAAGTGCATCGGCTGCGGTCGCTGCTACAAGGTCTGCGGCCGGGATGTGATGACCTTGAAAGGCATCAATGTGAGGACGGCGAATTCATCAGCCTCGATGACGACGAGGACGATGAGGTCGAGAAGAAGATCATGGTGATGAACGACGACGGCGCCTGCATCGGCTGCGGCGCTTGCGCGCGCGTCTGCCCCACCAATTGCCAGACCCACGGCACGGAGAAGGCGGAAGCTGCCTGAACGACGGGGGATTGAGGACGGAGCATGGCGCGTCCGTCCTTGGTCATGCGTGACCCGGCGGGACGGAGCCGCCGCCGCGCATCCCGGTCGGGCGACGCGGCACGCCCGTTCGACGCCCCTTCGGCCGCTACTGCGGCAAGGCCGCGGAAATTCTCTGGGCGGCATCCTGCAACACCGGCAGAAACCGGGTGCGCATGGTCTCGACCGAGGTCCGGCCCTCATGGGTGCTGACATTCAGCGCCGCCAGCACCTCCGACCGGCGATTGCGCACCGGCACGGCGATGGAGCGTAGGCCCATCTCCAATTCCTGATCCACCAAGGCCCAGCCCTGGCGGCGCACGCTCTCCACCGCATCCTTCAAGGCCAGCATGTTGGCCACCGTGCGCGGCGTGCGGCGCTCGATCTTCTGCCGGTCGTAGAAGGCCGCGAGCTGCGCCGGAGGCAGGCCGGCGAGCAGAACCCGGCCCATGGAGCTGCAATAGGCCGGCAGGCGACTGCCGATGCTGAGGCCGATGGTCATCACCCGCGCCGTCGGCTCGCGCGCGACATAGACGATGTCCGCCCCATCCAGCACCGCGAGCGAGCAGGATTCCTGCAGCGTGTTGACTACGTCGCGCATGATCGGCTGGGCCACCTCCCACACCGGCAAAGAGGACAGATAGGCAAAGCCGAGATCTAGCACCTTGGGGCGCAGCGAGAAATATTTGCCGTCCACCTCGGCATAACCCTCGCGGACCAACGTGAGCAGGAAACGCCGCGCCGTCGCCCGTGTCAGGCCGGTCTGCTGGGCCACTTCGCTGAGCGTCATGCGCGGCTTGTATTGGCTGAAGGTGCGGATCACCTCCAGCCCGCGCGCGAGGGACTGGACATAGTCCTTATCCTCGCTCGCCTGCGCCGTGTTCATGCCGTCTCCCCGGAACCTTCGTTCGCTGCCTCATTATCATGCGCCGACGCCCCCTGCCCAGCCGCGCGCGCCGCCATCAGGCGCTCATCGCGCCAGGCGACGCGCGCATCCCATTGGTCGAGCGGCAGCACGGCCCGGCGCGCCGCCGCGACGCGGGCGACGAGATCTTCGTCCCACACGTCCGGCTGGCCGCGTTCGGCGCCCATCTGGCTGTAGCGCTCACCCATGCGGCGGGCGTGCTCGGCGATGCCGCCGCGATAATTGAGGTCCGCGGTCTCGAACGGGCCGATCAGCGACCAGCGCAGGCCGAGGCCGCCGGTCATGACGGCATCGATGTCGGCGACATCGGCCACCCCCTGCTGGAGCAGCCAATAGGCCTCCCGCAGCACCGCGCCTTGCAGGCGATTATAGACGAAGCCGTTGATCTCGCGCTTCAGCACCACCGGTGTCTGGCCGACCCGCGCCATCAGCGCGCGGGTGCGCTCCACCGCCTCGGGCGCCGTGAAGGGGGCGGGAACGATCTCGACGATCGGCAGCAGATAGGGCGGATTGGCGGGATGGGCCACCAGGCAACGCGCCCGTCCCGGCAAGGCGGCGGCAAATTCCGAGGCCGGCAAAGAAGACGTGGAACTCGCCAGCACCGCATCGCCGGGCGCCATCTCGTCGAGGGCGCGGAACAGGTCGATCTTCAGATCCAGCCGCTCGGGAATGTTCTCCTGCACGTGAACCGCCCCGGCCAGAGCCGCGCCGAGATCGTCGCCAATTGATAGGCGCGCCATCACCGCCTCGGGCGAAGCGGCGAGCAGGCCGTGATCGGCGAGGGCGGCGAGGCGTTGGGCGATGCCCGGCCGGACGGCGGCGCGCACGTCGGCGCTGGCGTCGTGGATGCGCACGTCAAAGCCGGCCCGCGCGAACACGATGGCCCAGCCCAGACCCATGCTGCCACCCCCCACCAGAGTGACGATCCCGCCTTCCGCCCAAGCCATGCCCGCTCCATCTGTACGCATGATGAACTTTATGTTCGTATTGCGCACAAAATACCACCCGATTGCTGCTGTCAACCCGCCCGTTCCGCAAGCGGTGCCGTTCGATTTTTAATCGATACTTTTCAGTATTTTATCTTATTTTTTCGCAGACCATCTCTGCAATGCAGCATCGAAACCGCTTGACGCTTTGTTTGCAGGCCACTTATGAAAATCGTAAATAAATGTTCGTATATCGAACAAACGCGCGGGATCCATGACCGAAGCCTTCATCTGTGATGCGGTGCGCACGCCCATCGGCCGCTATGCCGGGGCACTTTCCGCCGTCCGGCCGGACGATCTCGCCGCCCACGTCATTCGCGCCCTGGTGGAGCGCGCGCCCGCGCTCGACACCGCGCGGATCGAGGACGTGATCTTCGGCTGCGCCAATCAGGCGGGCGAGGACAATCGCAACGTCGCCCGCATGGGCGCCCTGCTTGCGGGGCTGCCGGTCTCGGTTCCGGGCACCACCATCAATCGCCTGTGCGGCTCGGGCATGGATGCGGTGGGCACCGCCGCCCGCGCCATCAAGGCCGGCGAGGCGCATCTGCTCATCGCCGGTGGCGTGGAAAGCATGAGCCGCGCCCCCTTCGTCATGGGCAAGGCCGACAGCGCCTTCTCCCGCGCGGCGAAGATCGAGGACACCACCATCGGCTGGCGTTTCGTCAACCCGCGCATGAAGGCGATGCACGGTGTCGATTCCATGCCCGAGACCGCCGAGAACGTGGCCGAGGAATTCCAGATTTCCCGCGACCGCCAAGATGCCTTCGCCTTGGAAAGCCAGCGCCGCGCCGCCGCCGCCTGGGCGAAGGGGCGCTTCGCCGATGAAATCGTCGCGGTTCCGGTACCCCAGCGCAAGGGCGAGCCCAAGCTGTTCGACCGCGACGAGCACCCCCGCGCCGATCTTGCCATCGGCGATCTCGCCCGCCTCAAGGGCGTGGTGAAGGCGGACGGCACGGTGACTGCAGGCAATGCCTCCGGCGTCAATGACGGCGCCGCCGCCCTGCTCCTCGCCTCCGCCGTCGCGGTGGAGCGGCACGGCCTGACGCCGCGCGCCCGCGTGCTCGGCATGGCGACCGCCGGCGTGCCGCCGCGCATCATGGGCATGGGCCCCGCCCCCGCCACCCGCAAGGTGCTGGAGCAGGTCGGGCTCACCCTCGCCGACATGGACGTGATCGAGCTGAACGAGGCCTTCGCGGCCCAGGCGCTCGCCGTGCTGGGCGATCTCGGCCTGCCGGACGATGCGGCCCATGTGAACCCGAACGGCGGCGCCATTGCCCTCGGCCATCCGCTCGGCATGTCCGGCGCGCGCCTGGTGGGCACCGCCGTGCACCATCTCACCCGCACCGGCGGACGCTATGGGCTGTGCACCATGTGCATCGGCGTCGGCCAGGGCATCGCCATCGTGATCGAGCGCGTCTGAACGCTCGGCAGATCCTTGAAATCTTGGGAGGAAGCATGAAGACCAAAGCAATCTGCGCCGGCGTTCTGGCGAGCCTGATGATGGCCGCCCCGGCGGCCGCGCAATATGCCGGCGGCGGCGTCAAGATCGGCGTGCTCACCGATATGTCGGGCGCCTATTCCGACCTCGCCGGCAAGGGCTCGGTGGAAGCCGCGCGCCTCGCCATCGAGGATTTCGGCAAGCCGATCAACGGCAAGCCGGTGGAACTCGTCTCGGCGGACCACCAGAACAAGGCGGATGTCGCCTCCACCACCGCCCGCGCTTGGTACGACACCGAGAATGTGGATGCCATCTTCGACATCAACGGCTCGGTCGCCGCGCTCGCGGTGCGCGACGTGGCAAAGGAAAAGGGCAAGGTCGACATCAATTCCGGTGCCGCCTCCATGGCGCTCACCAACAAGGCCTGCTCGGCCACCGGCCTGCATTGGACCTATGACGTCTATTCGCTCGCGGCCGGCACCGGCAATGCGGTGACCAGCGGCGGCGGAAAATCCTGGTATTTCATCACCGCCGACTACACGTTCGGCCATGACCTGGAACAGCAGGTCGCCAAAATCGTCAAGGAAAAGGGCGGCACGGTGAAGGGTGCGGTGCGCGCGCCGTTCAACAGCTCGGACTTCTCCTCCTACCTGCTCCAGGCCCAGGCGTCGGGCGCGCAGATCATCGGCATGGCCAATGCCGGCGCCGATACCATCAACACCATCAAGCAGGCGCGTGAATTCGGCATCACCCAGGGCGGGCAGACGCTGGCCGCGCTGCTGCTGTTCCTCACCGACATCAAGTCGGTTGGCCTTGATAACGCGCAGGGCATGGTGCTCACCACCGGCTTCTATTGGGATCTCGACGACAAGACCCGCGCCTTCTCCAAGCGCTTCGCCGAGCGCATGGGCGGCAAGATGCCCACCATGGTGCAGGCCGGCGTCTATTCCTCGGTGCTGCATTATCTCAAGGCCGCCGAGGCCGCGGGCACCGACGAGGGCGTGAAGGTCGTCGCCAAGATGCGCGAGCTGCCCATCGACGACATGTTCGCCCGCAACGGCAAGATCCGCGCGGACGGCCGCATGGTGCACGACATGTATCTCGCCAAGGTGAAGAAGCCGGAAGCCTCGAAGGGTCCGTGGGACTTCTACGAGATCGTCCGCGTCATCCCCGGCGACGAGGCATTCCAGCCGCTCAGCGAGAGCACCTGCCCGCTGGTCAAGAAGTGAGGCACGGGGGCGCCGGGGCTGCACGCGCAGCCGGCGCCCCTTGCTCATCCCCCAAAAAAGGTCCGTGCCATGCTGTTCCATGTCGAGATGAAGGTGAACATCCCGCACGATTTCCCGGCCGAGAAGGCCGAGGCCATCAAGGCGGCGGAAAAGGCCTATGCGCAGGATCTCCAGCGCCAGGGCAAATGGGTACATCTGTGGCGCATCGCGGGCCGCTACGCGAACATCTCCATCTTCGACGTGGAGAGCGTGGACGAGTTGCACGCCCTGCTCGCCTCGCTGCCCCTGTTCCCGTTCATGGACATTCACGTGACGCCCTTGGCGCGCCACCCTTCCTCTCTCTGAGAAGCCTGCCCCGATCATGATCGACAAGACGAGACCCGACACGCAAAGCTGCGTTGCCGACATTCCCGACGGCGCGACCATACTGGTCGGCGGCTTCGGCGGCGCCGGCATGCCGCACGAACTGATCGAGGCGGTGATCGCGCGCGCGCCGAGGGACCTCACCATCATCTCCAACAACGCCGGAAACGGCACCACGGGCCTTGCCGCCCTGCTTGCGGCGGGGCTGGTGCGCAAGGTGGTGTGTTCGTTTCCGCGCCAGGCGGATTCCCAGGTGTTCGACACGCTCTATCGCGCCGGCAAGGTGGAGCTGGAATTGGTGCCGCAAGGCAATCTGGTGGAGCGCATCCGCGCCGGCGGGGCCGGGATCGGCGCCTTTTTCACCCCCACAGGCTATGGCACGCCGATCGCCGACGGCAAGGAGACACGGGAGATCGAGGGGCGTAATTATGTGCTCGAATATCCCATCAAGGCCGATTTCGCCCTGATCAAGGCGTGGCAGGGCGATCGCTGGGGCAATCTCGTCTATCGCAAGACGGCGCGCAATTTCGGCCCGGTCATGGCCACCGCCGCCAAGGTCACGGTGGCGCAGGTGCAGGAGATCGTGCCCCTCGGCAGCCTCGACCCAGAGGTGATCGTTACCCCCGGCGTGTTCGTGAACCGCGTGGTGGCCATCGGCACGGGAGCTTCCCAATGAGCGACACCCCAATGAGCGATATCGCAATCGCCTTCATGCCCTGGACCCGTGCCGAGATGGCGCAGCGGATCGCCGCCGATATTCCCGAGGGCGCGGTGGTCAATATCGGCATCGGCATGCCCGAACTCGTGGCCGATTATCTGCCGCAGGATAAGGAAATCCTGCTCCAGAGCGAAAACGGCATCCTCGGCATGGGGCCCAAACCCGGCGCCAATGCCGTCGACATGGACCTCATCAACGCTGGCAAGCAGCCCGTGACGCTGCTCGACGGCGGGGCCTTCTTCGACCACGCCCTCTCCTTCGCCATCATGCGCGGCGGCCATCTCGACATCACCATCCTCGGTGCCTTCCAGGTGGCGGAAAATGGCGACCTTGCCAATTGGGCCACCAACGATCCCAATGCCATTCCCGCCGTGGGCGGCGCCATGGATCTCGCGGTGGGGGCCTCCAACGTGTTCGTGATGATGGAGATGCTGACCAAGAAGGGGGAGTCGAAGCTGGTGGACCGCTGCAGCTACCCGCTTACCGGGCTCGCCTGCGTCTCGCGCGTCTATACCGACCATGCCGTCCTGGACATCGCGCCCCACGGCTTCGTGGCCCGGCACCTCGCTCCGGGGCTCAGCCTCGACGAGCTGCAACGCCGGGCGGGCATCAAGATCCACGCAGCCTGAGGCGAGCACCCATGCCCTACATCATCGAGACCTTCGACAAGCCCGGCACGCTGGACCTGCGCGCGGCGACGCGGGACGCGCATCTCGACTTCCTCGCCGAGAACGCCCCGCTCCTGCTGTCCTGCGGCGCCAAGCTGGACGATGACGGCAACACCGCTGGCGGCGGGCTCTATGTGGTGGAATTGGAGACCCGCGCGGAGGCGGAAGCCTTCATCGCCGCCGATCCGTTCTTCAAGGCGGGCCTGTTCGAACGCGTCTCCATCACCCGCTGGCGCAAGGCTTACGTGGCCGGCGTCAGCTATCTGCCGCCCAAGGCATGAGCATGAACCGCACCCTGGTGACCGGCGGCGCCGGCGGCATCGGATTGGCCGTTGCCCGGCACCAGATCGCGGCGGGCCGCGACGTGGTGGTGCTGGACCGCCTGCCGCCCCCCGCCGATCTTGCCGCCCGCTTCATCGCCGTGGACATGATGGATGAGGCCGAAACGGCAGCCGCCCTGGCCGCGGCGCTGGCGGAAGGGCCCATCACCCGCCTCGTCAACAATGTGGGCATGGTGCGGCCGGCAACCCTCGATGAGACGAGCAGCGCCGATTTCGCCGCCGTCATGCGGCTCAATCTCGGCACCGCCATCCAGGCCACGCAGGCCTTGCTCGCCTCCATGCGGGCGGCGCGCTTCGGCCGGATCGTCAATGTCTCCAGCCGCGCCGCCTACGGCAAGGAATTGCGCACCGCCTATGCCGCCAGCAAGGCGGGCCTGCTGGGCGCCACCCGCACCTGGGCGCTGGAACTGGGCAAGGACGGCATCACCGTGAACGCGGTCGCGCCCGGCCCCATCGCAACCCCGCTGTTCACGGCGGCGAACCCGCCCGACGCCCCGCGCACCCGCGCCATCGTCGAGGGCATCCCGGTGGGCCGCGTGGGCTTGCCGCAGGATGTGGCCGAGGCCATCGGCTTCTTCCTCTGCGACGGAGCCGGCTTCATCACCGGCCAGACGCTGGCCGTGTGCGGCGGCGTCACTGTCGGCAAGGCCACCGTCTGAAGGACGGATCTGCGCAACCCGTGAGCGAGGAAACATCCATGCCTTCAAACCCGCGCTGGGTCCGCCGCCCCGAGGGCTCTACCTGGGGCGATTTCGGCCCCGACGACCAGCTCGGCCGGCTGAACCTGCTGACCCCCCAGAAGGTGCGGGAGGGCATCGCCGAAGTGCGCGAGGGCCGGACCTTCTGCCTGAGCCTGCCGCTCGACCGGCCCGGCGGCAAGGCGCTCAATCCACGGCGCGGGCCACCCGTGCTCTCGCCCACCGGCCCCGCCGACAAGCCCCGCTGGAACCAGTGCCTGTGCCATGACGAGGCCGGCTTGCTGGATGTGGTGTGCGACGACAAGGTGGAAATCGCCCTGCAATATTCCACCCAATGGGATGCGCTGGTGCATGTGGGGGCGCTGTTCGACGCCGATGGCGACGGCATGCCCGAGCCGGTCTATTACAATGGTTTCCGCGCCGGCACCGACGTGCTCGGGGTGCGCGAGACCGCCGCCGCGGGCCGCGCCTTCGGTGCCCTGAAGCTGGGCATCGAGCATGCCGCCGCCCATGGGGTTCAGGGCCGGGGCGTGCTGGTGGACCTGTTCGCCCGCTTCGGCGAGACGCGGCGCTTCGTGACCTATGACGACCTCATGTCGGTGATGGACGCCGATGGAGTGAGCGTGGAACCGGGCGACATCCTGTGCCTCCACACCGGCTTTGCCGGCGTGGTGATGCGCATGGACGGGGCGCCCGACCCGGCCGTTCTGGCGAACGCCTGCGCGGTCCTCGACGGGCGCGACGAGCGCCTGCTGCAATGGATCAGCGACAGCCAGATCGCCGCCCTCGCCACCGACAATTACGCGGTCGAGGGACTGCCGGCGCGCCCCTTCGGGCGCGGCGCGAAGGCTGCCATGCCCTTGCACCATCATTGCCTGTTCAAGCTCGGCCTGCCGCTCGGCGAATTGTGGTGGCTGGGCGATCTTGCCGCCTATTTGCGGGCGAGCGGCCGAAGCCGCTTCCTGCTCACCGCCCCGCCCTTGCGCCTGCCAGGCGCGGCGGGCTCTCCTGTCACCCCCATCGCCACGCTCTGACCCGCGTGACCTCCTGGAGACCGCCGGACATGCCCTTCCTCCTCGCCGGAGAGATCCTCACCCATTATGCGCTCGAAGGCCCGGCGGAGGCGCCGGTGCTGCTGCTCGCCAATTCGCTCGGCACCAATTTCCATGTGTGGGACCCGGTGATGGCGGCGCTGACCGCCCATTTCCGCGTGCTGCGCTATGACATGCGCGGCCACGGCCTGACCGATGCGACCCCCTTGCCCGATGCCTTGAGCGGCTATTCGATTCCCGCCCTGGCCGGCGACGCCCTGGCGCTGATGGATGGGCTGGGCATCGCCAAGGCCCATGTGTGCGGCCTCTCCATCGGCGGCATGGTGGCGCAACATCTCGCCGCCCACGCGCCCGAGCGGGTGGACCGGCTCATCCTGTGCGATACCGCGCTCTTGATCGGGCCGGCCTCGGTGTGGACCGACCGCATCGCCGGCATCCGCCGCGACGGCCTCGCCGCCATCGCGCCGGGCGTGATGGCCCGCTGGTTCACCGAGGGCTTCCGCGCCCGCGCGCCGCAGATCATGCGCGGCTATGTCAACATGGTCGCCCGCACCACCCTCGACGGCTATATCGGCTGCGCTCTCGCGGTGCGGGATGCGGACCTGCGGCCCTCGGCGAAGGACATCGTCGCCCCAACCCTGGTGCTGGTCGGCGATCAGGACCCCTCCACCCCGCCGGCGTCCGCTCACGAACTCGCCGCCGCCATTCCGGGGGCGAAGCTTGAGCTGATCGCCGACGCCTCGCACATTCCCTGCGTCGAACAGCCCGCGCAGATGGTGCAACTCGTGCTTGCCCATCTCGCGCGCTGAAATTCGGCGGAACATCCGCGTACGTTTCGGTTCAAACCGGGTTATCTCCGGTTTGAACCGCTGTTCGTCCGCCGAAACGGGCGGGTCCGCGGCGGGCTATTCGATGCCCTGCTCGCGGGCTTTCCACATGGCGGCGATGCGGAACCGCTCATTGATGGCCGCCGGACTGGCCAGGATTTCCGCCTCCGCTTCTGCAAGCGCCGCCAACACCTTATCGACCTCCTCGCGCGTCAACGGCAGCCGTCCGGCGACATGGGTCGCATCCGGAACGGCGGCAAGGATCGCGCGCCGGTTCGGATGGTCCTTCACCTCAATCAGTTCAAAGGCTTCAAGCGCGCCGTCGAGACAGATGGCAAGGCCGATCACCTCGAGCTTCCGTCCGTCCTGTGTGGTCTTGATGAGGGTGGTCATGATCTGCCTTCCTCTTCTGTCGCAAGCCAGCTGTAACCACCCTGATCCCAGAGCTGGGCC
>NCHM01000736.1 GCA_002257205.1 Rhizobiales bacterium 24-66-13 | reverse complement strand
GAGCCGGCTTGCGTTTCGCGTGACAGTCCTGTAACGAGTGCGGCCTTCGAACCGGCCGGCGACAAGGGCTGCCGTGTTGGTTCTTATCGCTCATATCAACAAAAGGCTGAATGCCCCGTGCGGCAACGTGCGGCGGATGGCGGTCACGGAGAGCAAAATGCCCAAGATGAAGACCAAGTCGGGAGCGAAGAAACGCTTCCGTCTGACGGGTACCGGGAAAGTTATCGCCGCCCAGGCCGGAAAGCGGCACGGGATGATCAAGCGGACCAATGCCCAGATCCGCAACCAGCGCGGCACCACCATCCTTTGCGAGAGCGATGGCCGGGTGATCCGCAAGTCGTTCCTGCCGAACGGCTGACGCACTGCGATCTGAAGGAGATCATCCATGGCCCGCGTGAAACGTGGCGTAACTTCCCACGCCAAGCATAAGAAGGTCTATGAAGCCGCCAAGGGCTTCTATGGCCGTCGTAAGAATACCATCCGCGCAGCGAAGTCGGCCGTCGAACGGTCGATGCAATATGCCTACCGCGATCGCAAGGTGAAGAAGCGCACGTTCCGCGCGCTCTGGATCCAGCGCATCAACGCCGGCGTGCGCGAACTCGACCTCGGCCTCACCTATGGCGGCTTTATCAACGGTCTCGCGAAGGCGGGGATCGAAGTCGACCGCAAGGTGCTCTCGGATATCGCCATCCATGAGCCCGAGGCGTTCAAGGCCCTGGTGGAGAAGGCCAAGGCCGCTCTGGCCTGAGGCCTTATCAGGCGCGACCCGCCCGACCGAGACTGACAAGCCCCGCGCGGAGATCCGTTCGGGGCTTTTCGCTTTGCGCACGCCGTGACTATAAATTGCGCCGATTTCATCCCGTCATGGCCGGGCTTGTCCCGGCCATCCCCGCGCTGCCGTCAGTGCCCGCCTTGTCGAAGGGTGGGCAGGCCGGACGAGCGTGGATCCCCGGACAAGCCCGGGGATGACGGCATAACGCATGGCTGTATCTGAAGGCCTCAATCCATGTCCGAGCTCGTTTTGACCGATCATCCCGGCCTCGATGCCCTGGAGCGCGAGGTTTCCGCCGGGATTCTCGCGGCGGGAGACGAAGCCGCGCTCGAAGCGGTGCGCATCGCCGCCCTCGGCAAGAAGGGCAGCGTCTCCGAACTGCTGAAATCGCTCGGCGGCATGACCCCGGACGAG
>NCHM01000105.1 GCA_002257205.1 Rhizobiales bacterium 24-66-13 | reverse complement strand
GCAGATCGTGTCCGGCCGCCAGGATCGGCCGACCGTGCATTTCGAGGCGCCGCCATCTTCTCGGGTTCGGGACGAGATGGCCGCATATTTCATCTGGTTCAATGGCTCGGCCCCGAACGGGGACGCGCCCTTGCCGGCACTTACCCGGGCCGGGATCGGGCATCTTTATTTCGAGAGCATCCATCCCTTCGAGGACGGCAATGGCCGCATCGGGCGAACGCTGGCGGAAAAATCCCTCGCCCAGAACATCGGGCAACCGACCCTGACCGCGCTCGCCCATACCATCGAGCAGCATCGCAAGGCCTATTACGATCAGCTCGAGGTCCACCAGCGGACGCTCGATGTCACGGGCTGGCTGGTCTATTTCGCCGAAACAATCATCGCGGCCCAGCAGACAACGCTCGATCGCGTCGCCTTCTACATCGCCAAGGCACATTTTTACGATCGCTTCCGCGACAAGTTGAACGAACGGCAGGAAAAGGTGATCGCCCGTCTCTTCCGTGAGGGCCCCGGCGGCTTCACGGGAGGCCTGAG
This sequence comes from Rhizobiales bacterium 24-66-13, assembly GCA_002257205.1. Lineage (GTDB taxonomy): Bacteria > Pseudomonadota > Alphaproteobacteria > Rhizobiales > Xanthobacteraceae > NCEH01. The sequence continues at coordinate 18,911 of NCHM01000105.1, read as the reverse complement.
CGCGGAGAACTACCTCGCCATCACCGGCACCTCACGCCCCACCGCCACGCGCGACCTGCACGATCTGGTCGAGAAAGGCGCCCTGGCGCGATCCGGTGAGCGCCGATACACCCGGTACCACCTGAACCTGCAGGGTCATGCTGTAAAGTCGTGAGCTTGCGGAACGCGGGGCAGCTGTTCGGGGCCCTCGGCGAGGCATCCTCAAATCTGCAGGATGCGCCAGAAGCCGACGTTAGCTGCGGGGACGATAAATGGCCGATTTGGGGCCGGATGCGGACTGTCCGCTCTTGGAGACTTCGAACGAGATCCAGACCTATCGCCGATGAATGGGCTCGTGGCTGATACGCATGGTCTCGTCATCCGGAAAGTCGAACACAAGAGACGGTCGATCTGCTCCGCGCTCCATGCTTTGGCCCATCGTCGATCTTTTCGTTGGCCATGTCGACACCCGTTCCAGGGAACCGAGGGCCTTGGCACGACAATGCCGTTCGGGGCCGCGATCATTCCGGCGTGCCTGTGCTCTACATAGGCGCGCAGAGCCGGGTTCAGCTCAAGCTTTGCAACCATCAGACGCCGCCCGAGCATTCAGCGCAGGCATTCCTTGATGTTCGCAGTTCTTCGGCCCGGTGAGGGCGATGAGGTAGGGGTTTCCCGGCCGGACTGAGGTTGAAATTTTGGATGCGGTCCATGATGTGCTATGCACCGCCTCGTTGTCAGAGGGCATCCTGATCGGCCTCAACGGCGCATTAAAGCGCCGGAGGAATGCGGCCGTTGGGCCACAGAACACTCTGTCCCGTTCCGTCCCCCCCATCTACCCGCAGCGCGGCCGTTCGGCACTCCCGCCTTCGCGGAGATCTAAGAGGCGGGCAACTTGCTTCCGAAGGCTTTCAGTCCTCTACTGCGAAGTCCGTCGGCATGTTGGGTGGCCAGTAACCTTTGGCCTGTTTTCGCAGCACGACGGAACGGTGTAGCAGCGCGCCTTCGGGGATCGTCCGCCGCTCACCTAACGGAATGCTGATACCGAGCACCGAGGAGTGCTTCGACAAGGGCGGCTTCATGCGCGGTATGATCTCCACAGGCTTCCAAACCCGTGTGAGCGTCTCATGATCGTCGGCAAGCGGGTCCGGGGCTATCTGATCTCCCCTGCTTCCCGTCCCATACGTGATGGCGTTCACGTTCTGGGGCCGAAACAAAACATCCCTCTTCGCCGCCTCGCGTGTCATCCAGGCCAGCGGCACCTTGGCGAGTGCGCTCTGCTCCTCCGGATACCCGCCACCGACATCCCCGTGTCCGCCGGCAAACCAGACCTCTTTGAGGTCCTGCGGCCTGGCAGCATGATGATTGAAGGGATTTCCCCAGAACTGCTGCCCGGGCTCCCAAAGCTGGGGCTGGAACATGGTTCGACGCTCGTCGATCGCCACTGCGTGGAGAACGCTTTCGACACTCTTGTTGCGGCGCGTGAAGGCGTGTGATTTGAGCCGAGGGCCCCAACGGCCGCTCTCGATGACCGACGCGACGGTATCGAACAGTCCGAGCAGCCGGATGGGTGGACGGTCAGTATTGAGCACTCTCTCGAAAAGGCGGACTTCCTTAAAGCTGTTCGCCTCGTGATCATCCCGCTCGTCGACTCCCTTATAGGCACGATAGGCGTAGTCGAGCAGATTGAGGCTGTGGACCTTCATGATCCCGACCGCATGGATGAATCCGGCGAGTACACGCGCCGTGTATGCACCCCGGCTGAATCCGAATATCATGATCCTGTCGCGCTCGCCGTCTTCTGAACGCTGGCCGGAGCTGTAGTTCTCGACGAGGAACCGGTAGGCCTCCTTCACGTTCCGGTCGAGCCCCATGCCCGTCGCAAGCCCCCAGACTTCGCCTGCTTTGCTAGCCGTCCGAAACCAAGATCCGTCACCCCCAAACGTCCCCACGCCTGGGTCATAGTAGACGATCTGGCTCTCGTCCTTTTTCATCGTCTGGTACAGACGTAAAACATTCGTCCTATTCTGCGAAATCTGGTTTGATGTTCCATCCAGGAGAAGTACGATATTCTTTCGCATTATTGCCTTTCCTATTTTTAATTAATTTGGAGTTTCCATCCATATCTTCTCGGCTTTTCCGGCGTCGCTGGCGGTGGATACCGGCAGGGTGTGGATGCCCAAAGTTGATCCAGAACTTAAAATATACGATCAGCAGCGAGAAAGTGGTTTCATTTATGCGCTCACGATATGAAAATCTGATTAGATCCACTTATTAAAAATTGAGTATTGAAAGCTTTTATTGTAAATAATATTGTGAATATGATCAATCATTAATTGAAGCAAAAGCTTATATGCATTTCATTTGCCTGGATCTGCCGATTTGTGCTGGAAGTTCAAGGCGGATTGCCGGTGTCGCTGCCCCTTAGGCGAAGTCCGAAGCGTCCGTTTCTGCGCATTCGCCCGCTTGCATGGTACGTCGAGGATGGGCCGCTAGTGGACTAGCAGGTTTCGATCGTAGATCGGGGCGTAGCGGATATTTCTTCGAGGCGGCAGAGTCCAGGACGGGGCTCGCCCCTGTCGGACGGCTAAATTGGGAGGGTACCATCTCCAACTTGCGAAGACGAAGCGAGGAACATGTAGCCGCAGGAGGGTCTTAGACCGCTTCGGTGGCCACGAGTGCGATCTTGATCATCAGCCCCGCGATTGGCTGATGTATCCAGTAGTCGCGGCACTCTCGCGCCGCGCCCTGGCGAAGCGCCCGAGCGTAGAGATCCACCTGACCACCGAACGCGTTCAGCCGCTCGTCGTCAAAGGCCATCGCCCCTGGGAAGCTCTTGTGATCGATCACGGCAAAGCCGTAGCCGTCGTCGATCAGCAGATCGATCCTGCCGGAGATGACCTGAAGGTTCTCTGCCGCGTGAACCGGCCACTCCCGCATCCGGGCGGAGCCGCCGTAGCGCTCATCCAGAAACGCGTGCAGTCGGTCTGCGGCCTCGACCAGGTCGCCCGGCGCGAGCTGTGGCGCGCCCCACCTGCGCAGCATGTCGCCGGCGAGGGCCAGCCGAGCCGGTACCGAGCGGACGGGATCGTCGAAGGCGAAGAAGCGGTGGAAAGCTTCGCCGACTGCCTGTAGGTCAGGATCGCCAACCAGGGTGATGCGCGGCCCCAGCTGCACCGTCTCGGCTACGCGAACCGTGCCGGAGAACGCGCGGGCGCTCGGCCGCAGCCTGAGCGGGGGATGCAGCTGCCTGACCGAGGGCGGACGTGTGAACTCTAGCGTCGGTTCCCTTGCCTCCGCGTCCAGCCCCCGCGGAGGCGGCCGCAGCGCGAAGGTCTGGCCATTGATGACCAGTGGATCGCTGGGCAGTCTGATGAGGGGCTCTCCGTCGTCCGTTGCCAGTTCGTTCAACCAGTCGGTCTTACCGGTAGTCGTAAGCGCGAGATGGTCGCGGGCGCGCGTCATGCCGACGTAGAGCAGGCGGGTTCTCTCCAGCTTTTCCTCTTCAAGGGTCCGCTCGCCCTCAGGGCTGAGCGCGACCGCCTCATCCAAGCCGACGTCCTTGGCTTGAGCGCCGTACGGCCAAGGCCAGTAGCGGAGCACCCGTCCGGCCAGTGGGTCGCGCCAGTCCGGCTTGTCGAGTTCCTCGGCGTAGACGCCGAAAGGGTTGCCCTTCGCCTCGTGCTCGAGTCCGGTGAGCACCACGATCGGCCACTCCAGCCCCTTGGAGCCATGGTAAGTGAGGAGGTTAACCGCCTCGGGATGACGGCTCTGAGGCTGCGCCGGCGCATCTCGGGCGGCGAGCCATTCGCACGCGCCGGCGAGAGTGGCGGCCTGCCGTTCCGACCGCTGCTCCTCCTGGTAGCCGTCCAGGAGCGAACGCACGGCCTCGAGATTGGCGAGACGCTGCTCCGCAAGTCCCCAGCGGGCGACGGTGGCCAGCATGCCTTCAACGTGGAGGCCGCCGTCGAACATCTCCCCCGGGGTGAGCTGCGGCGCAAGCGATCGAAGGTCCTTCAACTCCTGCGCGAATGGGACGCAGGCTTCGAGAGCCTCCACGTTGTGCTGCTCGAAGGCGGCGCCAAGCCAGCCATCGTCGTCACAGGAAAGTCGGGCGAGTTCGGCGAGCGCCAGGCTGTCGGTCGGATCTGCGACCCAGCGCAGCGCCGCCAGGGCGAGTTCCACCTCGGGTTGGTCGAGCAGCCCGCTCCGCTCAACCGCCACCCTTATGCCGCGCCGCGACAGCGCCGACGCGAGCTGAAGCACCTGGTCGTTCGATCGGCAGAGAACCGCGACGTCCCCGCCTTTCGCAGGCCGCGCCTGTCCCATCTTCGGCTGGATCTGCCAGCCGGGGCCGTCAGCGAGGAGACCGGTGATTTGGCTTGCCAGGTCCTCCGTCCGAAGGTCCTTGTTCGATCCGGCAAGCTTCCACACCGATAGCGGCGGGAGGTCACCGTCCGCCTCCGCACGGTCGTAATCGGCGAAGGTGATCTCCTCCGGACGCATGCCGGTGCGGCGGAAGTTCGGCTCGAACGAGGCGTTCACCAACGCGCCCAGAGCCGGCCGCGTCCTGTAGGACTTGCGTAGGAATTCGAAGGTACCGCCGGTGTCTGTCGTGATCGCCTGGGCCGCGGCCTGGGTGAGCGCGGGGTCCGCGTCGCGGAACCCGTAGATGGACTGCTTCGGATCGCCGACCCAGGCGTTCACCGGTGCGATATTGGCGAGCGCCGAGAAGATGGCGATCTGAATCGGACTGGAGTCCTGATATTCGTCGACAAACACGGCGCCGATCAGCTCGCCGAGGCGGGCGTGGTTGGACGGATTGCGAAGGATCTCGAGGGCGAGCATTTCCTGGTCGACGAAGTCAACGAGTCCGCGCGCGTGCTTGAAGGCGGCGTAGTCGGCGAGGCACTGCGCCGCGCACTCGAGCTGAATCCTGATGAAGGTCTCGACGTCGCTGCGCAGGCGCGGGTGGCGCGGGTGCGCCGCCGCCGCCGCGATCACGTCAGTGAACAACTCCGCGTCGGCCTTGGTCGTGCCCAACTTTGACAGCCGCGCCCATTCGACCCAGGGGAGGTGCTCGCCGCGCCGCAGCCGCGCCGCCGCCGCTTCCACGCAGGGCACGTCCTTCTTGAGCGTGCCCTGCTTGAGGGTGGCCCGCCGCGGTTCGATCGCGGCCAAGCATTCGAAGACTGCGTCGGCGAGTGCGTCGTCGAGTGTCTCGGTCGTCTCGCCTGGAGCGGCTACCGGCAGGAGCTGCGTCAGCCTCGCCACGGAGTGATCGGCGGAGGCGCCGATACGCTCCGGACCGATGCCGTTCGAGCGGGCGAGGTCGACAATCTGGCGAAGATGATCCTGCCAACCATCGATCCGGCGGCCGTGCATGAAGAAGCCCTGCGTTTGCAGGTCGAACCGCTCCGCGATCTGCTGCAAGGTCGGTGCGTAGCCCGACATTGCGGGGCCGATCGCCCGCGCAAAGACGGCCTTCTGCCGGTCCTCGGGGATAACCTCGGCGACGGGGGACCGGCCGAGCTCGAATGCAAATTCCGAGATGAGCGAGCCGCAAACGCTGTTCACCGTTCCGATCCGCGCAGCGAGCATCGCTGCCGCCAGGTCGGGCCGGTCGCCTTTGATCAGCTGCGAGCGGATGCGGCCCGCGAGCTCCGCCGCCGCTTTCTTGGTGAAGGTAGTGGCGAGCAGCCGGTGCGGGGCGAGCCCCGTGCCTACCGCCGACCTGATCCGCTCGACCAGCGTGTAGGTCTTGCCGGTGCCCGCCGACGCGATGATGGTGTCGACGCGTTTGTGGATACTGCCAGTCACCTGGTTCATGCCAGCCCCCTCACGCGGCAGAGCGTCTGATAGTCGCACCACTTGCAATTCGCTTCGAGCACGATCGGAAGATCGGCTGGCAAGTGCTCTTCGTGGCCCTCCACGCCGCAGGCGATTAGCTGGCCCGCCTCGGCGCGGTCGGCCAGTTTGCGCCAACTCTCGCGGACTGCTGCCCAAGTAGCGGGGAAGCCCCGCGCGCCTTCCACCGCACGCCCGATGAGGCCGCCCTCCACAAGCGTCGCGAATTGACGTTGGTTGAGGAGAAAGTAGCCTGCGCGGTAGGGCTCGTCGCCGGCCGTCATCGCCCCGTAGGTGGCGAGCTGGACGGCGTTGCCCTGCTCCAGTTCCTCCCGGCGCTTCTTGTCGTTGCGGGTCCACTTCAGGTCGATGATCACGTGCTGGCCATTCTTGTCGCGCGCGATCAGGTCGACCGCGCCGCGCACCGACAGCGCGTTCTCGAAAGTGGCGCTGACCTGCTTCTCCGCCTCCTCGACGGTCAGTTCGTTGACCACAAGCGTCCGCGCCAGTTCGGCCATCGCCGCAGGGAGGCGGGCGCGCGCTTCGGCCAGCTGGGCCACGAGCTCCGGGAGGCGGAGCGGCGCAGCGATTTGATCGATGAGATAGTCCAGCAGTTCCCCGGCACGCTCCTTGGCGGCCTCGGCGGACGGAGGGGTACCGGGCACGAAAATTTCCTGCGCCAGTGCGTGCGCAAGATTGCCGAGCAGTTGATTGCCGTCGGGGATCGAACGGATCCGGCCGGGCCGCAGCCGTGCGACGTGCTTGAGCGCCCATTTGAGGTGGCAGCCGAGTCCCGCCTCGAAGGAAGTGGCCGAATGGATCAAGCCCTCTAGTCGCTCCCTATATCCGGCCGGGGCGGGCCAAACCGGGCGTGATTGCGGCAGCGGCGCGACCGGGACCGCTTCCCGCCGGAGCTCCACACCACCAACCGTGATGGTGGGCGCCGCCAATGCGTCTTCGATCCGGACGCACGAGGCGAGCTTCTCGGTCGCTGGCGCAAGGCGGTGCGCCAGGGGATGCAGAGCTTCCTCGTCGCCGGAGTCGAGACCGCCGGCGACGAGGAGTAGATTGCTCCGCGCATGGAGCACGGCCCGCTCCCAAGAGGCGCTTGCGGCCCGACCGACGAGCCCGACGTCGTCGACCGGGCAGCCTTTGTCGGCGAGTTCCTGCCGTTCTGCATCCGTCCAGGGCTGACGCTGAAGACCCTCCTGCGTGGTCCGGAAGTTCCACCAGACCACCGTCTCCGCCGGCGCCCACAGGCTCCCGGGTTGCGGCACGCACCGCCACCTCGCAGCTTCCGCCGCGGCCGCCGGATTGTCATGGCCGATGTCGAGCGCCTGATCGATAATACGCTCGACGAGCGTCCGCGGCAGAACTTCGTGCGCGAGCTTGACGAGCGCGACGCGGACGTCGCTGGCGAGTGCTACTGTGGCGGCGTAGAGTTGGTCGCCATCAATCGCGTGCCGCGCGCCCGCCCAGGCGATCGCCCGGTTGCATGCGGCGAGCGCCGCCGTGAGCGGCATGCCGGAGTTGGGATCGGCCGGCTCAGGTTCGACCCATTCGCGCCAGCGTTCGAGGCGCGCGTGCGCCTTCTTGAGCTTGGCCGGATCGCCGTGGGCGGCCGCCAGTTCCGTTTCGCCGATTTCGGCCCATGCGTCCCGCCAGACGGTGCTGCCGCGCCCCGGCGCCTCCTCGAGCGCGGCCGCGAGCCGTCGGGCCGCACGGGGCGCGATCGGCGACGTCGGGAAGGCGAGCAGATCCATCAGCGCGCGCGGATCGAAGGGCGTCCATGCGATCTTGAACGCGAGCAGGAGGATTTGGAGCGACCCGCGGTGCGCCGTGGCGCGGCTGCGTCCCGCACGCGGCTGACCGGCAGCGCAGAGGCCGTGGTCGAGAAGGTGAGTATCAGCATTCTGGGCGATCAGGACGGCCTCGCGATCGCCGCGCTCTGCGAACCACTGGCCCATAACCTCCGCCGCCAGCGCCGCGCTCGCAGAGGTCGCGATGGTCACCGTTCCATCCGGCTCTCTGTCAAGGGGGCCTCCACCCATCATCCAGCGCTGCAGACGCCCTAGGGCGGTGCCGTCCGGCGCCGCCGGCGCAAGTGGAACCTGCTCCACTGCGACGCCGCACACCTCCAGCCGATCGAGCAGGCGCCGCCACCCCGCAGGATGAACGGCCCTCGAGTCTATCAGTCGAATCCGCCCTATTGGCAACGCCGGTCCGGTGGCGAGGTCCTCCACTAGAGCACCCACCCGATCGACGAGGCCGGGTGGCAGGACGGCGCCGGCTTCATCCGCCGCTGCAAGGTCCGCAAGGCGCGGACTGGTCCAACCGGCGGCGGGATCCCAGCCGGCGTCGACCAGCTCGTCACGCCAGCGCAGCAGCGCGCGGGCGGTCGCCCAACCGTCCACCTCGAGCGACTTGGTCCAGAAGCGGGACGGTCCGTCCAATTTCTCGAGCGCAGCCTCGAATGCGGCGATGCGCACCACGTTGGGGGTCAAAGGAGCGCCGAGCCCGCGGGCGGTCTCGAGTATCTCGACGAAGCCGTGGGGGCCTACGACCGGCGCGCCCGAGGCGGCCGAGCCGGTTCCGCCGTGCTCAGGCCAAGCTCCCGCGTCGGCTTGAAGCCCGAAAACGATGTCCATCATCCCGCCCGTCCCGCCTGCGGCTGTTTCCTGCACGTCCATCAAGCCCAACCTAGCTGCTGGTGATTGATCTGCCCTGCTCGAAGCCCGTTGAAAAGACCGCTAGTAGTTGCGGAAGCTCGTCGCCAAGTGAAAGGTCCGCGATGCCCGGAAGGTAGCAGACGTTCAGATACTCGCGCGTGTCGACGTCGGCCTCCTGCACCGGCATGCTTGCCGCGTAGCCGGTCTCCCGCACGTGCGGGAGACCGGCTAGATCCCCCCGCTTCGTGCGTGACGGCATTGTAGAGGTCAACCCAAGGGACGAGCGGGCACGGGCGGTGGACATCTCGACCATGCTGGCCTGAACCTGTAGCGCAGCCGCTCCTTGAGGTTCGCCAGCCGTAGGACGGGGCCGATCACATCCGGCGGCCCGTCAAGCCGGGACATCCACGTCCAGCCACCGCGCGTAGGCCCGCACGTCGATCATCGGCACGGTCGCCTTCTCCTGGAGGCGTGCGATGAGTTCGAGCAGGAACGCGGTGGCGGGCTTGCCCATCGGCGTCAGTGTGCCGCATCCCGTGTCGTCACACGAGAAGATTCCGTGCGCCGCGACGCACCCGAGGTCCAACCGGTTGTCCGCGTCACCGACGGCGAGCGCCTTCACGAGCGGCTCGCCCAGGCCCGGCTTCCAGTCACTGTCGAGCGTCAGGAGGCCGCCGACGATGTGCTGCAGCGGCTTGGCCGGGTAGGTCCCACCGGCGTGCGGGATCGGAAGGCTGGTCCGTTTGAGCCCCCGCACGCTGGCGACCTTCGCCCTCGCATAGGCGACCTGCTCGGCGTTGATCGACTGCTTGGCCTCGAACACCGCATAGACGCTCTCGGCTGGTATCACCGTCTGCCCCTTAAACTTGAAGATGAAGGGCGAATATTGCCGGTCGAACACCACGACGTCCATCTGGTCGCTGAACGTGCCGGCGCTGTCGACGACATGGGCCGAGGTAGATTGATACCGAGCAGGCAGATAGGTCTGAAGGAGCTCCAACCAGACGGCCTCGCTCGCATCGCCCTTCGTGCTCGGGTGGCCGAAGGCTTTCCGCGCTCGCGCCAGCTGATCCTGGATGTCGTCGTGCAGCTCCGACAGGAGCGTCTGGATGGACCAGCCCTTGCTCATCTGAAGTCTCCGACCGGCTCGTCGCGGAATGCAGGGGTCGCCTTCATCGCCCTTGCGATCTCGACGGCGCGGCCCCCCTCGACTGCGCGGTCGGGATACGCGTCGAGTACGATGGCCGGCAGAAGGCGTTGCGTCAGGTCCGAGAAGGTGAAACAGGGCCCGGTCCGCGACTGACCCGTGGCTTCTACGATCGCCTGAACATGGTCACGGTCGAGGCCAAGCGGACCGAGCCTCAGTGACAGGATGTGCGCGCGCTGCTCTTCATTCGGCCGCGCGAAGGCCATGACGTCGGCCGCTCGGCGGCGGACTGCGGGATCGAGCGCGTTGAGGCGGTTCGTGCACATAATCACCGCGGCCGGCAGCCTAAGGTTGGCGAGCCGGTCGATGCCGCGGATGAACGCGTTCACGCCGGCGCGGTCCTCGTGGTGCATCTGGGCCGCCTCGCGCGACTGCGCGAGCGCGTCGGCCTCGTCGACGAGGAGGATGATCCCGCCCTTCGCCTTGCCCGCACCCTTCAGCCGCGTCGCCGCCTGGACCGTGTGCTCGAACGCGGCGGAGAGGAGCTGCGTCATCTCGCCGACGCGGCCCTGGCCGCGCGTGGCCAGGCTGAGCGGGAATAGCGTGAGCTCGATGCCTTCCTGCCGGGCTACGGCATCGCCGATCGTCTCAGCGAGCTCGGTCTTCCCGGACCCGACGTCGCCGGCCAGGACGACCAGCGGTGGTCGGCGCATAACGACATCGAGCAGCGGGCGCGCCTCGGCGACGTGGAACCGCGCGGCCCACTTTTCGAGGCCCGCCGGGTTAACCAGCAGGCCAAGGATCTTGGCGAGGCGGGCCTTCTGATCGTCAAGTCCGACCAACCGCGCAAGACGCTCCTGCGGGTCGAAGTCCGGATAGGTCTGACGGCGCTCGAATAACTCGTCGAGCCCGGGCATGTTCTGCATCAGTAGCTCCTCACGCTAAACCGGTCGAGCGCGCGGCCGCCGGCGGAATAGGTACGGTCCGCGTCGAGGTGGCCGTCGACCGGCGGCTCGGTGCCGCTCGTGCGGAAGATCGGTAGGCCGCCCTTGAACGCGTCCCGATCCGCCTGCGACAGCGCGAAAAACGCGTTGCTGTAGGTCATGAAGCTTGTGAAGGAGGCGCCGGAGACGTCCTTACCCGGTCGGATGCGCCCGGGATCGTCGTCGTTGGCCGACCCGCCCGCGAGATCGCGCGCGGAATACTTGAGCGTCGGCTCGATCCACGCGCCGTTGCGCTTGAAGCCGTAGGTGACGGTGCCGAGGTAGCCGGCCTTCATCATCGCCACCGCCTCCTCCTCGTATTCGGCGATCTCGCGGTCGGATGGCCACTTGTAGAGGCGCTGGATGCGCTTTAGGTCAGTCGCGATCTTCGCCGCCATGTGGCGCGCATGGGTGACCGTGAAGGTAATAGTCTCGGTGTAGCTGTAGCTCGACATAGCCGCCCTCAGACCTGGAACGTAGAACCGAAGACCTTCTGCCAATAGCCGACGGTCAATTGCTTGGTGGGAGCCGCCAGTGCGGCGTCGATGGCGTCGCCAGCGTCCAGCGCGGCGTCGACGATCCCGTCCATATTGGCGGCCGTGTAGAGCCGTGAGACGTTGTTCGCGGCGTTGACCGGGTCGATGATCCGCATCGGATCGGAGAACGCGCCGATGGTCGACACTGGGTAATAGTCGGAAAAGGCGATCCGCTCGGTCAGCCCACTGGTCGCCACGTACGTGAAGAAGTGTTGCAGCGCCTCGGGATAATCCGAGAGGTCGAGGCCGTCGTCGCACAGCTTGGCCAATATCAGCTCGATCATGAAAGACTTAAAGCGGAAGCCATCGCGCTCAGCCTTCTGGCGGCGGGCCCAGAACTTCACCAGCCGCACCACCTGGGCGAAGTGCTTGGGCTGCACCTTCTTGCGCCGGCCCGCGAAGTCGAGATGGAGCGGGATGCTGGTCTCGAGGAACGACCCGTCGTCCTGGCTGACGAGATTGCCATACCACTGCGGGTCGTCGTCGTAGAGGATCGGGACGACGTCGACGTCGAGACCCGAACCGCGGAACGAGACCGTCACCGAGTAGGTCTGCGGCTTAACCTGGTCCGGCGCGAAGTTCGGAAATGCCTTGCGCAGTCGCTCGGCGAGATAGGTCAGGAGCTCGGTAACAGAGTGCGGCGCGTCGGCGCCGCTGATATAGCAGGCGACGTCGATGTCGTTAAGCGTGCGGAGAGCGGTGCCCTTTGCCAGACTTCCTGACAGCATCATCTTGCGAAGCGTGAAGTCGGGATGCTCGCCAACATACGCCTCGAGCTTCTCGCGCAGCCGGCGCGCCTGGGCGCGGTATTCCTGCGCCTTGTCCTGCGGCAGGTTCACGCGCTCCTCGGCGAACGTCACGATGTCGCGGTGTCCAACATGCTCACGGCTCATCGACTCGTCTCCTTGCCCGACGTCCTTGACGTAGACCGGCAAATGCGCGAATCGGTAAGCGACCCGCCAGAAACTATATGGGTATAGCAACTATACCCGTCAAGGAGCTATACCTATGCCAGAGGAAGAAAAGCGTCCGTGGCCTCAGAACCGGCGCTTCGAGTTCATCGAATGGAAGCTTTTTTGGGAGGGCGGGCTGAACCGCAGCGACCTCGAGAGCGCCTTTGAGATCTCGACCCCTCAGGCGTCGGTCGACCTGCGCCGATACCGCGAAATCGCCGGGAGTAACCTCGAGTATGACGGCACCGGCCGGACCTTCCGCCCGACGCCGGACATGAAGCCGTCGTTCTTGAAGGTGTCGGCGGACAGGCTGCTGCTGCAGCTGCGCGCCCTGCTTTCCGGTGCTCTTCCGCGGCGGGAGGTCTGGTTCCGCGACCTTCCCTGCACCGACATCGCGCCCGACATCGTCCGGCACGTCGACCCCGATTGCCTTCGCCAAATCCTCGACGCGATCCGCACGAAGCGGTGCGTCGAGGTGCGCTACCAGTCGCTCACCAACTCGCGCACCCGCCTGATCGCCCCGCACGCGCTGGCATACGACGGATACCGCTGGCACGTCCGCGCCTGGGCGTGCGACCGCGACGACTTTCGCGACTTCGTCCTGACGCGCATCGACAGGATCAAGCCGGGTCCGGCCGCGGACTTCGACCCGGCCGACGACCTCGAGTGGGAGAACTTCGTCAAGCTGGACTTGCGACCGCATCCCGGCCTGACCGACGAGCAGAGCCTCGCCATCCAGCGCGACTACGCGATGAAGGACGGCCGTCGCGAGATCGATGTCCGCCTGTCTATGGCCTACTACTTCATCATGCGCATGAACCTCGACCTATCCGACCTGCCGCCGGCCCGCGCCCAGGTCTGCCTCAGCAACATTGACGAGGTCCGGAAGGCGATCGAGGACGCCAAGGCGAGCTCAAAGGCCCGAATCCTCGAAAGAAAGGGAATGCCCCCGGCCGCCGCTGATGAGTAATCTAGACGCTTCAGCCGCTCTCACGACGATCGTCCGAGCGGCAAGTCTAAGGATCGGCGCGAACTCTATGGAATGACCGATATGGCGGCGCTTTGCTGACATACGACTTCGGGGCCGGTGGGCAAATTTCCGCTATTGAGGACTTCAAGCAATAAGCCGACATATCGCGCCGGTGAATTGCCGAGGGCGAAGCTGACCAAAAGGCTACCTTCGAAACGTCCGCTTCGAAGTCCATATCGAATTGGTGGTGGTCTACTGCTAGCCGAGGATGCGATCTAACTCCGTTGCAGGCCTTGGAATTACAAGGCTGCCCCATCCGTGATCCCCGCTTCGATCCAGGCGCGCGTTTGCTCCAGGATCTCGTCCGAAAGAGCGGGGTCATCAATGGCGCGGGCGAGGATGACAGCGCCCACCATCGCCGCCCAGCTTCCGATCGCGGTGCGATGCCGGTCTGCCGGATGCGCCTCCGGGAGCGCCGTCTCTATACGGGCGATCTGCGAGCGAAGCCCTTCCGTCATCGCCGCGCGTGCCGCCAGGGTCTGGTGACGGATGGCGGCCGCAAGGCCTGCCGTGGGGCAACCCGCGGCCGGGTTGTCGCGATGGCGCGGCGACAGATAGGCCTCGAGATAGGCGCGGATATCGGTGTTCCCGCCGGGGGGCACCGCGAGGACATGGGCCAGGGTCTGCGCGACCAGATCATCCTTTGAACCGAAATGCCCATAGAAGCCGCCATGGGTAAGCCCGGCGGCCTTCATCACCTCGGCCACGCTGACGGCGTCGAACCCCCTGTCGCGAAACAGCGAGCTGGCAGCGTCGAGGATGCGGCGGCGGTTCTCCGCCATCTGCTCGCGGCTCACCTTCATTTCAGATTCCTCCGACGCCCGTCATTGACAGTTACATGATGATCGTCATATTTAAAATCAATCATGATGTTCATCATGTATATGACCACGAATTGAAGAGAGAGCAACCCATGGCCGCGCACCCCTCCGTTCTTATCACCGGTGCCTCCACCGGCATTGGCGCGGCTTATGCCGAGCGTTTCGCCCGCCGTGGGCATGATCTGGTGCTGGTTGCCCGCAACACGGCGCGCATGGAGGCGCTGGCGGCTCGCCTGCGTGACGAGAGCGGCGTCGCGATCGACATCGTCACGGCCGACCTGACACAGCCCGCCGACCTCGCGGTCGTTGAGGCTCGCCTGCGCGACGACGCCCGCATCGGCATCCTCATCAACAATGCCGGAACGGCCATTGGCGGCAGCTTCATCGAGCAGAGCACCGACGCCGTCGCGCAGTTGCTCGCCCTCAACACCACCGCCGTCCTGCGGCTGGCCAGTGCCATCGCGCCGCGTCTGGCTCAGGCCGGCGCGGGCGCGATCGTCAACATAGGCTCGGTGGTCGGGCTGGCGCCGGAATTCGCCATGACGGTCTATGGCGCCACCAAGGCTTTCGCGCTGTTCCTGTCGCAGGGGCTCAGCCTCGAGCTCGGCCCGAAGGGCGTCTATGTCCAGGCGGTACTTCCCGCCGCCACGCGTACCGAAATCTGGGGTCACGTCGGCGCGGACGTCGACGCCATGGCCGGGGTGATGGACGTCGAAGAACTGGTCGACGCGGCGCTGGTCGGCTTCGACCGCCGCGAGGCCGTCACCATCCCGCCGCTGCCCGATGTGGAGCAGTGGACCGCCTATCAGGCCGCGCGTCAGGCCATGCTGCCGAACACCCGCCAAGAACACGCGGCGGCGCGTTACCGCACGGCCGCCTGAGCCTCTGCCCGCCAACGGTCCGGCTTCCCGGCAACAGTCCCGGCACTCCGACCGGTGGCGGGCCACCCGCAGGAACCCAGAGAGAACACCATCATGAAGGCCTTCATCCTCGACAAATACAAGAAGAGCGGCGCCCTGCGCTTCGGCGATAGGCCGGAGCCGGAACTGGGGGATGAGGATGTCCTGGTCGACATCCACGCCGCAGCTCTCAACCCTCTGGATTCCAAGATCCGCGACGGCGCCTTCAAGCCCCTCCTTCCCTATCGCCCGCCTTTCATTCTGGGACACGACATGGCGGGACGGGTCGTGCGGGTAGGCGCGAAGGTCCGCCGTTTCAAGGCGGGGGACGAGGTCTATGCCCGCCCGCGCGATGGCCGGGTCGGAACCCTCGCGGAGCGGATTGCCGTCCATGCGGACGATCTCGCGCTGAAGCCGAGGAACCTGACCATGGAGGAGGCGGCGTCCATCCCCCTGGTCGGGCTCACCGCCTGGCAGGCCCTGGTCGACCGCGCCGGTTTGCGCAAGGGGCAGAAGATCCTCATCCACGCAGGCTCGGGCGGCGTCGGGACATTCGCCATTCAACTGGCCAAGCATCTCGGCGCGACGGTCGCGACGACCACCAGCACCGCCAATGTGGATCTGGTCCGAAGCCTCGGCGCCGACGTTGTGATCGACTACAAGACCCAGGACTTCGAGAACGTCCTGTCAGGTTACGATGTCGTCCTGAACAGCCTCGGCGGCGACACGCTTCAGAAGTCTCTGAACGTGCTGAAGCCCGGCGGGAAGCTGATTTCCATCTCCGGCCCGCCGGACCCCGATTTCGCCCGGCAGAAGGGGCTGAACTGGGGCCTGCGGCAGCTCATGCGCCTTCTGAGCTTCGGCATTCGCCGGAAGGCAAAAGGCCGAGGGCTCGCCTATTCCTTCCTGTTCATGCGGGCGGATGGCGGGCAGTTGAGCCAGATCACGGCGCTGATCGAGGCCGGGGCCATTCGTCCGGTCATGGACCGGATCTTCCCGTTCAAGGCCACCAACGAAGCCTTGGCCTATCTCGACACCGGACGGTCCAAAGGCAAGGTCGTCGTCCAGCTGACGTGACGGCCGCGCAACCCCACCCTGACGCATGGCTGGCCCTGCGGCGCCGGCCGGCGGTGCCTATTGGGGCCGCGATGGCGGACCCGTTCCCTCGTCCCGCAAATCGGATCAGCAGCTATGTCCTCACACTCTCCGAAAACCGCTCTTGTGACGGGGGCATCGTCCGGTATCGGCCGGGCGAGCGCCGAAGCCCTGGCGCGGGCCGGCTTCACCGTCTTCGGCACGAGCCGCAAACCGGGCGGAACCGCCCCCAGCGAGGTTACGATGCTGGCCTGCGACGTCACGGATGACGCTTCCGTCGCCGCCCTCGTGTCGCAGGTGCTCGCGCGCACCGGGCGCATAGATGTTCTCGTCAACAATGCCGGCGTCGGCATGTTCGGGGGCGCCGAGGAATCGTCAGTCGCGCAGGTTCAGCGCCTTTACGACGTCAATCTGTTCGGCGTTGTCCGGGTCATCAATGCGGTGCTACCGTCGATGCGGCAACGCGCGCAGGGCCGCATCATTAATCTCAGCAGCGCGCTCGGGTTCATCCCCGCGCCCTATTCTGCCCATTATGCCGGAAGCAAGTTCGCCGTTGAGGGCTATTCCGAGTCGCTCGATCACGAGGTCCGCGCCTTCAATGTCCGCGTCGCCCTGATCGAGCCCGGAACGGTGACCGGCAATTTCGACCAGAGCGCGCTGGAGCCCGACGCGAAGAAGCCGGAGTATGATGGCGGCCGCGTCTGGGTGCATGACTTCATCCGGAAGTCGCTGCCGACGGCGGTTACGCCCGAAGAGGTGGCGGAGGCGGTGCTTCGGGCTGCCACGGCGCCGCGCCACAGGCTGCGCTACCCCGTCGGCAAGGTGGCGAAACAGGTCAGCCTGCTGCGTCGCCTCATGCCCGCGCGGCTGTTCGACAAGGCGCTGCGCCAGCAGTTCGGCCTGCCCAGTTGAGGCAGCTGAAGCTTCGCGCCTGCTTTGTGCTGGTCATACCGAGGGTGACCAGAACCGGGCGCGAAGCCAGAATGTGCTGATGTATGCGGGAAGGCCAGTTGGAACGGGGGTGACGTTCGACCTTGGCAGGACGGGTACTGGTATTTGACGCTTCAGCCTCTGGCGCAAGGGTAACTAGCTGCCTTTTCTAACCAATGTCCGCTTTTGGGATTTTCTGCCGCTCCGGCCAACGACCGGGATGGCGGCGCAAAGCGGACGTCGCTGAAAGGGCAGTCGAGGGGCAGGTATGGGTCAACTCCGGCCGCCCCCATCTTCCTCTGATCCCGCAACATCCTCCACGATCTCCTGCCGCAGCTGCGGCCCCTTGGCGAGGCGTCGGCCGAGCGCGCGGGTATACGCGGTGTAACGCTCAGAGACCTTTGCCCGCGCGGCCTGGGCGGCGGGTTCGGGCAGCGCGGGGGTGGTGGCGAGCCAGAAGCGGATGAAGGTGGCGAAGGCCTCGGTCGAGATGCCGAGGTCGCGCTCCAGCCGCGCGAGACGGCGATCGATCTGGCCGAGGCGCCGGGCAAGAGCGGCTTCCTGGCGCTCTGAGCTGTCGGGCGACAGGAAGGAGGCGATCGCGGCCTGGGCGATCAGGGACATGGACTGGTCGCGCTGGGCGGCGTAGTGGGCCAGCAGGTCCATGACATCGGGCTCGAGATAGACGGAGATCTGTGCTTTCTTGGTGCGACCTGCCATGGCGATCACAACTCCATGCCGTCATTGGGATTGAGGCTGACCTGTCGAGCCACGCCTTGCATGATTCCGCTCATGCGCCGGTTGCGCGTGGCGAAATTTTCCGTCTCGTCGTCGCGATCCGTGTCGAACTCGAACTCATTCTCGATGAGCTGGCTTTTCTCGACCGTCTTCACGCGGCTGAGCTCGGGCTGATGCCGGTACTCCGACCCGGTCGGATCATCGTCTCGACCTTCGTCCATGGTGCCCCCGCCGGTGCCCTCCTGCGGTCTGGGCAACGGCAGCGTGGTCCAGTCATCCTGTTGGATCGTCGAACCAACAGAGGGTGTTGGTGGCGGCATGAGCCGGTCCCGGAAGCGCACATCCTCGTAGTAGCGGGCCTTCTTTGCCCGGATGGGCGGTGTGCCGGCGACCATGACGATCTCGTCGGTGGGCGGCAGTTGCATGACCTCGCCGGGGGTGAGTAAAGGGCGGGCGGTCTCCGAGCGCGACACCATGAGATGGCCGAGCCACGGCGAGAGCCGGTGGCCGGCATAGTTCTTCATCGCCTTCATCTCGGTGGCGGTGCCGAGCGCATCGGACACGCGCTTGGCGGTGCGCTCGTCGTTCGTGGCGAAGCTCACGCGGACATGGCAGTTGTCGAGGATCGAGTTGTTCGGGCCATAGGCCTTCTCGATCTGGTTCAGCGACTGGGCGATGAGGAAGGCTTTCAATCCATAGCCGGCCATGAAGGCGAGCGCCGATTCAAAGAAGTCGAGCCGCCCCAACGCGGGGAACTCGTCCAGCATGAGTAGCAGACGATGGCGCCCACCCTTCGCCTGCAGGTCTTCGGTGAGGCGCCGACCGATCTGGTTGAGGAGCAGGCGGATCAGCGGCTTGGTGCGATTGATGTCGGAGGGCGGCACCACGAGGTAGAGCGTCGACGGTCGCTTGCCGCCGACAATATCGGCGATGCGCCAGTCGCAGCGCCGCGTCACCTCGGCAATCACCGGATCGCGGTAGAGGCCGAGGAACGACATGGCGGTGGAGAGCACGCCCGAGCGCTCGTTGTCGGATTTGTTCAGCAGTTCGCGGGCGGCGCTGGCGATGACAGGGTGCGGGCCCGCCTCGCCGAGATGCGCGGTCTTCATCATGGCGTCGAGCGTTGTCTCGATCGGCCGCTTCGGATCGGAGAGGAAGGCGGCGACGCCGGCGAGCGTCTTGTCCGTCTCGGCATAGAGCACGTGGAGGATGGCGCCGACCAGCAGCGCATGGCTGGTCTTCTCCCAGTGGTTCCGCTTTTCCAGCGAGCCTTCGGGGTCCACCAGG
>NCHM01000104.1 GCA_002257205.1 Rhizobiales bacterium 24-66-13 | reverse complement strand
CTGACCCTGTTCGGCGAGGCGCTGCTGATCGCCGCCTTCGTCATGCTCGCCTCGGGCAGCCCGCAGGCCAATCCGCTGATCCGCGACGCGGTCGCCCAATGGCCGCTCTCGCCCTGGCGGGACACGATCCTCCTGCTGCTGGTGGTGGGGTTCGGGCTGAAGATGGGGCTGGTGCCGCTGCATGTGTGGATGCCGCTCGCCCATTCGGTGGCGCCGGTGCCGGCCTCGGCGGTGCTGAGCGGCATCGTGGTGAAGGCCGGGGTGATCGGCCTGCTGCGCTTCCTGCCGCTCGGGGTGGCGCTGCCCCACTGGGGCCTTGGGCTGAGCATCGCCGGCATCGTCACCGCTTATTACGGCATCGCGCTGGGGCTCACGCAGACGCATCCCAAACGCGTGCTGGCCTATTCCACCGTGAGCCAGATGGGCGTGGTCGCGACGGTGATCGGCGGCGCGCTGGTGCAGGGCGATGCCGGTGCCGCCGCCATCGCCGCTTTCTATGCCGCGAACCACATCCTGCTGAAGGGCGCGCTGTTCCTCGCCGTGGGCATTGCGGCGGCGAGCGCGCCGGGGGCGGTGATGCCGGTGCTCGGCCTCGCCGGCTTGCTGGGCCTCAGCCTCGCCGGCCTGCCGTTCACCGGCGGGGCGCTGGCGAAGCTCGCCATCAAGGGCCCCATGGGCGAGGGCGCGGCGGGCTTCCTGCTCGCGCTCTCGGCGGCGGGCACCACCGTGCTGATGGCGAAATTCGTGCTGCTGCTGCGCGACAGCGCGAAGGGCCGCGCCGCCTTCCCCCTGCCCTCCCAGCGCCTGATGGCGCCCTGGATCGTGCTGAGCGTGCTCGCGCTCGCCCTGCCGTTCACGCTCTATCCGCTCGTGACCGGGGAACGGATCGCGTCCGCCTTCGCCTTGGTGAATGTGGAGAAGACGGCGGTGCCGGTGCTGCTGGGCCTCGCGCTCGCGTTCGCATTGCACCAGCGCGGCCCGGCGCTTCCCGAGGTGCCGGCGGGCGACGTTCTGGTGCTCGCCGAGCGCCTGGGGCCGCTGCTGGCGCGCGGGCTTGCGGGCATCGGCCGGCTCGACGACGTGCTGCGGCGCTGGGGGGTGGCGGGCGCGCTGCTCGCCGGCCTCGTGATCGCCCTCGTGAGCGCCTTGGCGATCGCCGTGCGGAGCGCGCCATGACGCTGTCATCCTTATTTCCCCGCGCTGGCGCAACGAGATCAAGTCCATTCAAGCAATGGCCGCCGTCCCCTGGGGCGGGATTGAATAATCCGAATGTCGATCGCCCCGCCGGGCCTGTACTTCGCCCGCGTTGCCTCTCCGTCACCCCAATGCCAAGTTGGTGCTTTATGCGTGATGCCTCGGCGCGTCCCGGCATGCACTGGCCTGAAAGGAGCATTCCGTGTCCGCTCGCAAACTGAAGACGCACGCCAAGACGCACGCCAAGACGCACGCCAAGACGCGCATCCCCGCACGGCGGCTCGCGCTGGCATTCGTGCTGCTCTCCCCCCTCGCCCTGACCGCCTGCGGCGGCGAGCAGACCGCCGCCGCGCCGGAAATCCGGCCGGTGCGCGCGCTCAAGGTCTCCACCCGCACCACGCCGGACGGCCTCACCTTCACCGGCCATGTGGAGGCCATGAACGAGGTCACCTACGCCTTCCGCATCGGCGGGCGGATCATCGAGCGGCTGGTGAATGTGGGCGACCATGTGGATGCCGGGGAGGTCCTCGCCCGGCTCGATCCGCAGAATGAGGTCAATGCCCTGCGCTCGGCCCAGGCGGCGCTGAGCGCGGCGCAGGGGCAGCTCGGCGTCTCGCGCAACACCTATGAGCGCCAGCGCGCTTTGCTCGCCCGCGGCTTCACCCCGCGCGCCCAGTATGAGCAGGCCGAGCAGGCCTATCTCACCGCACGCGCGCGGCTGGAGGATGCCGAGGCGCAGGTGAAGATCGCCACCGACCGGCTGAATTTCACCGAATTGAAGGCCGATGCGCCCGGCACCGTCACCGCCCGCCGCGCCGAGCAGGGCGAGGTGGTGCAGCCCGGCCAGGCCATCGTCCAGGTGGCCCGCAAGGATGGCCGCGACGCGGTGTTCGACGTTTCCGCCCAGGTGCTGCGCGACATGCCCGCCGATCCCGAGGTCCAGGTGACCCTGGCGGACGGCAGCGGCGCCAGCGCCAGGGGCCGGGTGCGCGAGGTGGCGCCCCAGGCCGATCCCGTCACCCGCACGTTCCAGATCCGCGTGGGCCTGATCGACCCGCCGGAGGCGATGCGCCTCGGCTCCACGGTCAACGGCTCGGTGGCGGTGGACACCGGCCCGGTGATCGAGATTCCGGCCAGCGCCCTGACCCGCATCGACGGCAAGCCGGCGGTCT
Source organism: Rhizobiales bacterium 24-66-13 (assembly GCA_002257205.1). GTDB lineage: Bacteria > Pseudomonadota > Alphaproteobacteria > Rhizobiales > Xanthobacteraceae > NCEH01. The sequence goes on along the minus strand of NCHM01000104.1, from coordinate 7,791 downwards.
GGATCTTCGATCCCACCACAAAGACGGTGGCCCTGCGGCCGGTGGACATCGCCCGCTTCTCGCCCGCCACCGTCACCGTGGCCGACGGCCTCAAGAATGCGGAAATCGTCGTCACGGCGGGCGTCCAGGCGCTCCATCCGGGCCAGAAGGTCCGCCTGCTGGGGGCGAACCTGTGAGCGGCCTCAATCTTTCCGAATGGGCGCTGAAGCATCGCTCCATCGTCATTTATTTCATGGCCGTCGCGGTGCTCGCGGGGCTGCTCTCCTATGAACGGCTGGGCCGGGGCGAGGACCCGACCTTCATCATCAAGACCATGGTGGTGCAGGCCTCCTGGCCCGGCGCCTCGGTCGAGGATACGCTGAAACAGGTGACCGAGCGGCTGGAACGCACGCTCCAGGAAACGCCGAAGCTCGACTTCCTGCGCAGCTATACCAGCGCCGGCGTCACCACCATCTTCGTCAACCTGAAGGGCAGCGCCACCGCGCAGGAGGTGCCGGACATCTGGTACCACGTGCGAAAGAGCATCGGCGACATGCGCCACACCTTGCCGCAAGGCGTGCAGGGACCGGGCTTCAACGACGAGTTCGGCGATACCTTCGGCATCATCTACGGCTTCACCGCCGACGGCTTCAGCCAGCGCGAATTGCGCGATTATGTGGAAGAGGTGCGCTCCAAGCTGCTCCAGGTGCCGGACGTCTCCAAGATCGAGATCCTGGGCGCGCAGGACGAGCGGATCTTCGTCGAATTCAACATGCAGGAACTGGCGAGCCTCGGCATCGACCGCTCGGCGGTGCTGGCCGCGCTGCAAAGCCAGAACATCGTCAGCCCCGCCGGCAGCGTGCAGACCGGGGAAGAGGCGATCTCGCTGCGCGTCTCCGGCGCGTTCGAGTCCGAGCAGGACATCGCCAACGTCAATTTCGTCGTCAACGGCCGCGTGCTGCGGCTCTCCGACATCGCGACCGTGCGCCGGGCCTATGCCGACCCGCCGCAGCCTTTGTTCCGCGTGAACGGCCAGCCGGCCATCGGGCTCGCCATCGCCATGCGCGACGGCGGCGACATCCTGGCGCTCGGCGCACACCTGAAAACCGCCATGGCCGACATCACCGCCGATCTGCCCATCGGCATCGAGCCGCATCTGGTGGCGGACCAGGCGGTGACCGTGGACACCGCCATCGGCGAGTTCATGTCCTCGCTCTGGCAGGCGGTGGGCATCATCCTGGTGGTGAGCTTCATCAGCCTCGGCGTGCGCGCCGGCATGGTGGTGGCGCTCTCCATCCCGCTGACGCTCGCCGTGGTGTTCTCGGTGATGGAGCTGGCCGGCATCGACATGCAGCGCATCTCGCTCGGCGCGCTCATCATCGCATTGGCGCTCATGGTGGACGACGCCATGACCACCACCGACGCCATGATGAACCGCCTCGCGGCCGGCGACGACAAGGCGAGCGCGGCGACCTTCGCCTTCCGCACCTATGCCTTCGCCATGCTCGCGGGAACCTTCGTCACGGTTGCCGGCTTCGTCCCCGTTGGCTTTGCGGCCAGTTCGGCGGGCGAATATACGTTCTCGTTGTTTGCTGTCGTCTCCATCGCCCTCATCGTCTCCTGGTTCGTGGCGGTGCTGTTCGCGCCGCTGCTGGGCGTGGTGATCCTGAAAGCGCCCGACAAGTCCAAGAAGAGCGCGCCGGAAAAGCCCAGCAAGGTGCTGGGCATGTATCGCTCGCTGCTGACCCTGGCGCTGAAGGCGCGCTGGATCACGGTTGCGATCACGGTCGGCCTGTTCGTGCTCTCCGTGCTGGCGATCCCGCTGATCCCGCAGCAATTCTTCCCCTCGTCCGACCGGCCGGAACTGCTGGTGGACCTGCGCCTGCCGCAGAATGCCTCGATCTATAACAGCGAGGACATCACGCAGCGCTTCGACGCCATCGTGCGCGCCGATCCCGATGCGGAGCGCTTCAGCTCCTATGTCGGGCGCGGGGCGATCCGCTTCTATCTGCCGCTCAACGTGCAGCTGCCCAATGACTTCTTCGCCCAGTCGGTGATCGTCGCCAAGGATGTGGCGGCGCGCGAACGCCTGCGGGTGAAGCTGGAAAAGGTGCTGGCGGAGCAATTCCCCAATGTGGTGGGCCGCATCTACCCGCTGGAACTCGGCCCGCCGGTCGGCTGGCCGGTGCAATATCGCGTCAGCGGGCCGGATATCGAGAAGGTCCGCCAGATCGCGTTCCAGCTCGCCGGTGTCATGGCCTCGGACGCCAAGGTCGAGAAGGTCAATTTCGACTGGATCGAGCCCGGGCGGCAGGTGCGCATCCGTGTGGACCAGGACCAGGCGCGCCTGCTCGGCCTCAGCACCCAGGCGCTCGCCGGCGTGCTCAACACGGTGATGACCGGCACGCCGGTGACCCAGGTGCGCGACGACATCTATCTGGTGAACGTCGTCGCCCGCGCCACCGACGAGCAGCGCGTCTCGCTGGCCAATCTCGCCAGCCTGCAAGTGCCGCTGCCGAGCGGCCGCACCGTGCCGCTGAGCCAGCTCGCCAGCTTCGAATATGTGCAGGATTACCCCGTGGTGTGGCGGCGCGACCGGGTCGCCACACTCACCGTGCAGGCAGACGTGATCGCCGGCGCGCTGCCGGAAACGGTGGTGGATGCGCTGGCGCCGAAGATCCAGGAGCTGGCGAAGGCCTTGCCGCGCTCCTACCACATCGTCACCGGCGGCACGGTGGAGGAGAGCGCGAAATCGCGCGCCTCGGTGCTGGCGGTGGTGCCGGTGATGCTGCTGATCATGCTCACGGTGCTGATGTTCCAGCTCCAGAGCTTCTCGCGGCTGGTGCTGGTGCTCTCGGTGGCGCCGCTGGGGCTGATCGGCGTCTCCGCCGCGCTGCTCGCCTCCGGGCGGCCGCTGGGCTTCGTCGCCATCCTCGGCATTCTCGCCTTGATCGGCATGATCACCAAGAATGCGGTGATCCTGATCGGCCAGATCGAGGCCGAGCGGGCGCGCGGGGCGAAGGTGCAGGATGCGGTGATCCTCGCCGCCTGCACCCGGTTCCGCCCGATCATGCTGACCGCCATTTCCACGGTGCTCGGCATGATCCCCATCGCGCCGACCGTGTTCTGGGGGCCCATGGCCTTCTCCATCATGGGCGGCCTGCTGGTGGGCACGATGCTGACCCTGATCTTCCTGCCGGCGCTCTATGTCGGCTGGTTCGGACCCGACGCACCGCCGGAGCCCGGCTCACAAGCGGTAACGGCATAGCCAAGACGGCCGGGCCGCAGCCTGCGGTCCGGCCGCGCACGACACGTGCGGGACATTGGAGAGCATCATGAGCGAACCCACCGCCAGCGGGCGCACCCCGGTATTGATCGACTTCGCCCTCCAGGGCGGCGGCTCGCACGGCGCCTTCACCTGGGGCGTACTTGACCGCCTGCTGGAGGAAGACTGGCTGCGCATCGACGGCATTTCCGGCACCTCGGCCGGTGCCATGAACGCGGCGGTGCTGGCGGACGGCTTCGCGGCGGGCGGCGCGCAGGGCGCGCGTGATGCGCTCGAAGCCTATTGGAAGCGGGTGGCGGAAGCGGCCCGCTTCAGCCCGTTCCAGCGCGGCCCCATCGACAAGATGCTGGGGCGCTGGACGCTCGATAATTCCCCGCTGTTCGTCACCCTCGACCTCGTCTCGCGGCTCTATTCGCCCTATGACCTCAACCCCGGCAATTCGCACCCGCTGCGCAGCATCCTGGAAGACCTGATCAATTTCGAGCGGCTGAAAACCTCGCCGATCCGCCTGTTCATCACCGCCACCAATGTGCGCACCGGGCGCGGGCGGGTGTTCCGCAATTCCGAGATCACGCCCGACGTGCTGCTCGCCTCGGCCTGCCTGCCCACCATGTTCCAGGCCATCGAGATCGACGGCGAGAGCTATTGGGACGGCGGCTATTCCGGCAATCCCACCATGACGCCGCTGGTGCGCGAGCTGGAGTCCGACGACACCATCCTCATCCCCATCAATCCCGTCGAGCGGCCGGGCACGCCCAATTCGGCGCGGGAAATCCTCAACCGCCTCAACGAGGTATCCTTCAACGCGGTGCTGCTGAAGGAATTGCGCATGATCGCCTTGCTGCGCCAGGTCGCGGACCCCGGCCACAGCGAGGGCGCGCAATGGGCGAAGATGCGCATCCACATGGTGCCCAACGCGCTGATGTCCACGCTCGGCTATTCCTCCAAGCTCAATGCGGAATGGGAATTCCTTTCCATGCTGCGCGACGAGGGCCGCAAGTCCGCCGAGGCGTTCCTCGCGCGGGATGCCGACAATCTCGGCAAGCGCTCCTCCATCGATCTCGACGTGCTGCTGGAAGGCGTGTGAGCATGGGACTTCTCGGCATCCTCCTCGGCCTCGGGCTGCTCCTGTTCCTGGCCTTCCGGGGCTGGTCGATCCTGCTGCTGGCGCCGATCGCGGCGCTGGTGGCGGCGGCGTTCTCGGGCGAGCCGCTGCTCGCACACTGGACGCAGACCTTCATGACCAATGCCGCCACCTTCGTGGCGCAGTTCTTTCCGCTGTTCCTGCTCGGCGCTTTGTTCGGCAAGCTGATGGACGACAGCGGCTCGGTGACCGTGATCGCCGACACCATGACCGAAAAGCTCGGCGAGAAGCGCGCCATCCTGGCGGTGGTGCTGGCGGGCGCCATCGTCACCTATGGCGGGGTGAGCCTGTTCGTCGCCTTCTTCGTGCTGGCGCCCATGGCGATCGCCTTGTTCCGCTCGGCGGGCATTCCGCGCCGCCTGATGCCGGCGGCGATCGCGCTCGGCACCTCCACCTTCACCATGTCGGCGCTGCCGGGAACCCCGGCGATCCAGAACGCCATCCCCATGCCCTTCTTCGGCACCACGCCGTTCGCGGCACCGGGGCTGGGCGTGATCGCCTCGCTGATCATGCTCGGCTTCGGCATGTGGTGGCTGATGCGGGCGGAGCGCGTCGCGCGGGCCAAGGGCGAGGGCTTCGGCGACGAGACCCCGCTCGATGCGGGCGTCGCCGACGACCAATTCATCCGCGAGCGCGCCACCGCCTCGCATGAATTCGACACGGCGGAAATCTCCCACGGCGCCCACAGCACGACCCGCCCCTCCTTCCTCGTGGCGGCAACGCCGTTGGTTGTCGTGGTGCTGGTCAACCTGCTGATGTCCATGGTGATCCTGCCCCGGCTGGACGTGAGCTTCCTCGGCGAAGAGCGCTGGGGCTCCACCACGCTTTCCGCCGTGGGCGGCGTGTGGGCGGTGGCGACGGCGCTGACGGCGGCGATCCTGGTGCTGCTGGCGTTCAATTTCCGCCGCCTGCCGGACCTGCGGGCCACCATGGACGCGGGCGCCAATGCCTCGGTGCTGCCGGCCTTCAGCGTGGCGAGCCTGGTCGGCTTCGGCGCCGTGGTCGCGGCCATGCCGGCGTTCGAGCTGGTGCGCACCTGGGTGCTCGGCATCCAGGGCGGGCCGCTGGTGTCGCTCGCCATCGCCACCAACATATTGGCGGCGCTCACCGGCTCGGCCTCAGGCGGGCTCACCATCGCGCTCGATGCGCTGGGCGCGTCCTATATGAAGCTCGCGGCGGAAACCGGCCTTGATCCCGCGCTGATGCACCGCGTCGCCGTGATCGGCGCCGGCACGCTCGACAGCCTGCCGCACAATGGCGCGGTGGTGACGCTGCTGGCGGTATGCGGCTCGACCCACGCGAAAAGCTATTTCGACATCGTCATGGTGGCGGTGGTGGGCGCGATCCTGGCGCTGGTGGCGGTGATCGTGCTGGGCAGCGCGGTCGGTTCGTTCTGACCCAGGTCGCTCTGACGCCTTTGAAACACCGGGGCCGGTGACGTCCGGCCCCGCATCAGTTCCGCAGGCCGCCGGTGAACACCGTGATGGGCGCGGTCACCACCCCGCCCACGGCGGCGCCGAGCACCTGCACGGCTTCCGCCCCGCCCCCGCCCTCCCGGTCGCCGAGGTCCTGCCCGGACGACAGGCGCGTACCGAGCAATTGCACCACTTCGGGGCTGGTGGCGAACTTGGAATGATTGAGCGCATCGCCATTCTCAAGCCCGGACAGATCCAGCACCACGATGCCGGTGGCCTGCTCCAGCTGGGCGGCGTTGGCGGGCTGGGTGAGATCGATCGCGCCCACCCGCGTCACGCCGCCGCCGATCAGTTGCGAGAGGCCGAGCGCGCGGTCGTTGCGCGACACGAAGATGGTGATGCGCGGGCGGTCCTTGCCCATCTCCGCCACCTGCCGGCGGAACACGTCGATATCGAGATCGGGCGAGGCCAGCACCACGTTGGAGATCTTGGCCGGGATGCGCCCGTCCTGGAGCGCGAGCTGGCGCAGGGATTCCACCGCGAGCCACGCGCCCATGGAATGGGCCATCACCACCACGTCGTCCACATAAGGCGAGCGCGCCGCCGCCCGCATCACATAAGCGAGGTCGTTGCGGGAAAAATTCGTGCTCTCGCGGTCATAGACATAATCCAGGATGCGCCCGCGCGAGGGCCAGGAGAACAGCACCGGCGCGATATCCGCATTCATGTCGTGGACGATCTGGGCGAAGCGGAACACGGCGGAATCAAAGCGCGTGTTGAAGCCGTGCACGAAGATCAGCACCCGCCGCTTCTTGCCCTTGGCGCCCTTGAACCAATCCAGGACGCCCGCGCGCGGCACCGGCGCCACCTCGGAAATCGCGAAATCGCGCGTCGGATCGGCGGTGCCGGGCTGCGGCCACTGGATCGAGCCCAGGGGACGATTGGTCGGGATCGAGACCACGATATTGGTGAGCGAGAGCCCCTCGCCCCGTTCGCCGGTGAACAGGATTCCCGGCTTATCGGTGGGCGCGCGGGTGGTGGCGGCGAGAATGTCCACGGTGGCGGCGACCGGGGTGCCGGCGGCGAGGGGCACCAGCACGCCCTCGGGATGGGGCGTGCAGCCGTTCAGCGCCAGCAACGCCACAGCGCCGAGCAGAACCGCGCGCATCCCCGCCGCCATAAGGCCGGCTGCCCGCAAGGCGCTCGCTCGCGTGCCATCCGCCGCGCTCCGGCGCCCTGCCCTGCTCGATGGCGACACGCGCACCCCCCGGCTCGTCCCTTGACGCTTCCGCCGTCCTGCAAAGCGGAAATCCGACGCGCTTTCAAGCAAAACCGCGCGCCAGCCGGGCGCCTCGGGAATCTGCGGCGCCATCGGCGCCCGATCGGGTGAATTTCCGCCCCGCGCGAAATGGTGTAAGCCCCAGCTTGACCATGGTGCGCGGCGCCTGCCGCACAGCCCCCCGAAAGCTGCCGCCCGCTTGCCGGCGCGTCCTGCAAGGCGAGACCCGATGACCGCGACGCCCGGCGAAATCCACCTGCAATTGCGCAACCTCAAGAATTTCTTCCGCGTGCCCGAGGTCGACCCGTTCGAAGGCGAGACCATCGACCTGTCGGGCATCGACCAGGTGATGGACGCGCTACGGGTGCAGAAGGATTGGCGCACCCGCCGAGCCAAGGCGGTGATCTGGCTTCCGGACGGCACCGACGACGACGCGCTGGTGGGCCAATTACCCCGCGCGCTCGCCACCTATTGCAATTCCCAGATCCTGTATTGCCGCCGCAAGATGCTGGAGCTGCGCCTGGAAGGGCACCGCGCGCTGCGCATCGGCGCGATCTTCCTCGCGGCCTGCCTCGCGCTGTCCACCGTGCTGGACAAATGGCTCGGCTCCGACAGCCTGCTCGGCTATCTGTTCGGCGAGGGCCTGCTGATCGCCGGCTGGGTCGGGCTGTGGCACCCGCTGGAGCTG
>NCHM01000735.1 GCA_002257205.1 Rhizobiales bacterium 24-66-13 | reverse complement strand
GATCGGCTCCGGCTTCGGCGGCCTCTCGCTGGCGATCCGTCTTCAGGCGGCGGGCTTCGACGTCACGGTCTATGAGAAGCGCGACAAGCCCGGCGGCCGCGCCTACGTCTACGAGGACCAGGGCTTTACCTTCGATGGCGGGCCGACCGTTATCACCGACCCGAGCGCACTCGAGGAGCTGTTCGCGATCGCGGGACGCAAGCTCTCCGACTATGTGGAGCTGATCTCCATCTCGCCCTTCTACCGCCTGCTGTGGAACGACGGCACCCAGTTCGACTATGTGAACGACCAGGAAGGGCTCGACCGGCAGATCGCCGCCCGCTCACCCGTGGACGTGGAGGGCTACCGGCGCTTCCTCGCCTATTCCAAGGCGGTGTTTGAAGAGGGCTACATCAAGCTCGGCGCCGTGCCCTTCCTCTCGTTCAAGGACATGATCCGCGCCGCGCCCCAGCTCATGCGGCTTGAGGCGTGGAAGAGCGTCTATGCCATGGTGGCGCGCTTCATCAAGGACGAGCACCTGCGCGAGGCATTCTCGTTCCATTCGCTGCTGGTGGGCGGCAATCCGTTCGCCACCTCCTCGATCTATGCGCTGATCCATGCGCTGGAACGTAAATGGGGCGTGTTTTTCCCGCGCGGCGGCACCGGCGCGCTGGTGGGCGGCATGGTGCGCCTGTTCGAGGATCTCGGCGGCACGCTGAAGCTCTCCGCGCCCGTGGACGAAATCGTGGTGGAGAATGGCCGCGCCACCGGCGTGCGCATGGCCGACGGCAGCGTGACGAAGTTCGACCTCGTCGCCTCAAACGCGGACGTGGTGCACACCTATGCCAAGCTGCTGCGCAATACGCCGCGCGGCAAAGCCGAGGGCAAAAGGCTTGGCAAGATGCGCCATTCCATGTCGCTGTTCGTGATCTATTTCGGCACGAAGCGCACCTACGACCATCTCCAGCATCACACGGTGCTGTTCGGGCCGCGCTATCGCGAACTGATCGACGAGATTTTCGCCGGCCCCGCGCTGCCGGAGGATTTCTCGCTCTATCTGCATGCCCCCACCGTCACCGACCCGAGCCTGGCGCCGGAGGGCTGCACTGGCTTCTATGTGCTCTCCCCCGTGCCCCATCTCGGCAAGGCGGATATCGACTGGGATGTGGAAGGCCCGAAATATCGCGACCGCATCCTCGATTATCTGGAAGC
>NCHM01000103.1 GCA_002257205.1 Rhizobiales bacterium 24-66-13 | reverse complement strand
AGTGCCGATGATCCAGGGGATCATGGCGCGCTTGCGCTCATCCATGGGCGAAATCTTGCGGGCGGGGCTGCCGCCCCAGAGCCAGCCGCTCTCCAGCACCTGCCCCGGCTCGGTGCGCGCGCCCGCCGCCAGCAACACGTCGGGCTCGAACACCGTGCCCGCCGCCACATGGCTGCCCATGCCGACCAGGACGCCTGTGCCGATGGTGCAATTCTCAAGCATCACATTGTGGCCGATGACCGCATCCGCCGCCATGACGAACGGCCCGTTCACGCAGCGGATGATGGTGTTGTCCTGGATGTTGGAATTCGCGCCGAGCACGATTTCGCTGTCGCCGGCATCCAGCTCGCAGGAAAACAGCACGCTGGAATGCGCGTCCGCGCGGAAGGTTCCGGCCACCGTGGAGGTGGCGGCGATGAAGGTTGTGGGGTCGATCTCCAGCTTTGCCGGGGCGCGGGTGGGGGCGAGCACCTCGTCGGGCACCGCGCGCAGTCGCGCCGCGCGGCGCGCGATCTCGCCCGGCTCCACCGGGCGCACCGGCTTTGCCGGAATGCCGGCATAGACCATGTTCGCTTCCAGCTTGGAGCGCGGGAAGGCGACCGCGCCGGCTTCCAGGATCACCCCGTCTTCCACCACCGAGCCGTCGAGGATGACGGCATTTTCCTCGATCACGCAGTCGCTGCCCACCGTGCAGGCGTGCACCACGCCGTTGCGGCCGACCGTGACGCGATCCCCCACCAGGGCCGGATACAGCTCATGCGCGATATGCACCGTGCCGCGATCGCCGATGAAGAAATCGGCGCCGATTTCCACCACATGCCCGTCCGCCCGCAGCAGAGCGAGCGCGCCGATGGAGGCGCGCGGTCCGAGCGTCACCCGGCCGATCACGGCGGAACGCGCGCCGGCATGGCGCAGGTCCGGCATCACGGGAAGAATGCCGTGATAAGGCAGGATGAAGGGCGGGGTGGATAAAAGATCACTCATGCGGCGCTCCCGTGCAGACCATTTTGCAGGCGATCCGCCAGTACCACGGCATCACGGGCCATGGCTTTGAGTTCGTCCTGCGCCAGCCGCGCAGCGACTTGGCCGCAGAAGGGCTCGAACTCGGCGAGATCGCTTGCCCCCAGCATCCGCGCGAAGAAATAGCGACGCAAGGCCAGCCGTTCATGGCCGCACGCCACGCTGTGCGCCAGGAGCAGGCGCGCCGCCCCCACATCGCCGCCGCGCGCCCGCATGCGCGCGGCCTTCACATCGTCCCGCTTCAGCCGCATGGTCAGAACACCGGGGTTTCGCGATACACGCCCCACACGGTTTTCAGCTTCTCCACGATATCGCCCATGGTGGCGCCTTCGCGCACCAGGTCGATGGTGACGGGCATGATGTTCTGGGTATCGTCCTTCGCCACCTCCACCAGGCGCTCCAGCAAGGCGTTGACCTTCACATTGTCCCGCTCGCGGCGGATGCGCTGGGTGCGCGAGACCTGCCGTTCGGCCGTGGTCTGGTCGTAAGGATGGGTCTCGATGTCGTGGACCTCCTCCTTCTCGACCAAGGTGTTGACGCCGATCACCGGCTTTTCGCCCGATTGCTTGCGCAAGGCGGTCTCATAGGCGAAATCGGCGACGCGCTTCTGGAACCAGCCTTCCTGGATCAGCTTGATGGTGCCGCCGCGCTCATCCACCTCGGCGAGGATGTCCATGATGCGCTTTTCGTACTCGCTGGTCAGCGCTTCCACGTAATAGGAGCCGCCGAGCGGGTCGATCACCTGGGTGACGTTGCTTTCCTCGGCGATCACCTGCTGGGTGCGCAGGGCCATGCGCATGGCTTCCTCGGTGGGGATGGCGAAAGCTTCGTCGAAGCCGTTGGTGTGCAGCGACTGGCAGCCGCCCAGCACCGCCGAGAGCGCCTGCAGCGCGGTGCGCACCACGTTCACCATATATTGCGGCTTGGTGAGCGAGGCCGCCGCCGTCTGGCAATGGAAGCGCAGGCGCATGCTTTCTGGGTTCTTGGCGCCGAAACGTTCCTTCATGATCTTGGCATAGCAGCGCCGCACGGCGCGGAACTTCGCCACTTCCTCGAAGAAATCGGCCTGACAGACGAAGAAAAAGGCGAGGCGCGGGGCGAACTCGTCCACATGCATGCCGGTCTTCGTCACCTCCTCCACATAGACGATGAGGTTAGCGAGGGTGAAGGCCACTTCGTCCACCGGCGAGGAGCCGGCTTCTGAGATATGGTAGCCCGAGATATTGATCGGGTTGTAGCGCTTCATGGTCTTGGCGCAATGGGTGATGCAATCGCGCACGATGCGGACCGAGGGCGCGATGGGATAGATATATTCCTTCTGCGCCATGTATTCTTTGAGGATATCCGCCTGGACGGTCCCCGAAAGCTTGTTGAGATCGTAGCCGCGCTTTTCCGCCAGCACGATGTACATGGCCAGCAGAATCCAGGCGGAGGGATTGATGGTCATGGAGACCGAGATTTTCTCAAGGTCGATGCCCTCGAACAGGGCCTCCATGTCCTCCAGCGTGTCGATGGCCACGCCCTCGCGCCCCACTTCGCCCTCGCTCATGGGATGGTCGCTGTCGTACCCCATGAGGGTCGGCATATCGAAATCGGTCGAAATGCCGGTCTGGCCTTGGGCGATCAGATATTTGAAGCGCTTGTTCGTGTCCTCGCCGGTGCCGAAGCCGGCGATCTGGCGCATGGTCCAGTTGCGGGAACGGTACATGGTGGGATAGGGGCCGCGCGTGAACGGATAGCGGCCCGGCAGGCCGATATCCTCCGGCGGGGTTTCCGCGAGATCGGCGGCGGTATAGGTGCGCTTCACCGGGAAATCGCCGAGCGTGAAGAATTGCTCCTTGCGCTCGGCCTGTTTCTTCAGGAAGGCGGCGACTTCGTTTTCTTCCCAGTCGCGCACATCATCGCTGAGCTTGGCGAGGGTGCGGGTCTCAAGCATGCTCATCTGCGAGTTCCTTCTGGGCGGACGAGAGCAGCATCTCGTTGGCAAGGGTGTAGGGATCGCTCTCGCGGCGCTGGAGGCGCGCGGAAAGCTTCGGGGCAAGGCGCTCCGCCGCATGGGTGAAGCGCTCGATCAGGAGATTTTCCGCCGTCTTCACAAGGCGGAAGCGGGCGATGCGGGCGAGCCGCGCGAGGCCGGTCTCGGTCTCGAAGGCGACGCGGCGGTGGGCGTTGATCTTGTCGAGGAGCTGGGCGAACCCCTCCCCGCTGATGGCGGAAACGCCGACCACCGGCACCGCCCATTCCCCCCGCGCGGAGGTGAGGGCGCCCAGCGTGAGCATGCTCTTGAGGTCGGTCAGCGTGCGGTTGGCATCGCTCCGGTCGCATTTGGAGACCACGTGGATGTCGGCGATCTCCAATATGCCGGCCTTGATGGCCTGGATCTCGTCGCCGAGGCCGGGGGCGGAGACCACCACCGTGGTGTGGGAGGCGCGGGCGATCTCCACCTCGTCCTGGCCCACGCCCACGGTCTCGATGATCACCGTGTCGAAGCCGCCGACGTCGAGGATATCCACCGCGTCCAGCGCCGCGCGGGCCATGCCGCCCATGGCGCCGCGGGTCGCCATGGAGCGGATGTAGATGCCGGGATCGGTGGCGAGTTCCGTCATGCGCACCCGGTCGCCGAGGATCGAGCCGCCAGAAAACGGGCTGGAGGGGTCCACCGCCACGATGCCCACCTTCAGGCCCTGGTCGCGCAGGAGCTTGGCGAAATGGGCGACGAGGGTGGATTTGCCCGAGCCGGGCACGCCGGTAATCCCGATCACATGGGCCTTGCCGGCGCGGCGATAGATGGTGGCGAGCGCTTCGCGCGCCTCCGGCGTGCCGGATTCCGCGCGCGAGATGAGCCGGCCGATGGCGCCCATCTCCCCGGCTTCCACGCGTGGGATCAGTTCCAGCGAGGGAACATAGCGGCCCATCAGGCACCCCCCGCTTTAAGCTGGGCATGCATGTCGCGGAACACGGCGCGATCATCCACCACCCGGCGGGCCTTGAAGTCCGTGCGCGGCAGCGTGCCGCCTTCCACGATCTCCACCACGGTGCGCAGACCGAGCAGCTTCTGCATGGATCTGGCGATGTCGCCTCGGAATTTTTCCATATGGTCGCGGCCAAGGGCGAGCGTCATCGCGTCGGCTTCAACCCGCAGCACCAGTTCGTCCATGGTGGCTTCGCGGGTGATGACGATCTGGTGCTCGCCGCCATAGCCGGCGGTCTGGTTGAGCACGGAATCGATCTCGCTCGGATAGACGTTCTCGCCGCGGATGGTGAACATGTCGTCGATACGCCCGAAAATCCCGAGCGGCAGGCGCGGATAGGTGCGCCCGCAAGGGCTTGCCTCGTCGGTCCACAGCGTGAGATCCCCCGAGGCAAGGCGGATCATGGGCTGGGAGGTGCGCTCCAGATGGGTGTAGACCGGGGTTCCCCGCTCGCCATAGGGCACGCGGCGGAAGGTGCGCGGGTCGCAGACCTCAGTATAGACCACGTCCTGCCAGCACAGCATGCCCGGCGTCTCGGCCGAGCCGCCCACATGCATCCAGGGCGTCATCTCGGCCATGGAGCCGCTGTCGAACACCTTGGCGCCGTAGAGATCCTCAATGCGGTCGCGCACGCCGGGAATGGAGGCACCGGGCTCGCCGGAGAAGAACATGACGCGCAGGCCGAAATCGCGCGGGTTCAGCCCCTCCTTGATCGCGGTTTCCGCCAGATGCAGGGCATAGGTGGGGGTGCCGTAGAAGCCGGCAGGCTTCATGGCGGCGAGCCATTGGGCACAGCGCACGCTCATGCCCGGCGCACCGGCGCCGAACGGAAACGCCTTGGCGCCGAGCCGCTCGGCCCCCGCGAGCGCACCCCAGGAGCCCATATAGAGGCTGAAGATGGCGGCGACGCACACCATGTCGCCGGGGCGCAGGCCCATGGCCCACATGATGCGGGCATGGGCATTGGCGATGGCGCGCCAGTCGTTGCGGCCGATGGCGAAGGCGGTGGGCCGCCCGGTGGTGCCGGAGGTGCCGTGGACATGGAACACTTCCGCGTCCGGCACGCAGAGATAATCGCCGAAGGGAGGATGCGCCGCCTGACTGGCGCGCAGGTCCGCCTTGGTGACGACCGGGACCTTGTCCTCGAAATCTTCCAGCGACTTCAGGTGCGAGGGGTGGAAGCCCGCTTCGTCCCATTTGCGCCGGTAGAAGGGCGCGGTCTCATAGGCATAGGCGCAAAGCTGCTGGAGGCGGGCGAGGATCGCCGCGTCGCGGTCCGCGGGATGCATGGTTTCGCGCTTCTGAAACCAATAGCGCGCGTCCGACGGCGGCAGATAGGTTTCGTCATAGCGCGGTGGGAAGGACCAGTCTTCCATGGGAAATCCTCCCGCGCTCAGCGCGCGCCGCGCTCGGTGACGAGGCGTTCCAGCGTGGCGACGATGGCGGCGGGCGGGGTGTCCTGAAGCAGGACTTCCTTCACGCCCATCTCCTTCAAGGCGACCACGTCCTCGTCCGGCATGACGCCGCCGGCGACCACGATCAGATCGTCCACGCCCTTTTCGCTCAAGAGCTTGAAGATCTTGGGAAACACCGTGAGCTGCACGCCCGACAGCAGGCTGACGCCGAGCACGTCCACGTCCTCCTGGATCGCGGCGGTGACCACTTCTTCCGGCGTGCGGTGCAGGCCGGAATAGATCACGTCCATGCCGGCATCGCGCAAGGTGCGCGCGACCACCTTCACGCCGCGATCGTGACCGTCGAGTCCCACCTTGGCGAGCAGCACACGAATGGGTTGAGCCATTTCCATCCCTCGTTCATTATTGAATTCTGAATTCCGAGTTCAACAAACGGTCGCAGGTTCCCAGGAGATGGTCAAGATGGAAAACGGCGGGCGCACGCGATATGCAGACTTCATGGAAACTCTGGCCGCACCGAAACGCCTGGTCGAACAGACCTACGAGGTCATCCTCGACGCCATCTGCGACGGCACCCTGAAACCGGGGGAGCGCCTGACGCAGGAGGACATCGCCGCGCGCCTCAATGTTTCGCGCCAGCCGGTGACCCATGCGCTGGTGATCCTGCGGTCCCAGGGCTTCGTCATCGAATCGGGCAAGCGCGGGGTGTCGGTGGCCCCGGTTCAGCCGGAATTACTGAAGGCGATCTACGAATTCCGCTCCGCCGTGGAGCCGCTGGCAGCCGAGCTCGCCACCGCCAATCTCAAGCCGGAACACATCCGCAAGGGGCGGGACCTGGTGGTGCACGGGCGCAATTTGGTGCTCGCCAATGACCAGAAGGGCGTGGTCCATGCGGACATGGAGTTCCACTCCTTCATCTATGATCTCTCGGCCAATCCGCTGGTGATCGATACGATGCGCCTCAATTGGCAGCATCTGCGCCGCGCCATGGGGGAAATCCTCTCCTTCCCCGGCCTCTCGATCCGGGTGTGGCGCGAGCACGAGGAGATTTTGGAAGCCATGATCCGCGGCGAGGCGAAGGTCGCGGCCGATCTCATGCGCAACCATCTGGTGGGCGCCTATCGCCGCGTGATGATGGGCGAGAAGGACTTGACCTGAGAGGGCGCACGCGTCGCCTAAAAGGGAGGCATGTGCCCCCTTTTACGCGTGTGCGAATGCGGTTGCGCGGAGGCGGGTGAACCGGCCCCGGCCGTCATGGCCGGGACAAGGGCGGGCACGCCGATTGCATGCATCGGCGCAAACCGATCCGACCCCAACGGAAGTTTGACATGGCGAATTTGACGATCGACGGCGACCGCCTCTGGGCCGCGCTGATGGAAACCGCCCGTTTCGGCGGCACGGAAAAAGGCGGCATCAACCGCCTCACCCTGACCGAGGAAGACCGCCAGGTCCGCGACTGGTTCAAGGACGCCTGCATCGCCGCCGGCTGCACCGTTTCCGTGGATGAGGCCGGCAATATGTTCGCCCGCCGGCCCGGCCGCGACAATACGCTCCCGCCCATCTGCATCGGCTCGCACCTCGATACCCAGCCCACCGGCGGCAAGTTCGACGGCGTGCTGGGCGTGCTGGCGGGGCTGGAGGTTCTGCGGGCGCTCCAGGCCAGCGGCTATGAGACGCTGGCGCCCATCGAGGTGATCAATTGGACCAATGAGGAAGGCTCCCGCTTCGCCCCCGCCATGCTGGCGTCCGGGGGCTTTTCCGGAGTGTTCGAGAAAGACTATGTGATGGACCAGCGCGACCGCGAGGGCATCCGCTTCGGCGATGCGCTGGACGCCATCGGCTATCGCGGCGAGAAGCCGCTCGGCGGCCATCCCATGTCGGCCATGTTCGAATTGCACATCGAGCAGGGGCCGATCCTGGAGGCCGAGGGCAAGACCATCGGCGTGGTCACCGGCGTGCAGGGCATCCGCTGGTATGAAGCGACGATTACCGGGGTGGATTCCCACGCCGGCACCACGCCCATGTCCCGCCGCAAGGATGCGCTGCTGGGCGCCGCCAAGGTGGTGGAGATCGTCAATGCGGTCGGCCTTGCCCATCCCCCGCTCGCGGTCGCGACCGTGGGGCTGATGGAGGTGAAGCCCAATTCGCGCAATGTCATTCCCGGCGAAGTCTTCCTCACCATCGAGATGCGCCACCCAGACCAAGACGTGCTCGACGCCATGCATGAGGAATTGTGCGCGAAGATCGAGGCGGCGATTTCCGCGCTCGGCCTGACCCTGCAGCTCGACTGCATCCTGAACGCCCCGCCGGTGCATTTCGACGAAACCCTGGTCTCCACCATCCGTGCGGCGGCGGAGACGCTCGGCTATGGGCATCGCGACATCGTCTCGGGCGCCGGGCACGACGCCGCCTATGTGGCCCGCGTGGCGCCGACCACCATGGTGTTCGTGCCCTGCAAGGACGGCATCAGCCACAATGAGGCGGAAGACACCTCCCCGGCCGATTGCGCCGCCGGCGCGGCGGTGCTGCTGAACGCGGTGCTCGCCTTCGACGCCCGGCTGGAGGCGCAGGCGAAGGGATAGGCGGAGCGCGCCAACTGGTCCGCAAGGCGAAATTCGTCCGTCGCCGAAGTCTGCAGCGAATTCGGCGACGAAATTCGCGTCAATCGAAAGTCATTGCCGGTTTCGTTCTCACGAAACCTGTGTTCGTCCGTGGTCCGGGATGTTTCACGTGAAACATCCCGGACGCGAAACCTTTGCAATCCCTTGCTTTCGTCAGGCCGCGGTGAGCGAAAAGATGCTCGCCCCGGTATCCGCCGTCCCAACCGCATTTCGGAACGGGGCAAACAATTCCCGGCCCACATTGACGTGGGAGGCGGAAAGATCCTCCTGCGCCGGTGCGCGGGCGGCCCATTCCTCCGCATCCACCAGCACGGTGAGATGCCCGGCGACGCCGTCGAGCCGCACCAGATCGCCATCGCGGATCTTGCCGATCGGCCCCCCGGCGGCGGCTTCCGGCGTCACGTGGATGGCCGATGGCACCTTGCCCGAGGCGCCGGACATGCGCCCGTCGGTGACCAGCGCCACCTTCTGTCCCCGGTCCTGCAAAACACCCAGCGGCGGCAGGAGCTTGTGCAATTCCGGCATGCCGTTGGCCTTGGGACCCTGGAACCGCACCACCGCCACGAAATCCCCCGTGAGGCTGCCGGTCTTGAACGCGGCCTGAAGCGCCTCCTGGGAGTGGAACACGCGGGCCGGCGCCTCGATCACATGGCGTTCCGGCGCCACCGCCGAGGTCTTGATGACCGCGCGGCCGAGATTGCCGTCCAACACCTTCAGCCCGCCGGTGGGCTGGAAGGCGCGGGAGACCGGGCGAAGCACCGCCTCGTCGCCGCTCGCCGCCGAGGCGTCGCGCCAGACCAAAGCGCCGTTTTCGTCCAGGCCCGGTTCGGCCGTATAGCCGGAAAGCCCGGTGCCCCACACGGTTTCCACATCCTCGTGCAGCAGCCCGGCGGAGAGCAGTTCGCGGATCACGAAGCCCATGCCGCCGGCGGCGTGGAAATGGTTCACGTCCGCCTTCCCATTGGGATAGACGCGGGTGAGCAGCGGCACCACGTCCGCAAGGTCCGAAAAATCGTTCCAGGTCAGCACGATGCCCGCCGCCGCCGCCATGGCGACGATGTGGAGCGTGTGGTTGGTGGAGCCGCCGGTGGCGTGCAGGCCGACCACGCCGTTCACGAACGCCTTCTCGTCCAGCATCCGCCCGAGCGGGGTGTAATGATTGCCGAGCGCGCTATTGGCCAGCGCCCGCTTGGTGCCCTCGCGGGTGAGCGCATCGCGCAGCGGCGTGTTGGGATTGACGAAGGAGGCGCCGGGCAGATGCACGCCCATGATTTCCATCATCATCTGGTTGGTGTTGGCGGTGCCGTAGAAAGTGCAGGTGCCGGGGCCGTGGTAGGATTTCGACTCGGCCTCCAGCAGCGCGTCGCGGCTGATCTTGCCTTCCGCGAACAATTGGCGGATGCGGGATTTCTCGTCGTTCGGCAGGCCCGAGGTCATGGGGCCGCTCGGGATGAACACCGCCGGCAGATGGCCGAACGAGAGCGCGCCGATGATCAGGCCGGGCACGATCTTGTCGCAGATGCCGAGGAACACGGCGGCATCGAAGGTCTGGTGCGAGAGCGCCACCGCCGTGGAGAGCGCGATCACCTCGCGGGAGAACAGCGACAGCTCCATGCCCGCTTCCCCTTGCGTGACGCCGTCGCACATGGCCGGCACCCCGCCCGCCACCTGCGCCACCCCGCCCACGTCGCGGGCGGCTTCGCGGATCAGCTCGGGGAAGCGCTCATAGGGCTGGTGGGCGCTGAGCATGTCGTTATAGGCGGTAACAATCGCGAGATTTCCGCCCTCCCCGGTGCGCAGCTCGGCCTTGTCGCCGGGCAGGCAGGCGGCGAATCCATGGGCCTGGTTGGCGCATCCGAGCGCGCGGCGGCGCGGGCCGGCCTCTCCGGCGGCGGCGATGCGGTCCAGATAACGCGCGCGGCTGTCGTGGCTGCGTTCAGCAATGCGCTGCGTCACCTCGCCGATGCGGGCATTGAGACTGGCTTGGGCGGTCATGGGGACCTCCTGGCTGGCGGGTGGGGGAGGGGCGGAAAACCGCGACGGTCCCGGCGCGATCCGATTCAAGGACAGAGATTGCCATTTTAGCCTCGAAGCCGGATCAAGGGCATCCGCAACACATGCGCCCGATAGCGAGCATTTCAATGACAGAACCCGCCCCCGCCCGCGTCGCCGTCCTCGACGA